>MEMF01000002.1:335000-635000 GCA_001767855.1 Alphaproteobacteria bacterium RIFCSPHIGHO2_01_FULL_41_14 | reverse complement strand
ATACGAACACTGTACTTTCCTTCGTGCCCCTTCACATAAGGCAGGGGAAGCAGGAATCAGCTATACTGTCTCAAAATCAACCACTAAGCTGGACTCGAGGCCATTTTCCAAAGCAGGCCTCACAATTTTTTCTGATATTTCTTCGTTGAGAGGATGAGCTCCATACTGTTTCCGGGTTTCTTCCGAATCAAATTGTAAAAAGAGCGCATATTCAAACCCACGGTTTAATCCGTAAGAGCTATTATTGGGTCCCCAAGAAAAGTTCTGAATACCGGGAAAGAATTCGCTCAGTTTCCGGATTTGTGTAAATAAATGGTCAATATCCTGAAGGGATAAAGATTCTTTAAATTTAAATAAAACTATGTGATTAATCATTGTATGTCACCTTCCTATACTTAAACTTCATAATCGAACGAAAGAGCCCCCTTCTCGCCTCCCTCTAGGGCCGGTGCAAAATTCTTGGATATCTCGGCGCTTAAAGGGTGGACAAAATACTGTTTGCGTGTTTCTTCAGAATCAAACTGAAGCAGTAATCCATATTCAAATCCATGTGCATCCTTTTCCGAACTATTACGGGGCCCCCAAGAAAAATTCTGGATTCCTGGAAAATATTCACTCAAGGTGCGGATTTGATTTAACAACTCAGCAATTTCTTGTTTTGTTAAAGATCTCTTGAACTTAAATAATATAATATGGTTAATCATGGTATCTCCTTGATTGAGAATGTGGCGGAGAAGGTGGGATTCGAACCCACGGTACGCAAAACACGTACAACGGTTTTCGAGACCGCCCCGTTCAACCACTCTGGCACCTCTCCAACATGGTGAACCTACTGTATCGACTCAAAAATAACAACCATTCTCTATTAGAATTTTTAAAAAAATTCTTTCGCCATCGACGATATTTCCTTATAGAGTAGAAAAATGATTTCTATTCCTCACTATCATCGCTCTTTATTAAGATGGTATGACGTTTACCGGCGCCAGCTTCCTTGGCGTTCTCTTGCCGGACAGCGGCCTGATCCTTATGCCGTATGGATCAGTGAAATTATGTTGCAGCAAACCACTGTTCCTACCGTCAAAGAGTATTATGTGCAGTTTTTAGAGAAATGGCCGAGAGTAAAAGATTTGGCCGAGGCCTCCTTGGACGATGTCTTACATGTGTGGCAAGGATTGGGATACTACAGCCGAGCCAGAAATTTGCATAGATGTGCCCAGGTGGTACAACAGCAGCATGGAGGAAAGTTTCCATCTGATGAAAAAATACTTTTGACATTGCCTGGTATAGGGCCCTATACCGCGGCGGCTCTTTTATCCATTGCCTTTGATAAACCGTCCACCGTGGTAGATGGGAACATAGAGCGCATTATAACCCGTCTTTTTCGCCTGGAAACCCCTCTTCCTGCTGTCAAAAAAGAAATCCACGGAAAAGCGCGCCCGTTAATCTCTAAAGAACGACCAGGAGACTATGCTCAAGCCTTGATGGACTTAGGGTCCTCTCTCTGTACCCCAAAAAATCCTAAGTGCAGCCTTTGCCCGCTCGCTTCTTTTTGCCAATCCTTTGGACAAAATCCGGAAGACTTTCCCAAACGTCTTCCTAAAACAGAAAAACCCACCCGATATGGAACATTTTTCTGGGTCGAAAATAACAAAGGGGAAGTCTTATTAGAAAAACGCCCTGACAAAGGATTACTAGCAAGTTTAATGGGGTTTCCCACATCAGAATGGAAAGTCGAGAAAGATCAGCCCCTTCCTCCCTCCTTTCTCTCCCTTCTTCCGCTCAGGAAGAAGGTGAAGCATACCTTTACACATTTCCATCTGATTGGCACGATTGTGAAAGCAAAGGCAGAGACTTCGGAGAGGCCAGGTATTTGGGTGCAGCCCTCAGATCTCGGGCTATATGCTCTGCCAACGTTGATGAAAAAAGTTAAACAGTTGGTTCTAGAAGAGCCGCAATAGGCCGATAGCTCTTGCGGTGCCAAAGAGTGGGGCCATGTTTTAGAAGGACCTCAGAATGAGTTTTTGTGCCATATCCCACATTCTTTTCCCATCCAAAATGAGGATAGTCAAGGGAGAGTTGCTGCATCAGACGGTCCCGGGTGACTTTTGCGATAATGGAAGCTGCCGCAATGGAATAGCTTCTTTGATCTCCCTTCACATAAGCATAACAAGGATAAAGGCACTGAGGTCGAGCTGTTCCATCAATAATCACAGCATTTAAAGGAAGATGAAGAGTTTCAAGAGCCCGGGTCATGGCCAATAAAGTGGCTTGGCGAATATTCATTTGATCTATTTCCTCAACAGACGACTCTCCAATCCCAACACAAACCTCTGGGGTATCTAATAAAAGAGTATAAATTTTTTCTCTTTGTAGAAGAGATAATTTTTTTGAATCGTCCAGTAAGTCTAAAAGAGAAAGGGGGCAATCTCTCGGTAACACCACAGCAGCAGCCATAACGGGCCCAGCCCAAGAGCCATATCCTACCTCATCTACCCCAGCCACAATCCCCTCAAACAAATTTTCAATTTCGAAACTTGGGTGAAGAAGATTTATTTCCATGGGCGTTGATACTTGATCTTAGACCAAAAGGAGTTTGACTTTAAATGTTCTAAGGAAAAAGATCCATCTTCTGTTTGAAATTTTTTGGCCAATGTTAACCAAAGAGGGCTGACGGCAAGCGACATGATGGTCAAAGAGATAACCAATTTTTGTTCATCTGGCTTTAGTAATCCCTTGCTAGCGGCCATATCGGACAAAACAAACGCAAATTCTCCCAGTTGGGCCAATACAAGACTACTCACAAAGGAGATGCGCCAGGGTTGCTTAAACATGTGGAGGATGGTGGTATTGAGAATGGTTTTTCCAAAGAGAACCACAAACAGCAGAATGGAAATCTTCACAATATGTTCTACAAGGAAATCTATATCCACGAGAAGTCCAACAGATAAAAAGAAAACCATAAGCAGTAAGCTTTGGAGAGGATGGGTTACCTCCAAAACCTGGTGGCGTTCAGCTGTGTTCCCCAGAATAAGCCCTGCCAAGAAGGCTCCATAAGCCGCGGACAAACCCATGGTGCCTGTTAAAGACGCGAGACCAAAACAAAAAGTAAGGGCAAGGAGGGGAAGTAGTTCTCCATCCCTCGAAATATCTTCCAAGTACGGAATATGAAGACGCTCAGCTCTACTGAGTGTCCAGACTAGGAGGGCAAGCAATCCCATAGATCCCAACACTTTGGCGGCAATAATGCCTATCTCAAAAGCCTCTCCACCAAACCCTTGGACAGCTAAAATCATGGGAACGAAGGCAAGGTCTTGCGCAATCAGAATACCGATGGTGAGATGCCCTGTGTCTGTCTTCAATTTCCCCATGCTATCCAGCATTTTGATAGCAACAGCCGTGCTACTGAGGGTAATAATACATCCTAAAACGAAGGTTAGGCCAAAAGACCAATTAAAGAATAAAGAGATGACATACGCTGCCCCTAAGCTAATGATGAATTGGGCAAGGACGCACCCCAAGGTTGTGAGCCAGTTTTCTCGAAAAAACCGCAGATTCATTTCCATTCCTAGAATGAACAACAGCATAAAAACACCAAGTTCTGATAACGATTTGATGATGTGTTCCATATCAGAATCAATCACCATATAGGGTGCAATGACAAGGCCGGCAAACATATATCCCAAGATGGCAGGCTGTTTTAATCGCATAAAGATAAGTCCACACACCAAAGCGCTTACGATAACAAGAGCGATTTCAGTTAAGGGGACGGTGATATGCATTGACTCTATTATTCTCCAAAAGTAGTCCGACTATAAAAAAAACTTTCTTAATATTCAAGGGCGTAGAAAAAAAATAAAAATACTCAGGACCGATAAATGACCAGGAGCCAAACGTAAAAGAGATTTTATTTCTGAGAGCTAGATTTCTCGTCGTCTTTGTTTTTATCTTTATCTTTGTTACCAAAAATGAACTGACCGATGAGAGATTCAAGGATCACAGAAGATTGAGTTTGCTGAATTTCATCGCCCTCTTTCATCATCGTTTCATCCCCACCTGGTTGAAGGTCAAGATATTTTCCACCAAGGAGGTTCTCACTAATAACAGAAGCAGAGGTGTCTGTTGGAAGTTTAATTTTTGGGTTAATCGCAAGCTCAATAATAGCCGCATAAGTCAGGGGGTCTAGGGTCATTTTAGAAACAGTGCCCACACGGATACCGCCAATTTTAACGTCGCTGCCATCCACTAGACCATCGGCCTTGTTAAAGCGGGCTGTTATTTTATAACCTTCCTGGCCCTTGTATTGGGTTGAGACATAAGCATAAAGCAAAAGAATTGCAGATAGAACAACAACAATGCCGCCAGTGATTGTCTCTACAATATTAATTCTCATTTATACCCTTTCGAATACCCTATATTCTACACACAATTAAGGGAAGCTCCAAGAGGGGATCTCAGTTTTTCTATGGTTTAATAAAAACCAAAGTATCTTTCTGGCTTTTCTGTGAATCAAATCTAAAACCAACGTCTCTTATACACTTGACGAGATCTCGTATTTCATCATCTCTCTTGAGATTTCCTGTTGGTTCGCCTTCTGGGGTGAGCATTTCAAAGGATGTATTCCAAATAGAAAATTCTCCTTTCGGCTTCAGTGCTCTAAAGATATAACGCAAAGTTGCCATAGCTTGTTGCCCTTCTTTACTTTCTTTCTGATGGGGAAGAGCCTGAAATATATACCAACTTAAATCTCGAATGCTCTCGAAAAAACCTTCTCCTTTTATTTCAAGAAGATCTTTCCAAAATTGGGGATCATGCGCATCAGCCACAATATCGTTATTCTCACCCAAAAGATTTGAAATATACATACTAAAAGGATTCAGATCATCTTTAGTAAAAGGGCGATAGCCGTACATTCCATCAGGGGTTACACCTAAAAGTTCGTAAACCCTATGGTTTAGCATTTTTTCATCTCCCAATCGTAATGTGTTAATTTCAGGATGGTCTGCTAAAAACACCTCAAGGAGGGGTTTAAAATCACGTAAATTTATTCCTCGGTCTAGATCTACTTGAGAATTTACAATAAATCCTGCCTTAATAAGGTGAGTAAAAAGGGTTTTTTTGTCTGCTAAATTTTTCGGAGTATCATCAGAAAGGGGGATAAAATCTCTGAATAAATACTCTCTCCATGGCCCATAAAAATCTCTATAGGCTCCGTAAAGAGGGAGTAGTTTTTTGGCCCGCTCTATATCTGTGTCTGCTTCTTTCCTAAAACTCTCTCTATTATCAGGAGGAACTTGGTCTATAATAGCTTCAACTGAGGAAAAGTTCGGACTCTTCTCCCAAGCGCGCACATATCGCTTTTGATATTGTTTCTTGTAGATGGAAAGTGGTAAATTTTCACTAACCGCTTTTACAGTAGGTCGTTTGGCAGAATCATAATGACGCAAGAAGTGATCACATAAGTCACGAAGCTGCCGGTTACTGTGTTGTTGAGCTGTTTCTCTAAGTTGGGAAACTCTTTCTTTTGCCTGATCAAGATGGTTAAAATCGTACTGAAAGTAAGGCCCATAGCTATGGGATATTTCAAAGAACCCTAACAGGATAAAGAAAATAAATTTTGACATACTTAACCCCATATTTTTACCATATTATTTTATACAGTAGGATTATAGGATTTATGACTCCTAAATTCAATATTATTAATTCCTTCTGATAAATTTAGAGAGGCATTTATCAAAGAAATGCACCATTCCTATAGCTTTGAAAAAATCAACAAAAAAAACTATAAATTTTAAAGAATTACTCCTTGATAGAGAAAAATGAAATCGGTATGCTGATACAAGATGTAGATAAAAAATAAGAACATAAAGACAACATATAGTAGGTTAGTAGGTCGGAGATCATCGATGAAAATACAGCGTAGGTTTACAAGTCAAGGAAAATCCCCTTATGAAAATATTACCTTTAAAAAAACCTCGTGTGAGATCCGCAACCCGGATGGAACGGTGGTTTTTAAGCTCGCAGACATAACTGTTCCAGAGTCTTGGTCTCAAGTGGCCGCAGATGTCTTGGCCCAAAAGTATTTTAGAAAAGCAGGCGTTCCCGCCCATTTAATAAAAGTAAAAGAAAAAGGTGTCCCTTCTTGGTTGTTGCGCTCTGAGGCGGATGAAGAATCTCTGGCAAAATTGCCAAAAGAGAAGCGATATGGCCCTGAAAGCTCAGCGATCCAAGTTTTTGAGAGGCTTGCTGGAACCTGGACTTACTGGGGATGGAAAAGCAACTATTTCTCAAGCGAAGAAGACGCTCGCACTTACTATGATGAAATGTGTTATATGTTGTGCCAACAATTTGCCGCGCCTAACTCTCCTCAATGGTTTAATACGGGTTTACATTGGGCATATGGCATTAATGGACCGGCCCAAGGCCATTCTTTCGTAGATCCTCTCACAGGGGAGGTCAAGCTTTCAACCAGCGCTTATGAGCGCCCTCAACCGCATGCTTGCTTTATTCAAAGTGTTTCTGATGACTTGGTAAACGAAGGCGGCATTATGGATTTATGGGTTCGGGAAGCCCGCCTTTTTAAGTATGGATCCGGAACAGGTTCGAATTTTTCCTCTCTGCGTGGTAATGGAGAGCCATTGTCAGGCGGCGGCAAGTCTTCTGGCATGATGAGCTTTTTGCGTATCGGAGACAGAGCAGCTGGCGCTATCAAGTCAGGAGGCACCACCCGTCGGGCGGCAAAAATGGTGACAGTCAATGTGGATCACCCCGATATTGAAGCTTACATCAACTGGAAAGTAGTGGAAGAGCAGAAAGTCGTGGCACTCGTTGCCGGGTCAAAACTGGGGAAAAAACATCTGAATGCTATTCTCAACGCTTGTTACATTCTTGATGAAGATCAAGCCGAAACAGATCCTCATAAAAATCCAGACTTAAAGAAGGCCATTAAAGAAGCGCGAAAATCTGCAGTACCGGATAGTTATATCCAGCGCATTTTACAATTGGCAGACCAGGGGGAGAAAACCATTGCTTTCCCCGAGTATGATACAGATTGGGATTCGGAAGCTTATTCCACAGTGTCGGGACAAAATTCCAATAATTCGGTGCGTGTGACCAATGCGTTCATCCATAAGGCTTTAAAAAATCAAGAGTGGGACCTTATTCGTCGGACAGATGGTTCTGTTCATAAAACCATTAATGCGGGAGCCCTCTGGGAGAAGATTTCTTATGCCGCGTGGGCGTCGGCAGACCCAGGACTTCAGTATGATACCACCATTAATGATTGGCATACCTGCCCGAATCACGGCCGCATCCATGCGTCGAATCCCTGCTCGGAATATATGTTCTTGGATGACACAGCCTGTAACCTAGCTTCCTTAAATCTGATGAAGTTTTACAAGTCCACAGAGGGTAAGTCTGATTTTGACTTTGATGGGTATATCCATGCTCTTCGTCTTTGGACCATTGCTTTGGATCTGGCCGTGGAAATGTCTCAGCTGCCCTCTAAAGAAATTGCGCTTGGTACCTATAAATATCGGACTCTTGGATTGGGATACTCAAACATCGGCGGCCTTTTGATGGCCTATGGCATTCCCTACGACAGTGATAAAGCACGTGCTTTAACGGGCGCTTTGTCGGCCATTATGGCCGGCATAGCGTATGCGACTTCTGCAGAAATGGCGAAAGAACATGGCTCCTTCCCCGGATATGAAGATAATAAAGACCCCATGCTAAAAGTGATGCGCAACCATCGTCGGGCGGCCTATGGAGAGAAAAAAGGATACGAAGGGTTGGAAATTTTGCCCGTACCTCTTGATCAAAAGAATTGCCCTTTTCCCGAGCTGACAGAACAGGCTAAGGGCGTGTGGGATGCAGCCCTAAAGCTGGGAGAAAAATATGGGTATCGGAATGCCCAGACCACGGCTATTGCCCCCACGGGTACCATCGCCTTGGTGATGGATTGTGATACAACGGGGATAGAACCAGACTTTGCCTTGGTAAAATTTAAAAAACTAGCCGGAGGGGGATATTTTAGAATCATCAATCAGATGGTGCCCAAAGCGCTCGCGACCCTCGGGTATTCTAAAGATGAAATCTCAGAAATGATCAACTATGCCACGGGGTATGGCACATTGCCAAAAGAAGAGGGCATAACCTTTGAAGCGCTCAGAAAAAAGGGATTTAGGGAGCCTCAGCTCAAAGCTTTGGAGGGCGCGCTTAAAAGTTCTTTTGATGTTAAATTTGCCTTCAATAAATGGACGTTTGGTGAGGAGTTCTGCGTTAAGACTCTTAACTTTAGTGTGGATCAGTTGAATGATCCTACCTTTAACATGCTACTCGCTTTAGGATTTAGTGCGAGCCATATTGATCAGGCAAACACTTATTGTTGCGGCACCATGACACTCGAAGGGGCTCCCGGACTTAAAGACGAGCATTTGTCTGTGTTTGATTGCGCTAATCCATGTGGGCGTACTGGAAAACGTTTTCTCTCTGCCGAAAGCCACATTCGGATGATGGCGGCAGCTCAGCCCTTTATTTCAGGGGCGATTTCAAAAACCATCAATATGCCCAACAATGCCACCATAGAAGATTGTAAAAAGGCGTACTTATTGTCTTGGGAATTGGGGCTCAAAGCGAACGCTCTTTACCGAGACGGCTCCAAACTATCCCAACCCCTGAATTCAACTAGCTTTGTGGCTGATGATGAGGATGTGGAAGAAGTGGTGGAGGAAATTGTGTCTCTCCCCAAAGCTCTTCAAACCACGAAGATTGTTGAGCGGCTTGTGGAAAAAATCGTTCAAAGAGCCGAAAGACGGCGCCTTCCTGGTCGCCGTAAGGGATACACTCAAAAAGCGGCTGTGGGGGGACACAAAGTGTTTTTGCGTACCGGCGAGTTTGAGGATGGCAAGCTGGGGGAGATTTTCATCGATATGCATAAAGAGGGCGCAGGATTCCGCAGCCTCATGAACAACTTTGCCATTGCCATCTCGCTCGGTCTGCAATATGGCGTGCCCCTTGAAGAATTTGTGGAGGCCTACACCTTCACCCGCTTTGAGCCCGCTGGAACCGTCATTGGAAATGAGGCCATCAAAATGGCTACATCCATTACGGACTATATCTTCCGCGAGCTGGCCATCTCTTATCTGGGCCGTACCGATCTGGCCCATGTGGACATCAACGACTTTATGCCCAGCAGCCTTGGCATCACAGGATCTGTGTTAGGCGATAAAAAGGCCACCAAAGACCACTTGCAACGCAGTGCCAGTAACGGATATATCCGCAAGAATATTTATGTGTTGAACGGCCAATCTCTGGAAGAAAATCTGGAAGATGAATCCATTTTGGAGACCGTCTCCATGGCTATTGGAGTGGATGGTTCTTCTTCAGGTCTGGCGACGAATTCTTCGGTTGGATCGCTGCGCTTAGAAAAAGCACGGGAAGCCAAAATGAAGGGCTTTGAAGGAGATCCCTGCAAAGAGTGTGGTAACTTTACCCTCGTGCGAAACGGGACATGCATGAAATGCAACACCTGTGGCAGCACCAGCGGGTGTTCCTAACTTTAAATAAGAACCAAAAATTTTTTGTTTCTGGTTAAGGTTGTGCATCTCCTTCTAGGAAGCAAGACTTATCCAATATAACCAATGAAAGTCTGAATAAGAAAATAAGATAAAGAGAAATTTTTTTATCTTTCACCTGTATTTAAGAAGCTAGAAACTTTACGTTCTCCCTAAATAAAGGGGATTGTCATGAGTTTTTATTTTATCTTTTTCGTCTTTTCTGCGCTGCTCTCACACTCTAGCTTCAATGATGGAAGATACAGGGGAGAGAGAAAATAAAGAAAATAGGGCAGATACTTCCCTCCTCCTAAAAACACAGAACCTTGAGTTGAAAGAACACCTAAACTTTATTTTAGAAAAACAAACGACTTTTATGATGATTTCTAACCCATCAGAGAAACTTTCCCTTCCTCCTACTCCTCTTCCTACCCCTGTTCTTATCCAAAATAGCCAGGCTGTCTCGTGGGATGACAAAAAAATGACTCCCGAGGAACAGAAAAGATGGTACGCGGATCAAATGGCCTTTCAACAAACCTGGTGGAAAAATCCTGGGACTTTTGATAATCTTGGGGTTCACGGGCACATGATGTTCGCTTCTGGCCCTCTTTTTTCTGCCTCTAGTCAGGCAAGAGAAGAAAAACATTATTGGGAAGATTTTGTCTAAAAAGTATTCTTTCCTTAAGTTAGGAGAGAAATGATAGCTTCATCATGACTTCTTCTTGCATAGAAAATTTACACAACGCTCCTCTTGCTTTGTCTTTAAGACAAAGGCATTGTTTGTAAATTTTTCAAATGAAAAGTAAAGAGCATTTGTCGAATAAAGGAAACAACATTTTTTCCCATAGCACTAATACCTTCATGACAATAGGTACTTTCAGATTGACGATGAAACCCTACGAGCAAAGGAGCAGAACTCTCATCAATCTGCCCCCAAAGAGGGGCCCCTGTGCTGATCCACGTACTGTTGATTCCACGATTCGTTTGATACCAAATAGATGGCCCTTTGGCTCTTATTAATTCTGCTGAAAGATCAACCAAGATGTCACCATCATGGATGGTTAACCAAAGCTTGTTCAAAAAAAGAAGTTCGCTTGGATCAAGAATAGGGATAAAGTAAGGTCGTTTAATACTTCCATATGAGTTTTCTAAAATCATACCCCCAAAATCAGAGGCATTCGGGCGTTGATTCTGACTCGAAATTCTGCTCAAATCAGTATTTCTCTTTTCTGGATGATCACATACAAATCGTGTCCCTTCTACTCCATTTATAGGATGAGACCCAGGGAAAAATAGTGTTCTCGCAGGTATCTGCCCCCCTGCTGTACACCCAACAATAGCTCCACTTGCTGTTAAAACAGTCGTGGAATTGATAAGAACTCCTATTCCAGTAGTTCTTTGTTTTTCCTTATTTTCTACTGTTTTAAGTAACCCAGAGAAAGGAGTTTGTGTTTCTCTCCAAACAGGAGAAGGGATAGCCTTTTTCGAGGATGAAGCATGTCTCCCTGGAAAAAATCGTTTAGAAAGAAGACCAGCCTCTTCACTAAAAGAAGGAAATAAACACGCGGCGCGGCCGGCTGCCTGACCCCAAAATACAATGGATAGCCCTAAAATAAGATAAAGAAAAAAACGCATCATAACCTCCCGTGTTAAAAATTTGTTGTGAACTAATTTTTTTATGAAAAAATCTTGGAGTGATCAACTTTTCCCTGCCAAAATGTTTTAAACTCTGTTTCTGTGCAGGAGGACGAGACCTCAATGGCTCCTGTAAAGAGAATGCCCACAAATGTAAGGGTGGAATCATGCTTTTTAAGTTCTTCTTGAATGGATAAAAGGTTTTTTTCCGTGTCGTCCACCATCACCAAAACCTTTGGCTTGAAAGGAGATTCTTTTAGGGCCAAAACAATGGTTTCTCCCTTCGTCAGTCCATGCTCGCCATTAGTAAAGAGAATGCCTCTATCATAAAAGACGGGGTCTTTGGAGTCTAAGACAAGTTTTTTCTGATCTTCAGCAAAGGGGGGCCTCTTATTGAAGTCCATTTTTAAGGTGTTTTTGAAATAGGTGTACGTCCATTGGTTAGGGTTCTGAATCTTGCTTATAGAACGGGCGAAGGCCGTGGTGAGACAGAAAGTCACAATCTTTTTTTCTTGAAGGACATGGATCAACTTAGGAAACGCGGGGTTGATGAGGATCAGCCCTTTTTCGTGTTCTAAGGCCATATTCAGGGCTACTTCTGATTGACGAAGCGTCAGCGGCTTAAAAATTGATTTAAAAATATCTTTATATTTTTCTCTCATATTGTGGAAATGAGTCGCTGGGTGCCGAGGATGCACAAGGGTGTGATAAATATCAAAAACAACCCACATCTCTGATGCTGGATGAGAGACTAAAAGAGATTCGATCTGGTTTTGTATTTCCTGCGGGCTGTTCATTCTGATGATCTCACTGTGGGTAGAGGTTAAGGCACCCCAACATAAAAGAAAAACGGTCGCGAATCTAGCGTTCATTTCTAAAAAAACCTACCACCGAATAAGAGCAGAACCCCAGCTGAGCCCCGCCCCCAACGCATCGGTCAGAACCAGATCGCCCTCTTTAATTTTCCCCTGCCGCACGCCCCAGTCGAGCGCTAAGGGAATGGAGGCAGCTGACGTGTTTGCGTGATCTCTCACCGTTTTGATGATCTTATTCTCGGGGAAATTCAAGCGCTCTGCCACCGCATCGATAATGCGTTCGTTGGCTTGGTGGGGCACAAACCAATCCACATCCGAGCTGGATAAATGATTAGATTCCAAGGCCTCTGACATAGCATGAACTAATTTAAGGACAGCATGTTTGAACACTTCTCGCCCCACCATGCGCACCTTCCCCACCTGATCAGAGGTGGCCGCACCCCCATCGGTATACAAAATGTCGCACAGGCTTCCATCCGAATGCAAATGAGTACTGAGAATGCCGCGCGTCGGGTCATCCGTATGTTCCACCACCACGGCCCCTGCCCCATCACCGAACAAGATGGCGGTGCCCCGGTCGGACCAATCTAGAATGCGACTCATTTTTTCAGCCCCAATCACCAACCCTCGGCGACATTGGCCCGTGCGGATAAAATTGTCAGCCAGGGACAGTGCATAAATAAATCCACTACACACTGCCTGTATATCAAAGGCAAAAGCGTTCTTCGCCCCCAGACTAGATTGGATACGCACAGCCGTGGCTGGAAAGGTTAAGTCAGGGGTTGTGGTGGCACAAATAATGAAATCAATGTCTTCTGCCTGAATGTTGGCAGCGATCATGGCCTTTTGGGAGGCTTTGATGCCCATATGAGACGTGAATTCATCCTCCGCTGCCACGTGGCGTTGATGGATACCTGTCCGCTGAGCAATCCAATCATGAGAGGTCTCCATGATCTTTTCCAAGTCATAGTTGGTCACAATTTTCTGCGGGAGATAAGATCCTGTTCCTATAATACGCGTACGGTCCATAGCCTTCTTTTCTTGGCCGAAGAAAGAGAGTTACTTAAGCTCTTTCTTGAGCTGTTCTAAATTTTTCTCTATTTTCTTATCGAAGTTGTGCGACGAGAGTTGAGCCGCTGTGTGAATGGCATTCGCAAAAGCGATGGCGTCCGCACCACCGTGACTTTTTATGGCAACACCCTTAAGACCAATGAGCATGGCCCCGTTATATTTTTTGGGATTAATTTTTGTGGCCATTTTCTTGAGGGCATAAATGGAAAGCAGGTACCCAATCTTGGCAAGAAGGGAGGATTTAAAGACATCTTTTAAGACAGTCATCACAAAGTGGGTCACCCCTTCAATTGATTTCAGGGCAATGTTCCCCGTAAAGCCATCGGTAACCACCACATCCACGGTGCCCTTCATAATGTCATTACCCTCTACGAACCCGTAGAAATTAACCGTGCGCCGTGCTTTCTTCAATTTTTGGGCAGTATTTTGGATAAAATCGTGGCCTTTTTGCTCTTCTTCACCCACATTTAAAAGACCGATGGAAGGGTTTTTGACCCCGTACATTTCTTGGGCATAGACCTTACCCATGATAGCAAATTGTGTTAGGTGATTCTCATCACAGACAATGTTGGCCCCTAAATCAAGCATAACGCAAGGCTTAGTGGTGGTGGGGAATGAGCCAATAATGGCAGGGCGATCAATGCCGTCAATCATTTTTAGAAAAATTTTGGCCATAGCCATGTAGGCACCGGTGTTGCCCGCAGAAACCACTCCTTGAGCCACCCCTTTTGCTGCCGCATCAATGGCAAGTCGCATGCTCGAGTTACGACCTTGGCGCAAAGCGATGGAAGGTTTTTCGTCATTTTTAATAAATTCCGATGTATGGAAAAGCTGGGCAGCTTTCTCAAGGGAGGGATGCCTCTTCATCAGAGGAAGAATTTTTCTTTCATCTCCATACATCAAAAAACGCAGGTTTTGATTTTCTTTTAACGCAAGCGCAGCACCCTCAATCACCATATGGGGCGCTTTGTCTCCTCCCATCACATCTAACGACAGAAGGATATGTTTGGACGACTTTGACACGTCTCGCCTTACTGTTTGGTTGTTTCTTCTGTGTCTTCTGCAGCAGGACGCTGTTCTATCACTTCTTTACTTCCATAATGGCCACAAGCCGTACAAAGATGATGGGGACGAATAATTTCACCACAATTCTGACATTCTGCGTGAGAAACAACTTTTAGAAAATCATGAGCTCTGCGCTGATCACGACGAGATGTTGATGTCTTCTTCTTGGGAACTGCCATTTGTTTTTCCTTAACTAAAACTTATAAATATCCTGGATACACTACTTTTTCTGGAAAAGCAAGGGATTAGCTGTTCTAAAACGAGGGATTTTCTTGATTCTCTCTCCACAAAAAATTATTCAAAAAATACAAACCAATGTGGTATTATCATCTCTAGGGGGACATAAAAATAGTAACTTCTATACCTAAAACGCTACGAACCTTTTTAACCCACTTTCTAAGGCCTTATCGACCAGCTGTCTTTACGATTTTGTTTTTAGGGTTATTTTGGGCCATTGAAACCTCTCTGACGCCTTATTTAATGAAGGAAATTATTGATCGAGCCACAGAAGTATCCCATGGATCCTTTGCCAGCGTTTTACATGTTTTATGGCCTTTTGCGTTGGCCTATATCAGCATGACTGCCCTCAACAGTGCTAGCTTCCGCCTCAGAGAATGGCTCCTTCTTAAAACCATCCCCTCCCTTCGCAAGGACATTTGGAGTTTCCTTTATGATTATGTGATGGCCCATTCTTATCATTTTTTCCAAAGAAATTTCTCAGGCTCTGTGGCCAATAAAATTTCAGATATCAGTCGCAGTGTTGATGAGTTTCTCACCAATATTGCCGAGACTTTTCTCACAAAAATCATGTCTATTTTGATTGCTTGTGTCTCTATGTACTTAATCAATCCTTTTTTCGCCCTTATTCTGATTGTCTGGAGCACTGTTTTCCTACTCGCATCTCTTTGGGGGGCCAAAAAAGCAAACAGACTTGCCAAAAAATATTCTGAGAACTTAAGCTTAATGATTGGCAAGACAGTGGATGGCATCGCCAACAATATGAATGTTCGTTTGTTTTCTCGTCAGGTAGAAGAAATGAGGAATATCCAGCGCTATCTCTCCGTCAATGCGGTCAAAGACAGAAACTTACAGCGCTATCTTATTAAGCTGCGCACTTTTCAAGATTCCACCTTGGTTATCTTTTTAGCCGTTATGCTCATGCTGTTGATTTATCTTTACAGCCAACAGAAAGTTTCCATCGGAGATTTTGCCTTTATTTTAACATTGTCCATTTCCATGATTAATGGGGTCTGGCTCCTCGCCAGTGAGCTTGTAAAATTGCCTGAAATTTTGGGCAGATTTTCACAGGGACTTGCCACCCTCTCCATTACGCATGAAATTCAAGACATTGAAAATGCAGAAACAATACGTGTAAAAAAAGGGAAAATAGAATTTAAGGATGTGGATTTTTGCTATGGGGCTGGCCAACAAGTTTTCAAGGGGCTTAATCTCACCATTAAAGCGGGTGAGAAAGTTGGATTGGTTGGACCCTCTGGCAGCGGAAAGACCACGCTGGTGAATTTAGTTCTCAGATACTACGATATTCAGGGGGGGACAATCCTGATTGATGGTCAGGATATTTCTAAAGTTACCCAATCTTCCTTACGGCATAGCGTGTCGGTTATTCCCCAGGATGTCTCTCTCTTCCATCGGAGTATTATGGACAATATACGATATGGAAAACCTAAAGCGACGGATAAAGAAATTTTTCAGGCGGCAAAAAAAGCAAATGCCCACGACTTCATTCGCAGGCTAGAAAAGGGATACAAGACCATTGCGGAAGAGCGTGGCAGCAATTTATCCGGCGGGCAGCGTCAGCGCGTTGCCATTGCGCGGGCTATTTTGAAAAATGCTCCCATTCTTATCTTGGATGAGGCCACCTCTGCTTTGGATCCCGTCACAGAAAAAGAAATCCAAGCTGTCTTGGATAAAATCATGGGTCGGAAAACCTGCGTAGTGATTGCACATAGACTTTCTACGCTCATTGATATGGATCGTATCTTGGTCTTTAAAGATGGCAGCGTTGTGGAAGAAGGCACCCATAAGGCTCTGCTGCGTAAAAAAGGACATTATGCCTATCTGTGGGCTATTCAAATGGGTAAAATACCCGTCCTTAAAAACTAACTTTTATCTTTTCCGTCAACGCTGGAAGGCTGATAGCCTCGATCAAGTTTCGAAGTTCTTGCTTGGCGGCAATGTGGGAAAACTGCAAGGGAACCCCAAGAGTTTTTAGATCTAGCAAGGTCAATCCCGACAAAAACATTTCGCGGAAAATGACACGTTCACTAAACCCAGGCACACACCGGAACGCCAATCGTTTCGACAGGGTGGAGAGAACTTCTTCCATCTTTTGTTTATTAGCTGAATGAATGTTGGAAAGACGGTTTCGCAAGACAATCCAGTCAATGCTTCTACGTTCTCTCATGGCTTTTTGTTTCTTCTGCTCCCAAATACGGTTGGCATAAATACTCGGTTTGTCGAGCTCTAAGCTGTCCGGCTTTAAGTGTACCATTACATCTAAGTCTACAAAGCTGTCGTTGAGGGGGGTAATAATGGTGTCCGCATAGGAATGCGCCAAATGAGAGAGGTATAAATCACTGCCAGGCGTATCGATGACGATAAAATCTGAATCTTTTAATTTCTCCAACAAGCTAGCAAAAGTCTTGTCGTCTTCTTTATGGGCTTTTTCTGTAGAATCTTCCTCGCTTTTTAATAGGGGATGATGGTCTGGCATGGGCAATTTAGCCTTATGAGTCTTTGTGTAATGAAGTCGATTTTCCACATAACGAGTGAGTGTCCCCTGACGGGCGTCCACATCGATGCTGGAAACTTTGAACCCTAAATCTAAAAGAGCCATGGTCACATGCATGGCGGTAGTAGATTTTCCGCTGCCTCCTTTTTCGTTACCAAGAACGATAATATAAGGTTTTTTAGGGGTAGAGGTGGCATTCATAATAGTCTCCTAGATCTTTTAATAAAAATGATAAACGTTTTTCTAAAGAATTTCTTCTAATATTCTGTCAGCATTAGTAATACCCTGTTCATATTGTATTTTAAGACACCTATTTAATAAGTCATTAAATTCTTTACCTGGGCGCAGACCCTTTTTTATTAAGTGGTCTCCCGTGATCACAGGCTCTAGGTTTTTAGGGTTTGATGCCCCCGTTGCAAAAACTTGTTCACATAGGTCTGTCACCCACAGCGCTTTTGGGTTCATGGTTTTGAGAAATAAGAGAAGATCTCTCCAACTGAGGCCCGTTTTATGAAGCTCTCTGCCGATCCAGAATAAATCTGCCTTATTTGCCACCCGTTGAGCTTCCAAGATGAGATGTCCTTTCTCCAGTATGAGAGAAACAGAGCCTTTCAACTTTTCCTTCATAACACAACTCTTCAAATAACTTCGGGTATCCGCCGGATCTAAGGCAGAGCACATGACGCTCAACATAAACACCAACGCGGTATCCTCTTCTGTGGGTCGAACAGTAACCGCTTGATCCAGAGCCAACAAGGTATGACTCCACCTGGATTCTGATAAATGAGCGAGCCAAGGACAGAATTGTTCTAAGAGCTTGGCTTCTTTTAAAAAGAGGAACCCTTTGGAGGGCTGTTTCCCCAACAGAAGAAGTTTTCGAATTTCTTCAAAAATGCGTTCATGGGGCAACTCTGTAATATCCAGAGTTTGGCATAAGAAAAGGAGGCTTTTATGGGGATCCATAAAAAAGCGACTGGCAAACTGGGCAACGCGCAAGCCTCTCAAGGGATCTTCTACAAAAGTTTTGGAATCAACGGCCCGTAAAATGCGCTTATTAAGGTCTCTGACTCCTTCATAGGGATCGAGAATTTCATTCTTAACGGGATCAAACCCGATGGCATTGATGGTGAGGTCGCGTCTTTTGGCGGCTTGTCGAAAAGGAATGGAATAATCAACCTTCACTGAAAACCCTTTGTGCCCCGGCCCGGTTTTAGTATCAAGGCGAGGCAAAGAAATATCAATAGGATAATTCTTCAGCTTTAAGACTCCAAACTTCTTCCCCACTTCTGAAACAATATCCACCAATTCTAGGGCTTGTTTCAATTTCGATAATGGGATGCCATAGACTTCTGCATCCGCATCTTTCGGAGATTCATTTAAAAGGACGTCTCTCACACACCCGCCCACAAAAATAAAACGCCCGCCCGCCAATGTAATAGTATTGATGACGCGCTCAAAAGGCTTGACGAACAGTTTAAAGTTTTCCAAAGAATACCTATGTGTTACTTTCATTTAGTATAGGTTGTTTTTATGAAAATTACAGATCATTTTTCGCCCAATTTTGAAGAGCGCACACATCCTGTTGATACACTTGTGCTTCATTATACCGATATGAAAAGCGCTGAGGAGGCCATTAATCGATTACGTGATCCAACGGCTAAGGTGAGCGCCCATTACCTGATCTCAAAAACAGGAGAGATCGTGCGTCTCGTACCCGAAGAGAAGGTGGCCTATCATGCGGGGGTCAGCTATTGGCGAGGAAAATCCTCTTTAAACTACAATTCCATTGGTATTGAGTTAGATAATCGAGGCCATCTTTATGGGCCGGAATCCTTTCCGGACACCCAGATCGAAAGTCTACTCAGTTTGATAGAAGTCATTCGGATACGTCACGACATTCCAGATTATAATATCGTTGGGCACTCAGACATTGCCCCCGCCCGAAAAAAGGATCCGGGCGAGCTTTTTCCTTGGCAGAAGATAGCAGAAGAAGGGCACGGCATATGGTCTCCCCTTCTTTGTAAACTACCTATTCAGAATGAAACGATGTTTTCCCCCTCTGCTCGAGACTATCTCATGGCACAAGAGGCCTTGACCCACATTGGATATCAGCTGGAACTCACCGGCCATGAGAACGAGGAAACAGAGTACACCTTAACGGCCTTTCAGCGCCACTTTTTACCCTTGAATATAACGGGTCTGTTGGACGCTGAAACCCTGCAATCTCTTCAGATTATAAAAGAGCTTTATTAAACGTTCGTTCTAACCGCTTTGTCTTGTGTTCTTGATTAAAACTTACTAGAGTCTTATATAGACCCCGCTGGTGCATTCACGCTCCGCGGGCTTTGCGTGTTTTGTTGATGAATTTAAACGACTCAAAAAAGAAAACCACGGTGGCGGGGGTACCCCCCAGTGCCCAAGCGTATTTTATTGCCCAATTGCTTAAAAAATCAGGACCTCTAGAGCGCTCTGTCGTGTGTCTCTTGGAATCAGAGGAAGATGCGTATCTCTTTGCCGCTACCTTAAAAATTTTTGTCCCCACGCTCTCCCCTTTTGTCTTTCCCGAATGGGATTGTCTGCCCTACGATAAAACGTCCCCTTCCTCTAAGGTCATGGGACAACGGCTGTGTGTACTCTCCTCTTTGTTGATGAATACCCATCACCTTATCCTCACCACGGCCAAAGCCATCTCTCAATTTTTACCACCTAAGGCATGCCTGTCCCATAGATTTTTCAACGCCCTCAGCACAGAGAAAGCTATTCGACAGCCTTTGTTACATTATCTGTCCCAAAATGGATACCATCACCTTGATACGGTGCGTCAAGTGGGAGACTATGCTGTTCGTGGGGGGTTAATTGATCTTTATCCCGCCAATGAACCTAATCCTCTTCGATTGGATTTTTTTGATGACGATATTGATTCTCTTAAAAGCTTTTCAGTTGAGACACAACTTTCTTTGGAGTCCAGAGATTCCTTTCAGCTTTCTCCCATTTCCGAGGTGATCTTAACGGAGAAGACGATCGAACAGTTTCGCCAGTCTTACCGAGAGCTTTTTGGCACACGCCTCCAAGAGAATCCTCTCTATCAATCCATCACCAAGGGTATCCCCTTTCAGGGAATGGAACACTGGCTGCCTTTGTTTTATGAAAAGCCCCAGACATTTTTTGATTACCTAGATCGCCCGCTTTTTATCTTCAATGCACGGGCGTGGGATGGGTTGGATGGGTTCACTGAAAAGGTAAACTCCTATTACGCCTTTCGCCAAGAAAGCTTGAAGCTGAATCAAGATCTTTATAATCCGCTCGAGCCCTCCACTTTTTATCTGTCCGAACACACCCTAAAAAAGGGAATATCCTCTTTTGATCAGATTGAACTAACAGCGTTTAGTCCCAAGGGTGCTGAAGACTTTGGAGCCCGTGTTTTCCCCTTTCTGCGCCTCAAGCACGAAAATCGCCGCGAGGTATACAATCTGCTGAAAAAACATGTGGCAGAAGCCTCTAAAAAAGTGGTATTTGCAGCGGTAACACCAGGCAGCCTAGAGGTCATGAAAACAGCGCTGCAAAGCCTCAAAATTCCCCTGACCGTCAGAGCCTGGAGCGAAATTGAGCAGCAGAAAGACCTCTCCCCTTCTTTGTTGGTTCTGCCCTTGTCGCGTGGATTCGAGACGTCCACCTTCCAAGTCATCACCGAAGAAGATATATACGGGGTACGCCTTTCTAAGAAGCCTCAGAACACAGAAAAATTAAAAAAGAAGAATTTGCTTGAGATTGCCCAATTCCAAGAGGGTGACTTCCTGGTGCATGAAGAATATGGTATCGGGGCCTATGGTGGCCTTGTGACGCTCTCCATCCAAAAAGCCCAGCATGACTGTGTCTGCCTTATGTACGCTGATGGGGATAAGCTTTATGTACCGGTAGAAAATCTGAATGTCCTTTCTTTTTATGCGAATAAGTTTTCTGCCACCAGCATGGACAGATTGGGGAGCACTGCCTGGCAAGTCCGCAAAGCCCGAACTCAAGAGAAAATCAAAGAGATGGCGGAGAAATTGGCTAAAATTGCGGCCCAGAGGTATATCATCGAGGCTCAATCTTATTTCCCTCCCGATACCTTCGAGGAGTTTTCTAACCTCTTTCCGTACCCTGAGACAGACGATCAACTCCGCACCATCCAAGAAGTGTTGGAAGACCTTTCCAAAAACACCCCCATGGATCGTTTGGTTTGTGGAGATGTGGGGTTTGGGAAAACAGAAATCGCGCTGCGGGCTGCTTTTGTGGTGGGGTCTCGAAAGGCGCAAGTTGCTATCTTGGCCCCTACCACTATTCTCGCCCGGCAGCACTTTGAAACGTTCCAACATCGTTTTCGGGGATCCTCTTTAAAGATAGCCCTTATTTCCCGGTTTCAATCTCCTGCTGAAACCAAGAAAATACGAGACGCTCTGGCAGAAGGTGACATCGACATTATCATTGGTACCCACAGTTTACTATCCTCCTCCACCCACTTTAAAAATCTGGGACTTCTTATTATTGATGAAGAACAACATTTTGGTGTCACCCAAAAAGAAAAGATCAAATCTCTCTACCCAGAGGCTCATATCTTGGCGCTCAGTGCCACTCCCATTCCTCGGACTTTGCAGATGGCAATGAGTGGCATTCGAGACTTGAGTCTCATTACCACTCCTCCCATCGAACGATTACCCGTACATACATGGGTGATGGCCTATGACGATCTCATCATTAAAGAAGCTCTCATCCGCGAACAACAAAGAGGTGGGCAAAGCTTTTTTGTATGTCCCCGCATTTCTGACATCGGGCCCGCCCTGCGGAACTTAAGTAAACTTTTGCCCAACTTCAAACTGGCGGTTGCCCACGGGGGATTGGCTCCCAAGGATCTGGAGCAGGTCATGATCGATTTTTGTGATCGTCGATACGATGTGCTGATTGCCACCAACATCATCGAGTCCGGTCTTGATATCCCCTCGGCCAATACTTTGATTGTATATCGGTCAGATCTCTTTGGTCTTGCCCAAACCTACCAATTGCGCGGTCGAGTGGGTCGCTCTAAAAAACAAGGATACGCTTATTTTACCTTTACCCAAGATAAGCAGCTCACCCAAACGGCCGAACGCAGACTTGAAGTGCTACAATCTTTGCGCTCTCTCGGCGCCAGCTTCCAAGTGGCCTCGTATGATATGGATATTCGGGGTTCTGGAAATATTTTGGGGGAAGAACAATCGGGGCAAATTGAGAACGTGGGCGTGGGGCTGTATCACCACATGTTGGAAGACGCGCTGGCTGAACTGAAATCAAGCACTGACAAATCTGCCCCTCTCGAAACCCATTGGGCACCCCAAATCAACCTAGGAGTGGAAGTCCTCATCCCCCCTTCCTACATACCAGATGACGGTCTGAGATTAAGTCTTTATCAACGTATCTCTGGCCTGGCTACGAAAGAAGAAACGGAAAGTTTTCAAGCAGAAATGATTGATCGGTTTGGCCCCCTGCCCCGAGAAACAGAAAACTTAATTCACATTGTGTCGCTTAGAAACCTTTGCAAAGATCTGAACATCCATAAGCTGGAATCCGGTCCCCATGGCGTGCTGATCACCTTTTATAAAAACACCTTCGCTGACCCCGAGAAAATCGTGCGCTTTATTCAAAAATCTTGCGGTACCATCAAGGTACGCCCAGATCAGAAATTGGTAATTCTGAAGGTATGGAAGAGCGCCACCCACCTGATCAAAGGCATCAGCGGTCTTTTGACGGAGTTGAGAGAGAGTTAAAGCACAAAAGAAAACAGGTTAAATTCTTTGATTAAAAACAAGAAAATTTCGGTGGAGATCAACACAATAATGATCCACTCTAACAACGAGGAGTGCTGATGGTTCAGGTGCTCTTCTAACATGGAGAACAAATCCCGAATCATATCCAGGCGTTTATTTAAAACGTCTACTCGTTGAGGCACATCCAAATGTTTAGTGATGAGTTTGTAAAGGTTTTCATGGGCAGGATATTCCCAAAAAAAGTCAGGGGTATCCAACATTTCGGTGTGAAGGTTAATGGAGTTTCTCACTAAAAAAAGTCTCCCTATTTTCTTGGCAATTTCTCGCCGTGACAAAGAGATCTTGCCTTTGGTGGCGAGCTCTGAAGGAATGTTTTTGGTTTCTTCTCCTGTTTCTTCCAAGAGTTGTTCGAAATAGGAGAGTTTAACGGATTGAGAGAGGGCAAAAGAAAGGGTCAGTTTATCGAGAATTGTATTCCCCCCCAACACAACTCTATCATTTTCCACCACTGTTTTAGAACCAGGTTTTTTGAGAGTGACCTCAAATTCTTCGGGAGCTATTTTTTTTAGAGGGTTGGCAGAAAGCGGGGAAAGAGCTTCAAGGATTTTCTCTTCTGTGAGAGGTTTGTAATTCCAGAAAACAAGACACCCGTAATCAAAAAAGAAAAGATCACTGCCACCCTGGTAGTTGGCAACATGAAGAACTTCTTTGTTGTAAAGCTTAAGCTTTACATCTTGATCGGTAAAAAACTGGGAAAGGGTTTTAAGGTTATAGTTTTCCCCGGTACAGTAGGCAACACATCTCATGTTAAATCACTTTAATTTATTCTTGATAGTGTACCAAAAATCGGACAAGAAGTCTTAAGTTTTTTTAACCCCTGTCAATAAAAACCCGACTCCCCCCACAAACAGTCCAACAACAATCACAGAAATAGCGACCTGATATGCATAAGCTGAATAAAGGGGAACTCCATTTTCAGACACCCCGTCCCAACAATAATCTAAAACACGGCCCACCAAAGGAAGGTACACAAACCCACTCAACATATTAATGGTATTCACAACGCCAAAGGTGACTCCACTGAAGTGGATGGGTGTATTAAGAACAACCAAGCTAAAGACAAGAATCTGATAAGAACAAAGCGCCCCTAGCAAGAAATTTAACCCTACCACAATTTCATAAGAAGGTTTTAACAGCATTTCAATACTTAGAATAAACGCCATTCCAAACGCGAGAATCGCGATCATGTTTTTGCGATGATGATGAAATTTGTTAGAAAGAGCCGCAATCAGGGGGCCTCCACACGCCATTCCAAAATAGATAATAGTAGAGGCTTCCGTCGCTTGATGTTTGTTCCATTCAAAAACTTTCATCATGTACGAGATGCCCCACACATCCCCAAGCACATAGAGAGGTCCGGTCAGGAAAGCACCCCACAATCCAATCCATAAAATTTTCTGGTCTACGAGATTTTTCAGCAGCTTGGAAATAAAGGCAGAATCAAGGGATCCCATTTCTGTTTTTTCGTATTTCG
Organism: Alphaproteobacteria bacterium RIFCSPHIGHO2_01_FULL_41_14; assembly: GCA_001767855.1. Taxonomy (NCBI): domain Bacteria; kingdom Pseudomonadati; phylum Pseudomonadota; class Alphaproteobacteria; species Alphaproteobacteria bacterium RIFCSPHIGHO2_01_FULL_41_14. Next base: position 610,797 of record MEMF01000002.1, on the reverse strand, counting down.
GGTTGTTTTTGACGCTCAGCAGAATAAATACAAATATTAGAATGCCACCTAGCCCCAGATACAAAACAGCTTTTTGCCAACCAACCAACTCCATTAAATAACTTATTAAGTTCCCGGCTTGATGGGCTGACAGCAACCCCACAGTAATGGTCATAGAAACGAAAAGAGAGAAATACTTTTCAGGCGCCCAAGACCGCACCACTTTAGTGCTCGAAATAAATGCCCCAGAAGACCCAACGCCGATTAAAAACCGAGCAAGCAGCGCGAATGGCCAATAGCTAGAGAGGGAAAATAAAACTGCCCCTCCAATACAGAGCAAAACACAAAGAGCAGAAATTTGTTTGGGTCCATAGCGATCAAGCAATATACCAATGGGAATTTGAACGAGCGAATATCCCAGGTAGTACAGAGATGTCAGAATCCCAAAATTGGTGGCATTCACATGAAAATAGGACAAAATTTCATGCATCATGACATTGGGAGAAACTCGCAAAATAAATTGATAGGCAAAAAATAAGCAGAGAGGGAGCCAAAGTAAAAAGACGCGAAACTTACTAAGTATCATGGATTATGCCTTCAAATTAATCTTAAGTATTAGTACTTTACTGGGGGGACATTATTGTTTAACAATATGTGTTGTCAATGTTATTTTGAGATATTTGTATAGGTTCAGTACAGATAGACTTCAAGTTGCTACCCTTGAGGATGGGGTTAATATCTATACACAGGAGTAAAAAATCGGGCTATAATAACTCAAGGTTTAGTTTCTAATAGAGGAGGGTTTTAATAGTGCGTAAAATGATTATAGGGTGTCTTGTCGTTCTTTTTTGTTGTTTGAGGTCTGAGGCTATGACTCAGAGGATACCCTCTCAAGATATGGATTTGATGGCAGCTCAGCTTTATTCGCAGGGACTGTCCCCAACAGAAGTCAATCAAATTCTAAAGGACATGGGATATCCAGTTAGAACGCGCTCTCCGTCTCCTGTAAGAGGTGCAGCAGCTGCGAGACCCAGAACTCCTTCTCCTCAACCCCATCAAGATATGGATGCGATGGCAGCTCAGCTTTATTCGCAGGGACTGTCCTCAAAAGAAGTCAATCAAATTCTAAAGGATATGGGATATCCTGTTAGAGAGCGCTCCCCTTCTCCCAGAGGTGCAGCAGCTGCGAGACCCAGAACTCCTTCTCCTGTCAGGGCAGAAAGAACATTGACCCAGGCAAAAGCAGATTGGCTTCAAAGGACCCCCTTAATAGGAGCAGGCTCCCCTACCATTGCAGGGTTTGGAGACAACGTAGACCCCCTTCATATTTTTAACCCTCTCTACAATCAATCTTATCCTAATGTACCTGTCATTCATCAATACAATCCACAAGTTTCTACTCATGGAGGAAATTTTCCTTTAGTGGTCAGGATTCCTGGTACGTTAAGAGCTGCGTTACCTCCCAGAATAAAAGAAGTCTTTCATACGGACTCTGCTCCCAATCTAGAAATTTATTGGGTTATTTATAATCAAACAGGGTTGAAGGGAACTGGGGGAGGAGATGCTGATAATATTATTTTCCGTCCTCAGTACTGGGTGCAACCCAGTGGAAATAATATTGGATTTAGTATACCTGCTCAACTTTTAGATCACACTGGCGCGCATTATAATCTGCCTTCTGTGGGGTACTCTATTCATGATGGAGATCCAGGTAATCCTGCAATCACGATCCGTAGAATTTGTTCCCCTAATGCGCCTCTTATTCCTTTCCATGCTGCATTACAAGAAGACAATAGCAAGCCTTTTTGGTCATTTGTACAGCATGAAGGAAGATCAGCTGTGACGTATACTTGGGTTTTATATGGGGATGATACAACATACCTTAATCAAGTAAAACAGGATTCAGCTACTCTTTTACACCTTTTAGGAAATCTTCAGAGATATAAAGAAAGATTTTCTCAGCCTACTCAAAAAATGATAGAGGAAATCAACGAAATTCTAGGAAGAAGATAGCCGATCTTTAGCCCAAACAAGGTACATTCCCCCTAGGATCATGGGCAAACTTAAAAACTGACCTGTGGTAATGGGGACGGTGAGCACATGAAAAACCCTATCTGGTTCTCGAAAAAACTCAATAAAGACACGGCTTACCCCATACCCCATCAAAAAAATTCCCGAAACCAAACCAGGCTTCTTAAAAGCGTTGAACCGAAAAACAGCTGTCTGAAGACAGATAAATAACACAAATCCTTCTAAAAAAGCCTCATAAAGCTGGCTTGGGTGGCGAGGCAGATAGCCTCCGGATGGAAAGATCACCGCCCAAGAGACCGGGGTCACACGACCATAAAGTTCATCATTAATAAAATTGGCGATTCTTCCAAAAAACAATCCAAGGGGAGCAACAGCGGTCACACAGTCCCCTAAATGAAAGAGGGAGATTTTGTACTTTCGAGAAAATAAGTAAAAGGCAGTGAGTAGACCAATCACGGCACCATGGAAGGACATCCCCCCCTCCCACACCCGAAAGACTTGCCACCCATCCTTTAAAAAAGAGAAGTCCGGATAAAAAAGAATCTCCCCCAAGCGCCCCCCCATCAGGATGGCAAGAATGGCCCATGTGAAAAACCGATCCAAATTATCTTTGGTTAGGTTTAATTCGGGGAATCGTTTGATTAAAAATCGGCAGTAAAAGAGTCCTCCCGCTAGGCCCAGAATATAGGCGAGATTATACCATCTCAACGCGAGGGGCCCATAAATTTGAAAAATGACAGGGTCAATTTGAGGGAAAGCGAAGGTGAGCATTGCATTCTTCTTTTTTAAAGTTCATACTGGGCCCAAATTAACATTCTCAGTCGCACTATGCAAAAACAAATTATCCAAGCTTTTTTAAATCTCCTTATGGAAAAAGGATGGAACGCTGTGACGCTAGAAGAAATATCGTCTATTCTTGGTGTTCCAATCAAAGACATCGTTCAAATCCTCCCCGGAAAAGAACAAGGATTTTCCCTGTTGGCTGCTCATGTGGAAACGCAAGTCTTTGCCAAGTTGTCCTCAGCCGATGTGGAACCCTATTCTGAAAAAGAACGCGCTTTAGAAGTGTTGCTGACAAAACTAGAAACCCTCACCCCTTTCAAACCTTTCTTAAAATATTTGCGGCAGAATTTTTTAACCCTGACAGAAATCAGCTTGCCCTTTGCCATGGCCGAGTTATCTTCCTTGGAACGGATTCTAGCGCATTACGGGTTTGCCAAAACAAGCCTATTGAGCGAATTGAAACGCAAAGGATTATTCGGCATCTATCTTTTGGCTCTAGATACGTGGCTTCAGGATGAAACCCATGATCTTGGCCCCACATCGGCCAAACTTGATGGCCTCTTGAACAGAGGAGAAATATTTTTGGAAAGGTATTCTTAAGGTGGCACAAACGGTGGATCTCAGCCCCTATAACCCCCTGTGGCCCTCGTTATTTGAGAAAGAAGCAGCCCGCCTTAAAGCAGCATTGGGGGAAAACTGTATGACTATTCACCATATCGGCAGTACGGCAGTGCCGGGACTTTCCGCCAAACCCATCATCGACATGTTGCCAGTGGTACGCGATATCTTGAAAATAAACACAGCAGCCATAGAAGCTTTGGGGCATAAAGGACGGGGAGAGCTGGGCATGCCCTTCCGCCGCTATTTTTCTAATGGAATCTATCATGTTCATATCTGGGAAAAAGAGGCGGATGAGATTCAGAAACATCTCCTCTTTCGTGATTATTTAAGGACACATCCAGACGCGCGGCGGGCTTACCAATCGTTAAAAGAAAAGTTAGCGGCAAAGTTTGGGGATCAACGACCCGCCTATACCCTCAAAAAAGATCCCTTTATTAAGGAGATTCTTCGGAAAGCTGGCTTTCAGGGATTTGAGTTTGTAGAGCCCATTTCAGAAGATTGGCAGCACTATCACCGCATTCGACAAGAACAGATTTTTGACCGTCATCCTCACGTGGTTTATGATCCAAACCACTGGACCCTAAGTCACCCAAACCACTTTCACTTTGTATTTAAAAAACTGGATGAGGTGATCGGCGTCGTCCACGTTGAGCTTCTCGATGACCAACGAGCGGCAGTGCGTTCTTTTGCCATTGATAAGCCGTATCAAAACCAAGGACATGGCTCCCATCTTTTAAAACTTGTGGAAAAATGGGTGAAGCATCAGGGAAAAAGTATGATTCAGTTACACTCAAACCCTTCTGCTCTTATGTTTTATGAACGAGCGAGCTACACCCCCCATCCCTTTCCAGAAGGAGAGCCAGGTCTGGATAAAAACGCCATAGATCTGATGAAGAACTTAAGATAAGAAGCACCCCCCTTGGTATGGGCTTTCTAAAAGAGTCTTTGTTTTTTCCATAAACTCCCTCATATACGGTTTGGTAAACTGCGATGTGTAGTCTTCTTTACCCGTCCAAATTCCAACGAGAACAAACTCCACACCGTCCCACTCACTCCTTTGACTAACCGTACATCCGAAGTTCGTCGGTTCTTTACGACTTGCCTCTACTACCGCCAACACAGCTAACTTAAGAGCCTCCTCTTGGCCGGGAACAGCTTTGAAAATAGTCATCACCTCATATCTGCTCTTTAAGGAAAGAGGAGCTTGAGACTCTATACTCTCTTTATCCTCTAGAAGAGCTGCAGGGGCAGAAATAAAGAAAATAAAAGATAAAGCAAAGCTGAGAATAATTTTCTGTTTTAATGTCGTGCCCACGATCATGTCATTCCTCTTGTAAGGGGTTGTGCGTCTCTCAATACAACAACTCCCAAGAAAAATTCAAGTCTTTTCTGAGAGTCATTGAGTTTGGTGAGTTAAGAGAGATAAACCTTATTTCTTCTTAGCTTTAGAAGGTTTCTTAGAAGATTTTTTAGCTGGCTTTCTTGCTGGCGCTTTTTTACGAGTCGCCTTTTTCGCAGGTTTCTTTGCCGCTGACTTACTGCTGGTTGATCCCGGCATAGGCCCTGCCATTTCAGAAAGAGTTCTCCCCATCTTTTTCAAAATTTCTTGAACTTTTTCTTCTTGCCATTGGGGGCGAATAAAGGGAAGCTTTTCCCTAAACTTATGAGCTCCTTCATAAAGGAAAGGGTTGATAATGTGAAGACGTGACGCTTTTAAAAGCAGCACAATTCCCCAGATAAGGATAATCCAAAGCGGCCAAAAATAACCCCCGCCCATCAACAACCAAACAATCAAGCTGATCGTAATCACAAGGATATAAACAGAAAGTTCGCCGTAGAAATTCTTTAGATAACGCACGTAACCGTGAACGTCTTTTTCGCTTTTTAAATGATGTATCATGTTGCCTCTTCTCCTGACTTTAGTATTATTCTAAAACGTTTCAGGTAAAAAGCAACAAAAATCAACGACTGGTTTGAATCTCAATGAATTGCTTTAGTTCCTGCATCAAAGCCGGAAGAGAAAACCCAAAATCTTTACAGGTTTTTTGAAAATGGGGTGGGAACTCTGCTTGTAAGACGAGAGGTTTCTGGCCCAAGCGCGGCACGATGGTGATGCACGAGTGCAAATGAAGAGTTTGGTAGTCAGAAAAATCTTGTTGATCCCCTCCATATTTTGGATCTCCCAAGATGGGCGTACCAATATGTTCAAGATGGACGCGCAATTGATGTGTCCGACCCGAAACGGGCGATAATCCCAAGACGGCGATCTTAGTGGACAGTCTCTCCAACACTTGGTAATGGGTAATGGCCCGGAGGCCTTCGTCACTCACCCTCATCTTTTCTTTGTTGCCCTTCATGCCCTTTTCCAAGGAGGCGTCGATGGTGCCCGTCCAGGGCATGGGGACACCCGCCGTAATGGCCACATAATATTTTTGAATCTGATGGGTTTTAAAGCTTTTACCCAGATCCCGCGCCGCTTTATCAGTTTTGGCTACCAGCAAGATGCCGCTGGTGTCTCTGTCGATACGGTGTACTAACTTGGGCGTAAACTCTTTCTCTAGCGCCCAACGGGATAACAAGCCATCCACGTGGGTAACGGTCTTCGTGCCGCCCTGAACGGAGAGCCCGACGGGCTTATTGAGGCAAAGAATATCGTCATCTTGGTAAATAATCCACGACTCTAGCTGGGCCTTGGCCTGAGGAGAGAGGGGCAGCAACTTTAAAGATTCCACCGTAACCATGGCTTTTTTCAAGATGTCTGGCGGTGGAATGCGCACGGATTGGCCTGGCTCTAACCGCTCGGCCCCTGTCACCCGCTTGCCATCGAGCCGCACATTGCCCTTGCGACAAAAGCGGGCCCAAGCCGTATAGGGAACGGTTGGAAATTTTGCACGCAACCACTTATCAAGGCGCAAACCCACAGCGTCGTGGGGAACGCGTACAATGTTTTCTTGGCTATTTTTTGGGCTATTCATCCGTGCACCATAGCATGATTGGGGAAAAAAGAAATAAAATCTGTTTCTTTTCAAAAAGCTCTTGGCGGCGCTATGGAAAACCGGTATATAGATTTTGAGTGCCGGATTAGCTCAGTTGGTAGAGCTACTGATTTGTAATCAGAGGGTCGGCGGTTCGAGTCCGTCATCCGGCACCAGATTCTAGTCCATTTTTCTATATCAAGACAGGATTCCATTGGCTGATTCCTTTTAGAATCACGCTAACTTTCAACAACTAAGTCACTCAAGGAAATAAACACCTTCTAGGGTTGTCATCACCCGCGCATAATCCAGATAAAGTTTAAAATTATCTCCAGCTAAGAATAGGTAATATTCTAGCGCCTCCTTATCTTCCTTCAAGTACCATTTTAGAGCTTCCAAGTCCGCTCCTTGCAAAGGTTCTTTGTTTAAGATGGCTTTTTCTATTTTTAAAAAATGCTTACGGGATAAAAGGCAGCCCCCCGCCTCTTCTTCCTCATCATCCTTCCCCCGCATGTCCACACATCCCAACCCTGTGTGATCCTGATATCTATCTCTTAACATGAGGTGAGATTCCCCCACAAAACTTATCTTAAATCCTAATGTTAAAAGTAGATCAAGATGGGGGTCTTCCAAAGAGGTGCATAGGTTTACTTCTTGAAAGATACCAAATGTAGGATGTCTTATTTCTTTATCAGACCACCATCCATAAAATTGGCGCACATAATTTAGGAACGTTTCTAGGGTGTCTATTTTTTCAGGCGCCGCAATCCCTTCTTTAAATTCATACGTAAAGGCAGTACCTCCAAACTTATCTAGAGTCGGGTTTAAATTTAACCATCCGATAAGCTTAAATGTGTCTTTTTGAAAAACTGAATAATGGGTCAAAAATACATACTTTAACTCCGGCTCATTTCCAGATGAGGCATTTTCTGTATGACAGATGATAATCTCCTTTCCCTTTATTGGTTGTTTTTTCATATGAAGTAAGGGCGAAATCACTGTGTGCTCTCCTCTAAAATTTATCTATTAATATTTCCGTGTGATAAACACATTCTAAATACTATTTAATATTGATAATTAATATCGAGAGTACTTATCATACTATGGATATACCGTCTATGTATTTTTAGCATAAATAGTTATATTTCCTGAAAACACCCCGTCGGAAAGGCTGGACAAGGGAGGATCTTTTAAGTAAATAACAAATTATTAGAGCTTTTATAGCTCCCGCTTGTGAGGGGTATCTCAAGAGAGATACGTCTCATTTGCCCTTGCACGCAAAATCCTGTATTTTTAGAAAATGATTAATCACACCTATCACCTTCTTATTGTGGATGATGATGAACGGCTGCGGAAACTACTATCCCAATTTCTGACAGAAAGTGGATTTGAGGTAAGCATGGCAGCATCGGCCATCGAGGCTTACACGCTTATCTCCTTTTTCAAGTTTGATCTGATGGTCCTTGACGTCATGATGCCCACCCAATCGGGCCTAGAGTTTGCACACGTGCTTCGTCAAGAAAACGTTCAGATCCCCCTTTTGTTTTTAACCGCTCTAGGCACAACAGCTGATAAAATTCGAGGACTTGAAAGCGGGGGAGACGACTATCTCCCCAAACCTTTTGAACCTAAAGAGCTCCTCCTCCGCGTCCATGCCATTCTGAGACGGATTCATGACAGCCCCTCAGCAGGGCTTAAAAAAGAGATTCAAATTGGTCCTTTCTATTTTAATCTTGGCAAAGAAACCTTGCGGCGTGGCAATCAATCCATCCCCCTTACCTCAAGTGAAGCCCATTTATTAAAGATCTTTGCGTCTCATATTGGGACGTATCTTTCTCGTGAAATACTCATAGAAATGATGGATTTAGAAGCCAATAGCCGAACCATTGATGTGCAAATCACCCGTCTTCGCAAAAAGATCGAGGACGATCCCAAGCATCCTAATTTTATTCAAACCGTGCGCAATAAGGGATACATTCTGTGGGATCACTAAAGAAAATAACAACCCTTTCGTTTCGAGACTTTTTTCCTAAAAGCCTTTTTAAGCGCGCTTTTCTTATTATTGGCGTGCCTCTTTTCCTGGTCCAAATCGTTTTCACGGTTGTCTTCCTGGATCGATACCTGGATTCCGTAACTAAAAATTTAGCCGGTAATATCGCCAGCACCGCCAAAGTGATTACAGACATCTATCCGCAAAACCCCCTGTTGGCACAGGATATTTCCCACGAAATGGGTGTCTTAGCCACTTTTTACAAAGGTCGTTCCATTCAGGAGATGGTTGCCAGCCCCCTTGAGGCATGGGAAGACCACTTCTTGAAAAATGCGTTGGAAGATGTCTTAGATCAACCCTATGTTCTGACCACCAGCCGCGAGATTCTCAATATCAATATTGAGACGAATGAGGGCGTTATGGTTGTGTCGGTCCTAAGAAAAAAACTGATGAGCCGCACCATCATTCTCGTATTTATCTGGATGTTTGGCGCCGCTCTTATTTTCCTAATCATTGCCTCTCTCTTTATGAAAAACCAGGTACGCCCCATCCAAAGACTGGCGGAAGCTGCCGAAAAATTTGGAAAAGGCATGGACATGGAAGACTTTAAGGTTTCAGGCGCATTAGAAGTGCGTCAAGCTGGACGTGCTTTTAACCTGATGAGGGAACGCATCAAAAGGCAAGTTACCCAAAGAACAGAGATGCTCGCAGGTATTTCTCACGACTTACGAACGCCGCTGACCCGCATGAAATTAGAGCTTGCCCTGATGCCTTCTAACCCCCAACTAGAGGACATCAACCTCGATATCGTAGAGATGGAGAATTTAATTAATGAATACCTTGATTTTGTAAGAGGGCATGGTCAAGAGAAAAAGTCTCTTTGCAACCTACAAGCCTTACTCCAGGAGTGTATTGTAACACTCAAAAATAAACCTCTTCATCTAGAAACACGTTTGACGTCTTTCACCATTTCTTTGCGTCCCCATTCTTTCAAACGAGCCATCAAAAATCTCTTGGAAAACGCTAATAGATACGCATCAAAGGCCATCCTTAAATGCTACAAAAAACAGGGGTACGCCATTATTGTGGTGGAGGATAATGGCGAAGGCATACCCACCAATAAACGACAGGAGGTTTTTAAACCTTTTGTTCGACTTGAAAAATCACGCAATGTGAAAACAGGGGGGATTGGACTAGGCCTCAGTATCTCTCAAGATATCATCCATGCCCATGGCGGCCAAATCAGCCTGGGTAAATCACCCCTAGGCGGACTGCGTGTTACCGTTAAGATTCCTCTTTAAAATCGCAGTTTTCCAAACCTAACCCCTCTTAAAAGCTTGACAAACTGATCAATCAAAGAGATTTTGGTCGAATACATTATGAAAGAAGTGACTCATGAAGATCGTTTTACATCATGGCGATTTAGACAGTTCTGTTAAGTTTGAAAACTCTGTGGCCATTGATACAGAAGCCCTTGGTTTGCAAGTGAAAAGAGACCCCCTCTGTCTAGTCCAATTGTCGGGCGGGGATGGCGTTTGCCATTTGGTTAAATTTGATTTGGGCAAGCCCCACAAAGCACCTCACTTGAAGAAAATTTTGGAAAATAAGAAACTCCTTAAGATTTACCACTATGCCCGCTTTGATGTGGCCATCATAAACCAATACCTGGGCGCCCACTCTGCGCCGAACTACTGCACCAAGATTGCTTCAAAATTAGCCCGCACCTACACCGACCGCCATGGACTCAAGGATTTATGTTCCACCTTGCTCAATGTGGAAATTTCCAAGCAAGAAAGATCTTCCAATTGGGGGGCGGATACTTTAACGGAAGAACAAAAAATGTATGCTGCCACGGATGTTCTTTACCTCCATCAAATCAGAACAATCTTAGATGAGATGTTAGAAAAGAATGGCCGGAAACCCTTGGCTGAGAAATGCTTTGAGTTTATTCCTACCTGTGTTGACCTTGATCTGATGGATTGGGATGTGGGTCATATTTTTGCCTATAAATAGGAGACTGTAGAATGCCCAAAATTACTTTTATTTACCAGGATGGGACGAGAAAAGAAGTCGATGCCCCTATAGGACTGTCGGTCCTGGAAATTGCCCATCAGAATAATGTGGATTTAGAAGGCGCATGCGAAGGCTCCCTCGCTTGTTCAACCTGCCACGTTGTGGTGGAGCCTGATTGGTTTGACGTGTTGCCTGAAGCCTCAGAAGACGAACAAGACATGCTGGATCTTGCCTTTGGCCTTACCCACACGTCTCGCTTGGGATGCCAGATTATCATGACAGAAGAGCTAGATGGCCTGGTGGTAAAATTACCCGCCGCCACCCGCAACATGATGTAATCCCCATGAAGTGGACGGATATTTATGACATCGCCATAGCGCTTGAGGAAAAATATCCCGACGTTGATATTCTGAATATCCGGTTTACTGATTTATGGACATGGGTTCAAAATCTAGAAAACTTCGATGATGACCCCGAACACAGCAGCGAATCCCTTCTGGAAGCCATCCAAATGGCCTGGTTAGACGAAAGAGGGTAAACTCTGAAGACTTTTCCATCCCATCTCTACCAGAAAATCCAATTTCTTTTTGAAAGCAATCCTTCCCTCTATCAAAAATCTTACGCCGCTGTCTCTTTGAAGTACAGAACAAGTTCAGAACAAAAAAAGAACATTCAGTCTGGGGAAGAAGGTGTAGCTTATGCGCTTGCCCGCCTTCCTGCTACGTTTCAAGTCTTGGGTTACACCTTAGAAGAATTAAAAAAAGTAACGGGTATTACCCCCACTTCTTACCTGGATATTGGGTGTGGACCGGGGGCGTCTTATTGGGCGATGAAAGACCTTTATCCCGCTCTCTCTGACATCTCCCTTCTGGAAAATAACAGATTCATGTTCGAGCTCTTGACCATGTTTATAGACAAAGAACCTTCCCTCTCCCTTATCCAAGAAGACGCGGGACGATTTGATCCTCCCAAAGCTTATGACTTGGTGTCTTTTTCTTATTCCTTAGGGGAAATGAAGGATCAAGACGCTCTTCTGGAAAAGTATTGGGACGCTACAAAGTCTGCCCTGATCCTCACCGAACCTGGTACGCCGAACGGGTTTCAGACCATCTTAAATGCCCGTCGTTTTTTGCAAGATCAGGGGGCATTTTTTGCTGCTCCCTGTGGGCATAATGGCCCCTGCCCTCTCTCGGACGCACCTAAAGATTGGTGCCATTTTTCTGTGCGCGTGAAGAGAACCTCTTTACATAAACTCATCAAAAGAGGAAATCTGGGGTATGAGGATGAAAAGTTTTCGTACCTTATTGCTACCAAAAACCCTGCTGCCCCTCTCGGGGAGCGGATCTTGAAAAAACCATTGAAAGGAAAAGGACACATCCGATTTGACCTCTGCACCCCCGACGGTGTCAAAAGAAAAACCATCTCGAAGTCAAATGCACTCCTCTATCCTTCTGCTAAAAACAAGGAGTGGGGTAATGTTTTTTAACAAATATTGTGCGAAACGTTTATTTTAAATAAAATACACTAAACAGGGACGAACCGATGAGAATGATTTTTTTCCTTTGCATTACCCTCTCTTTTTTGTTTTGTAATGCAAGTGCCAGCACGCATTGCAGTGAATGCCCTGATGCGGCATTTATTGCCCTTGGTCAACAATACCGCTCCGTTGGTGCCTTCATTTCTAAAACAGGAATCTGTGGATCAGGCACACTCGTAGACCTGGGGCCACCGTCTCTAAGAGGAAAGGCTGTTCTAACCTGTGCTCATATTTTTGAGACTAGCCCTGAGGAACTCTCCCATATTTCCTTTCAATTAGACGACCACCTTATAACAGGAAAAGCTTTTATTCATCCCAGATATCTAGAAGTAAGCCGAGATAAAAGTCCAGAAACGATAGATTACACTTGTTATGACCTCGGCCTTTTCCTGCTTGATTGTCCTCTGTTGGACATACCTCTTGCCCCCGTTCGTTTTGCCCCTGTTGAGCAGCTTATCAATAAGGTCTATGCCTCAGTAGGATATGGCGACACAGGTCATCTTCTAGGAAATTATTTACTGCGAGATGGGAAAAAACGAGGATCTTATGCCTGGGCTCTCCCGGAAATAAATTTTTCTGCAGAAACAGAATGCACGACCATTATGCTAGAGAGGGATGGTATAACAAAGACATTGAATCAAAGAGTTCGAACTCTGCCCAATCATATACTTTTTCTAACCCCCTTTCAGCCAGATATAACGGTATATAAAACTCCAGCAGGTGTTGCTGGAAATGGGGACAGTGGCGGGCCAGCTTTTGATGAACAGGGAAATTGCATTGGTATTATTTCTGGAGGAAATCAGGCACCAGAATTGGATGAGGATAAGAAACAATATCTTATTGAAGAAACCTATTTTGGACAATATCCCAAACTATCACAAGATTTTGAAAAATCTGCACAAATAAACCCCCAGTTCATCCCTCCTAAAATTATACCTACCCGTGGGTTGGAATCTTATTTTGTACCATCTAACCCTCCCCTTCCTCACTACTTGAAGTGTGATATTATCCTCGCCACCCTCTTTCCTCATAAAGACTGGATTGAAAGTATGATTGGAAAGAGGCAGTCTTAGGGGGTCCTAATTTAAGGGTACATTATATTCTTCACTTGGACGTATAATACTTCCAATCTTATTCAAGATTCCATTCACAAAGCCCACCTCTTTTTTATCAAAAAAAGCATGGGTCACATCTAGATACTCGGAAATGATGATGGGCGTATCCACCTCTGGGAATGTGAGAAACTCTAAGACAGCACATTTGATGATGTTCAAAATGATAGGATCAACGCGGTCAATTTTCCATGTTTCGATGAGGTTGGGCTCGATCAGCTCCAACAATTGTTTATCGCGCACGCAAACCCCACTCACCAAAAGACGCAAAAAGGCCGAATCAGGCTTTATGGCAGAGGATTCCCCCAAGTTTTTCCCCAAAAAATGTTCCTGAAAATTGGTAAGAGCTTCTTCGTCGGAGAGATCCAGCATCTTCTTTGTGTAAAGAACCTGCACAGCGGCGAGGCGTGCCGCGCTTTTCTTCCGATAACCACTTACTTTTTTTTCTTCCATTATTATTCCAATATAAACTTATGAAAATCTTCTATGGTCTTAAAATCTTTATACACAGAAGCAAAGCGAAGATAAGAAACCAAATCTAAATCCTTTAGAGCCTCTAATACCATTTCTCCGATGACCTTGGAAGAGATTTCAGGATCTCCAACCATTTCCAAGCGTCGCACAACCCCATTCACCAATTTTTCAATACGTTCCGCATCAATGGATCGTTTCCGTGTGGCGGTACAAATGGACCGCGCCATTTTTTCACGATCAAAGGGAACACGTTCTCCTTTTTTCTTCACCACCACCAGATCAGAGAGCTGAATACGCTCGTAGGTGGTGAAACGTGATACACACTCCGGACAAAATCGGCGGCGCCTAATGGCCAAATAGTCATCTGACGGACGAGAGTCTTTGACTTGGGTCTCAATACATCCGCAGAAAGGACAGCGCATCAGGATCCCCTAATAAATGGGATGTTGCCGGCAAAGAGAGCGAACTGCTTCTCGTACCCTTTGTTCTTCTTTTTCATTTTGTCCCGTGGTTGCCACATAAGACTCTAAGGTATCAGCAATGAACCCCCCAAGGGAATAACATTCTGACTCTGTAAACCCGCGCGTGGTAATGGCGGCAGCTCCTAATCGAATGCCTGACCCAATTTTAGGGGGAGCCGGGTCAAAGGGGATGCTATTTTTGTTACACGTAATCCCTGCCCGATCTAACGTTGCCTCTGCCTCAACCCCACTAATCTTTTTCGCGCGCAAATCAACCATCATCAAATGACAGACAGTCCCTCCAGACACAATCTGAAAGCCCCTATCTAACAAAGAAGAACAAATGGCTTGGGTATTTTTAATGACTTGAGCCGCGTACTCTTTAAAGCTGGGATCAAGAGCCTCTTTAAAAGCAACCGCTTTCGCTGCAATAATGTGCATCAAAGGCCCCCCTTGCGCACCAGGAAACACGGCAGAATTAATCTTCTTCGCAATATCAGGGTTATTGGTGAGAATAAGCCCTCCTCTTGGCCCTCGCAACGTTTTGTGGGTAGTACTTGTACAAACGTCTGCATAAGGAAGAGGGCTCGGATAAACGCCCGCTGCGATAAGACCTGCATAATGAGCCATATCCACCATGAGATGTGCCCCTACTTTTTGAGCAATCTCCTTGAACCGAGCAAAGTCAATAACCTGAGAATAGGCAGACCCTCCCGCTATAATAAGTTTGGGCTTGTGTTCAACGGCCAGACGCTCCACGTCATCATAGTTAATCAGTCCCGTTTCTCTATCTACACCATATCCAAAAGGTTTGAACCATTTCCCTGAGATGGTAATGGGATGCCCATGGGTCAAATGCCCCCCCGCATCAAGGGACATCCCCAGAAAAGAGTCTCCTGGATTTAGAAGCGCTACGAAAGCAGCCAAATTTGCTTGAGCTCCTGAATGAGGTTGCACATTGGCAAAAGCACAATTAAAAAGCTTTTTTACCCGCTCAATGGCCAACGTCTCTGCAATATCCACATACTGGCATCCCCCATAATAACGGTGTCCAGAATATCCTTCCGCATACTTGTTGGTTAAGAGAGACCCTTGAGCTTCTAAGACGGCCTTGGAAACAATATTTTCAGACGCAATGAGTTCTATGTGGTCACGCTGACGCTGTAATTCACCTTGAATAGACTGGCTGATCTCAGCATCGATGTCAGACAGGGATTTCGTAAAAAAATCACTGGAAGAATGAGGCTCAATCGTGGGAAACTCTGCTTCAGAAAGAAAATTGGATAAGCTTTTCATGGAACAGTCTCCCTTTCATAGATTGTTATAAGATTAAAGATTACTCTCTATTTTATCCACACGTCGTTGGTGTCGCCCCCCCTCAAATGAAGAAGAGAGAAACACATCCACACAAGCCTTGGCGGATGGATAACTAACGAGTCGAGCCCCCAGCACAAGAATATTCGCATCGTCATGCTCTCGTGACAGTTTCGCCACAGTTGGGTTCCAGCAAAGAGCCGCCCGAATACCAGGGTATCTGTTTGCCACAATGCTCATCCCTATCCCTGATCCACAAATAAGAATCCCCATCGCCTTCTCAGCCAAAACACGTGTACAAACAAGGCGTGCAAAATCAGGGTAATCCACACTCTTGTCTTCTTCATAAGAGCCTAAATCAATAACAAAATACCCCTTTGTCTCAAGATATTTTTTCAATTTTTTTTTAAAAAGAACACCGGCGTGATCCGCGCCCATGAAGATTTTTCTCATCATGTTTTTTCTACCCCAAAGTCGGAGGTAGTGCTGCCATAAGCTATTTTTAAAAATTCTTTGTTGAGCAAATTAATGGAAATCACCCAGATGAAAAACACAGCCAGAACAAAACCTAACAGATAGGGCGCGATGGCAAGCTGGGTGGCTAACGCCGGGATGGATAACAAAAAAGACTGTACGACGGATCCACCAACTTTTCCAACACGGCCACTCAAGATATCCACAGCGGCTTTTCCTTTTACTTTCAGCTCTGCATCCAGAGGAATGAATGCCATTTCTCTGGTGGCCGCAAAAAAACTATATTTGCAACTGCGGCTTGATAAGTTATGAATCTGACCTACCCAAACGGCGAATACGAGGGGAGTCATACTTAGGATCTGTGCAACGGTTGCCAAAGACTCTTGCCATAAAGTCACTATAAAAAACAGAATGGCGGTGACCACCATAACAATGGGGGTAATCAGCGCACTACAACGCCAACTAAATCTGCGCACAAATCCCGCTCCGAAAAAGCCAATAAAGAAAATTAAGAATCCCATATAAATTGTTATTTTTGAAAAATAATATTCAATGGCTAGGGGATTTTGATACAGTTCCTTAACTTGGCTTTTCCAAGTAATCTCAACAAAGTTAATGGAGATATTATACCCAATTGAAATCAAAGCAATATATCCCATATACCGAGAGTGCAGTATGTACTTAAAGCTCTCCACAAAAGATAGTTTTATTTTGTTCTTTTGGTTTTTAGATCCCGAGAATTTATATAGTTCATCAGGTCTAACGGCTGTTTTATGAATCCAATAATAAATGATTAAGATTAATACACAACTGATACTAAATACTAAAAGCAAATTATGTAATTTTGATCCATAGGCATCCGCCACATAGACATCTAGCTTTGACTCATAATGGGTAATAAAAAATCCTGAGAGAATGGTACCAATACCATTAAACATCCCCAGCAACATGTAAAAACGACGAGACTGTTCAACGGTTGTAATTTGGTTTGCAAACTGCCAGAATAGCATGCTTAATACAAAGGAACCCCACAATTCAGACATAATGTAAAAAAGGCTGTAAGGCCAATAACAAATGACAGGGAACATCCACTTAAACCAAGGATATTGGAGTTTCAATTCCACAAGTCGATCTGATGAAAATAATTGAAAGGCTTCTTTATTGGGGTAGATCGTGTAATTAAAAAACAAAAAGAAACAAAGAAACGTTCCCACACCAACAAAGAAAATCGTCTTTTGTTGTAGTTTGTTTGCTCCCCAAGTAAACACCATGACAAGAAAAATAGAAACAACAAAGATGGGGATTTTTAAAAAATTGATAACCTCTGCCCCCGAATGCTCAGCAGAAATGACGAGAGTATCTTTCGAAATATGGAGAAGCCAAAAATTAAAGCTGATGAGGATCATCATCAGGCCTAACGGAATAACTTTCTTAAACTCATTTTGATATACAGGAAACATCCAGGATCTCAAGGTTGAGAAACCATCCCTAGGAGCATTCATATCCATTATAAGATCCTAATTCGTTCCAGATACTTAAGTATTAACACGGCCAACAGTTTTAAACAATAAAAACAAATAGAAAACATCATTAAGATTGAGTGGCTATAGCTGAAGAAGAAGAAAGACCTCCTTTATCCAAGGCCATTGATCCAGTAGAGTACTCGCCAAGATTCTTCAATCCAATTGTCAGCATAACAGTTTTTGAAGGCACAACATCTCGGTCTTGGTAAAAGGTGCGGAAGAAATCAAACCGAACTTTAAAACAGTCATCTTGATAAATGAACCCAGCCCCATGCTGGAGTTCTCCTTTTTGATATGCAAATTCTCGAGCCTCACTTACAAATACAGTCCAGTTTTTATGAACCTGAGAAGAGATGCTATTGCTTATCTGTTCTCTCCGAACATACTGAGTGCCAACCAAGGTCCGATAGATTTGTGTATATCCTATCCCCACTCTAAAGAGGGGGGGGCCTGCTGTAAGACTAACCGTGTTCTTTTTAGGGTCTAGTTTTTTCTTGCCTAACCTGAAGTACCAAGCAAGGCGATAATTATCGAGAGGAGACCAAACAACTCGGCCCACATAATCGGAAAACCCTTTTCCCACCCCACAAAAAGGATCAAATTGATTTTCTTTAGAAAAACTATAACTTTGCCCGGCAAAGAATTGCAGAAGAGTCTTTGATTTGGAATATAAATTAACATGGGCTCCATAATTCAATCTCTGCCCGTCATCAATAAGATCAAATCCCGCAAACCTTTGTGGTTGCATCAAGTGCACGGCTTCAAATTCAAAGTTCTGACTGTCCTCATTGGGGTACTTTGAATTATTCAATCCACTCGGCAGTGTAACAACGCCAACAACAGGCTCTACAATAAGTTTTTTACTTCTACCAAATTGATTAATTAGGGGGTATTTCAAGGTAAGAGCCGCACCAGGAATAAGCCGTCCCATGCCTTGATTTACGTTGGACTGGGTTCCTGGTATTTGATATTTCCGGACATCATAATAGTCTCCCCTTAAGAAAACTTTCAGTTCCTGAACAACACCTGTTGAAAAAATATGGGGTAGCGTAAATGTGCCTGCTGTGGAGATACGCTCAACACGTTCTCCTAGCTCTCTATCTATATAAGCTTGATTTAAGTCCATAGACCAGAACTCTCCCCATTGTCCGGGAGGCGTCACATAAGACCCAATAAGAACAGGTGCCACAAAGGGGATGGTCTTATTACTCACATCTGCCCTTAGATTTTGAAAATCCAATCCTTCCGCAGACATATAATTTTTTCCGTAGAATCCCTCTACATTTAAAGAACTAGTTAAATAGTTTTTATTTATATAGGATTCATCCGCTACAAAATAATACTTTTTAAAGTAAGTGGGGCTTGTTGTCCGTTCAATTTTTGCCCGCGCTCGCCAATTAGAGTCAAGGTCAAACAAGCCGGACCCTATTAAATGACCATGCATCCTTTCCTTGTTCTTTGTTTCGTCATTCTCAGGCCCCGTTATGTTTGATGTGTGAATCATACTACCCGACAGGGAAACCGATCCTTTTTTAAATAATCGATTATATGAACCTGACAACATGGGATTTTCTTTGGTCATGATAATGGGACGGATGATCACTGCTTCACTTGGATTAGGACTAAAGTAGTAGGGAATCCCCGCTATCATACCTAAGGAAGTACTGTTCCCAAAAAAAGGCATTAAAAGACCATCTTTTCGTGTAACTGAAGGATCAGGATGATTTAGATAAGGAAAATAGAAAACAGGAACTCCCTTGATATCCAAAAAGACATTCCGATAATAAACCATTTTTTCCGCATCATCTTTTTTTATTTGGGAAGCTCGTAGTTGCCAGATCGGCGGCTTGCAAGGTTTTGTTTTGCACATTTCACACGGAGAATAAACACCTCTTCTGAACGTAGAGAGATCTCCTTCTTTAGTAACAATCTCTGCGGCAAACCTTTCTTCATCTTTGGTTAAAACGTAAACCTTTTCCACAAAGCCGTTTTTTAAATCTTCCGTAATCTCCATATAGTTCCCGGTAGTAATCCCTCCCTTCTTATCATAGAACCTTACGTGACTAGAGGCGGAGACTAAATTGAGTTTTTCATTATATGTAACCGTGTCTGCCTCAATAATTTCAATTCCATCTGAAATCTTTACGTTCCCTCTGGCAATCACAATACCAAGATCTTTATCATGGGAAATCTGGTCAGCCCTCAACAAAAAGTCTGTTTTTTTTTGTGATATCTTCGGAGGCATAGAACTAGAAACCGATGTATATCCTACGACCATCATCACTAAAAAATAAACAAAATAGAAATGATTCAATTTAACCTTCTTCTAAATGAACGAGAAATATTAACCCAACCAAAATACTAATAAAAGTTGGTGTTAGAGCGGCAAAGAACAAGGGAATTTTTAAGGATTCTCCCAAAGCGTAAAAAACTTGATGTAAAAAATGCAGAAAGAATCCAGCAAAAATGCCAGACAAAATAAAAACAAAAGCATCTTGTCGTCTCAGCGACGCAAAGGCACACACGCCCCCGATCAATACCATCGCAAGAAGTATAAAAGGCTTCATCAATAAGTTAAAAAAATACAGAGTGTGTTCGGTGGAAGACAGGCCTGTTTTTTCAATCAAGTTTATAAACTTAGGAAGTTTCCAAAAGGAAATAGAAATAGGGGCTTGAAAAGTTTGTTGGATCTTCTGAAGAGTGAATTTGATATCCAAAGCAACGTTCTCTACGGGTACTTGAATTTCATTTGACTCCGTAAGCCGCGGATGCTCTAAAATCCATTGATTCGATTGCACATCAACTTTTTCTACATCATATCTTTTAATGAATTGGCCGTCGGGAGCAAAGTCATAAAGAGTTGAAACCCCAAAAGTTTTTTGATCCAGCAAAGCCCCCAAATGAATGATTGTATAATCACCATTAAGTTTTGGATGTTTCAACCATAAACCGCTTTTAGAAACCGCGGACAAATCTGTTGTTTTTCGAAAAACTTGATTCTGATAAACGATACTTTCTTCCTTCATAGAGGATGACAAAGAATTTAGGAGAGAGAAATAAACAATGGAATAGAGCCCAACCCCCATAATCATGGGGGTAACCAAGGACCAAATAGAATAACCCAAAGATCTTATGACTGTAATCTCAGATCTCTTCTGAAGAATCCATAAAAAAATCATGGTGGAAAATAATACAACCAAAGGGGTAAGCTGATCCAAAATGCTTGGTAACTGTAAAAAAGAGATTTTAACAATTTGGCCAAATTTTATATAATCGTTGCCATGAGCGCGTCGTTTTAATTCCACCACATTAAATAAAAACGATACAAAAGCCAAAACAGATAAAACAACCCCATTCCATACAAAGAATGATTTCCATATGTATCTTGATAAAGTAAGGAAATATCTCACTGTTAGATTTTAGCCTCTTTCCTCAAAATCAAAAAACATACAAAGATTGTTCCTATCATCAAGACATAGGCCCCGAAAATACCGTACCAACTTTGCGCCCCTAAGTTCATTAAAAACAAAGACAAACTTTCCAATACCAAAGCCACAAAAATAGCTTGGAAAATGGAAAGAGATTGTCCTCGACGGCGGAAGGAAGCATATAAAAGGAAACAAAGGCCAATCATGGCAAAAGCCATAGAGTATAGGGGACTCAATAGACGCTGATATCCCTCAGCATAAAGCTTTTGCCCATGGGGCAAAGTAATATTATCAGGAGAAATGAGTTCAAAAACAGACAATTCATATGGCTTTTTAGGTCGAATATGTGGGGTAGACTTTCCTTCCTCTGCTAAAGAAATAATCGTACGGTCAAAATACAAAACAGATAACTCTCCACTGACAAGGTTTTTTTCTTGACGGGTTCCATGCTCCATAAAAATCTTTGGCATTCTGTCTTCGATTACAAGCTCCCCTTCTCTTGCTATAATGGTATAAGGGTTTTTGTTAGGTTCTTGCACATGGGCAATGATGCCCTTTATGTTATTTCCAATCTTGTTATTAACATAAATTGTGATATCCCCAAAAGAGTTAAAAACGCCTTCTTGAACGAGGACGCTTGGTAAAGAAGACTTAAGCTGCATTTCCATATCTCGGATTCTGCCAAAAGAGGCCGGCAAAATAAAAATGCTTAACACATAGATAAAAAGGGTAACCCCACCTGAAAAAAACAAAGCTGGACGAGCAATTTGCCACACACTATATCCTGATGAAAACATAACCGGTAATTCTCTGTCAGCATGGAACCGATTGTATAAAATAACAATGGAAATGAGTAACCCCACCGGCGCGATAATGACCAATAAATCTGGTAAAGTCAGAAGGATCAGATAAAAAAAGGATAAAAGTCCTTCGCTTGACTTCAAAAAAGGGCCCATAAATTTTAAAGATTGGATGACCCACAACGAGGCAACCAAAATGCCAACAATAAAAAAGAATGTTAGGCTAATCTCTTTGAGAATATATTTTTCTATCTTTTTCATGTTTTATTTAAAAATTTGACTTAAATGCATCTCGTGAATATAACTCAATTAGTAACCTGTTCGGAATCTTTTTCCAACGTGTATTTAACTTAAATTTAAAAAATAATGTTTCTTAGAATTTTACCCTTTCTTTTTCTTTTGTGTCAGATAGCCTCTGGGGTCGGCGTTTCTTTTTCTAGAAGTTTGGATACCCCTCCTCCTGTTGATCACGATAACAATGCATCTGAATTCATCTCTGAGAAACCTCTGTCTTCTACTGAAAAAAAAATCACTCTCTACAAAAAAGACCGTCACCCCTCGGGAACGGCAACGATTGCCGCCATAGTGAATGGAACACCCATATCTGTAAAAGATTTACATAACAAGCTCAAACTCGTCCTTAAGATGCCGATTGAAAAACTATCCCCCACAGAAAAAAGTCAAGTCATACACCAAGTTTTAAATATTTTAATTGATGAATTGATCAAAATTCAGACAACAGAAAAATTCAGTCTTAAAGCCGACCCAAAAGATATTGAAACAACTATTGAACATCTTGAAAAACAAAACAACTTTCCTAAAAACAGCTTTCGAAAAATGTTAAAAACACGAGGCATTCCTGAATCAACTCTCATTACTTCTATTAAAGCTGATTTGCTCTGGAGACAGTACATAGGCGCGTGGGCGGGAAGCTCTTTAGAAATCGACAAAAAAGAATTAAAAGAAATCATAAGCCCTTCTTTAAACAATATTCAGTACCATTTAGCTGAAATTGAAATCTACGTCCCAGAGGGCGGGTCAGAGGAAAAAGCTTTAGAAGCCATGGCAAAAATTCAAAATGGACTCAAAGCAAAGCAACCCTTTATGATGCTTGCCCATACCCAATCTCACGCCCCCTCTGCCGCTCGGGGTGGAGATATAGGATGGATTAATCAAGACATGATTGAGACAGAACTCTTAGAAACGTTGCAGCACCTTCAACCAGGCCAGATAACCTCTCCGATTCGGACAGAACAAGGGTATAAACTTATCCTCCTGATCGATAAAAAAGATACCAATGTGTTACAGCCCACCCTGACGGCACGCCAGATTGAAGTTAAAATATCTGAGAAAATGGCCAAAGATCAAAAAGAACTTGATGAAAAGATGGAAAAGCTAAACAAACTGGTACAAACGACGACCACGTGTACTGAATTTGACCAGCTTTCTGATCAAATCCCCGACTCCCAGATCCATGTATATAAAACGGTACGATTGAATGATCTGTCCCCTGATCTACAGACGGTCCTGAAAGACCTGGAAACAGGCGTTCCCAGCAAAGGTATTTTTAATCCCGCCAATAATACCATTGTGTTTTTCCTAGTCTGCGAACGAGCCGAAACACCGGTAGAGAAGACGAAGTCTATTGAAGGCGTTGCCAATCAAATTTCAAATCAAAGATTTATGTCTATTTCGGAACAAAAATTAAAGGAAGCTAAAAGAGTAGCCTCTATTGAAATCAGAATCTAAGCGATTTATCCCCCATAAAAAATTTGGACAGCATTTTTTAATCGACATCTCTGTTGTGGATCGAATTATCACCCACGCCCACCTTTCCCCCACGGACCGTGTGATTGAAATTGGACCAGGTCCAGGCATTCTAACGCGCACCCTTCTTGCCTCTAATATACACCATCTGACAAGTATTGAAATTGATCGCCAATTCTGGCCCAGCCTAGAAAAGCTAGAAAGCCCTCGATTTTCTTTGCTAAAAAAGGATGCTTTACAGATATCCCTTAAAGAAGAGTTCTCTCAAAAAATAAAAATCGTGGCGAACCTTCCCTATAACATCGGCAATAAGCTTTTGCTGAATTGGATGAGTGAACTCTCCTCCATCACCTCCTTGACACTCATGCTGCAAGAAGAAGTTGTGGAGAGACTTTGTGCCCAACCGAAAACAAAGGCCTATGGTCGACTCTCCATCTTGGTGCAATGGCTCTGTGAGGTAAAGCTGCTGTTTACTGTCCCCCCTGAGGCCTTCAAGCCCTCTCCCAAGGTGATGTCCGCCGTGGTTCATCTGATCCCCCGAGAGAGACCCCTTTATGATGTCTCTCAGACACATTTGGAAACACTCACCCAACTTGTTTTTCATCAACGCCGAAAGATGATCGGCACCAGCCTCAAGAAACTGGGCCATCCGGATCTTTTAGGGATATTTAAAAAGGTGGGAATAGAAAGGCACATACGACCCGAAGAAGTGTCTGTGGTGCAATTTTGTGAATTGGCTGATTCCTTGAAGGATTACTTATAAACCCTTCCGAGCGCCACCATTACGCCCTTAATGCTAACTCTATCCCTGTCATAGACTTGAGGCATCATGTATTTACTCCCCAGGGATAACACCACTTTTCCGTCCGTGATTTCCCATTTCTTCATGTGCACCGTCTCATCATCCACCACGGCTAAAACAATCTGCCCAGGGTGTGCCTCTACACCCATTTTAAAAAATAACATATCGTCATCAAGGATGGCTACTTCTTTGAGGGATTCTCCACTTATTTGCAAGGCACAATAATCATGTCCTTCTAGATAGAAAAGGATTTCCTTTGGAATGGACAATATTTTTTCAGGGCTCGATAAAAAAGTTTTCAGGGAGAAAATGGTGCTGTGTTTGCCATAAAAAGGCACATAGGCAAGCATTTCGTCCTTAGACTGAGAAGATACAACGGAAGGTTGATTTTCCTCTACCTTCAGAGGACGCCCCTCACTTGCAGCAAAGGCGGAATCTTGATTCACAAACTTGATCACTTCTATGGCGCGCGCTTTATGGTTCAGTTTCCGCACAAAACCTCGTTCCACAAGGGCCTTCAATAACATGTGCACACTAGACTTTGACTTTTGGTTTAAAGCACATCTCATCTCATCGTAGGAAGGACTAATCCCCTTCTGGTCTTGAAAACTTTTAATGAAAAATAGAAGTTTTTGCTGCTGTTTTGTTAACACTTTTCTTATTCCCTGTTCAAAATTAATTCTGCTGGGTTTTTGCAAGGTCAGCAAAATGCGTGAATCTCGCATCAAAGAAGAGCTTTACCGTTCCAACAGGACCATGACGTTGCTTCGCTATAATAATATCAGCTTGATTCTGAATTGTCTCCATCCTCTCTTGCCAAACAGCATATTTTTCTGTACCTGCTTCAGGTTCCTTACGGGATTCATAATATTCTTCCCGATAAATAAAGATCACCACATCGGCATCTTGCTCAATGGACCCAGACTCTCGGAGGTCAGAGAGATGTGGCCGCTTGTCATCCCGCTGTTCAACGGCACGAGACAATTGTGAAAGGGCCATAACGGGTACGTGTAATTCTTTTGCCAACGCTTTGAGTCCCCGCGTGATTTCCGAAATTTCTTGGACACGGTTTTCAAGACTGTTCACCCCACCCCGCATCAATTGAAGGTAATCAACTACGATCATGTCTAATCCCTGTTGACGCTTTAATCTTCTAGCTTTTGTGCGAAGAGAAGATACTGTGAGTGCCGGCGTATCATCGATATATAGAGGCAGCTCACTAATGCGTCGGTTGGCCTCAATCAGTTTGGGAAAATCCGAGGAACTAAGCTCCCCTCGCCTGATCTTATCAGAGGTAATTTTAGCCTCTTGGGACAATAAACGAGTAGCAATCTGGTCTGATGACATTTCTAACGAGAAAAAGGCAACAACGCCGCCTTCATTCTTTTTTTGGTGACGTGCCAAAGCCGCATTAAAGGCGATGGTGGCCCCAAAACCTGTTTTTCCCATGGAAGGACGACCTGCCACAATGACCAAATCAGAAGGATGTAATCCCCCCAACCACTTATCAATATCTCGAAGGCCGGTGGTGATTCCCACCACTTTGCTGTCTCGTTTATATGCAACCTCTGCGATCTTTAAAGCAGTCACCAAAGAATCATGCAGAGATTGTGCTTTGGATTCGGTTCCAGCCCCCGTTAATACCAAATTAAATAATTTCTGTTCAGCCTCTTCGATTTGGTTCACTGCCCCTTTTTCCAGGTCATGGCCATGGGCTGTCACCACCATCTCTTCCCCGATATCAATCAGTTCACGTCTCAAGAAGAGGTCATAAATAAGCTGACCATAGTGAGCCGCATTTCCGATAGACACAACCGAATCTGCTAATTGAAGAAGATAGTGGACCCCCCCAATTTCGCTCAGGTCTTGTTCCTTTTCAAAAAAGTCTTTTAAGGTGATGGGATCTGCCACTTTGCCTTGGTCGATCAGACGGCAAATGGCTCGAAACACTTTCCCATTGTTTTTGTCAGCAAAGTGCTCTGCCCTTAAGAAGTCAGAAACTTTTTCCAACGCATGATTATTGTGAAGGATGCATCCCAACAAAGCTTGCTCAGCCTCCGTATTCACGGGGGATGTTTTTCTAAAAAGCGTATCCGTTTGCTTTGATAGCGTATTCAACATGTGCCTAAACCATTTGTGTAGAGTTTACTCTATAGAAAAATAACTTTAAAGCGGAAAAACCTGTGAGGAGGCTCTTTTTGAAAAAGTGGTGGGTACTATAGGATTCGAACCTATGACCCCCTGATTAAAAGTCAGATGCTCTACCGGCTGAGCTAAGTACCCACACAAGCAGAGACTATAGTGTCCAAATCATGTTGGGTCAATATTCTTTGTTACTTTTAATACCTTCTTTCGTCGGGAATTCTCTCTGACCATCAAAGCACAAGGCGTTGCGATTAACGTAATAATGGATCCAAAGGCCAATCCAAAGGCAATAACCGTTGCGAGTTGTACCCACCAAGCACTGGAAGGCGCCCCTTGATGGACAGAAAAATTCATAAAATCTATATCAAGCCTCAGCAGAATGGGCATTAACCCCAAGATCGCTGTCAGCTGAGTCAACACGATAGGACGCAGACGCAAAGCCCCCGTTCTGAGAATGACTTCTTTCATATTTTGGCTGGTTTGCGACAGATGATCAAAAGTATCAATAAAAATAATATTATTACTAACAATAATCCCCGCCAAAGCAATCATCCCGATCCCTCCCATCACAATACTAAAGGGCTGATTCATAATTAAAAGCCCCAAGAGGCCCCCCGCTGTCGCCAGAATAACAGCACTTAAAACTAGGAACGCGCTAAAGAAACTGTTGAACTGAGCTACGAGAATAATCAAGATAGTAAAAAGGGCCACCACAAATGCATTGATAAGAAAGGTCTGAGACTCTTGCTGATCTTCTTGATCTCCTTTGAACTCAACAGAAACTTTAGAAGAGGGTGGGTTTTCCTTCAAAAATTGTTTGATTTCTTTAATCTTATTGTTTGCAAGAACCCCCTTCTCCACATTTGCCATGATTTTTTTAACAGATTTCCCATTAATACGATCTAGGGTGTGAACTTTTTGTTTGGGCAAAACTTTGATGAAAGAATCCACGGGTAAAGCCCCTTCTTTCGTCGGTAATCTAAGCCCCTGAAGATTTTTCAGATTTCGATATTCTTCGGGAAACCGAAGGGTAACATCGACTGCTTTTTTACTTTCAGACGGCTGGTAAGAGGAGACTCTAACGCCATCCCCCACCATTTGCACAACGTTACCAATCTGCACAAGATTTGTGCCCGCTTTCGCGGCTTCAATACGATCAATCTGAACAGCCCATTCAATTCCTGGCAAGGGACTTGTATCGTCAATATCCTTTAATCCTGGTATTTTATCTATAAAGGAACGAAGTCTCTTTAGTTCGGGCTCTATGAGTTCAGGAGATTGGGAGGTGATCTCAATTTGAATATCCTTTCCTTGGGTGGGACCACTATTTTGTTTCTCCAACTCGATCTTTAACCCGGGGAAAACTTGCATGGTTTTCAAATAACGATCTAGCAGCGGGGTTGCTTTCCCCCTGTCCTTCCAATCGATAAGCTCTACTGTAATTCGACCAATGATTTCCGGATCTCTTTCATCAATCAATCCAGCGCTGGTATACACAGATTTAAATTCCGTCGCATGTAGAATTTTAGATTCCACCTCTGTCACGAGATCATACTTTGTTTCTGTGGAGAGGTTGCCCTTTAGACGCACTAAATAGGAGGCTTGTTCCGGTTCTATATAAGGAAAGAACTCCACTCCTTTACCAAACTTTCCATAAATTCCAAAGATAGCGACAACTAAAATTGTCACCCCCAGCAATGTTTTTTTTGGCGCATTTAAAAGAGGACTTAAGAATCTCACATACCCTCCAGAACTACCCTTAAAATTCTCTAAGGGCCCCGTTTCCACCTCGGCCAGTTCTTTTATTTTTTCGGTATCTTTTGTATCTAATTTCCCAAAATAACTGCCCAAAACAGGGATCAGAATAAGCGCCACAAAAAGAGACATACCTAACGTACAAATCAACGTTAGCGGCAAAAATTTCATAAATTTCCCCACAATGCCTGGCCAAAACAGCAGAGGTAGAAAGACAACAATATGGGTTGCCAAAGAAGAGATAACGGGTCCAGACATTTTAAAGGCGGCGGTTCTGTACGCCTCAAAGCGGCGCATCCCTTCTGCCATTTTACGATCTGCATACTCGATGACGATAATGGCCCCATCCACTAACATGCCCACAGACAAAATTAAGCTAAAAAGAACCACTATGTTCAACGTGATTTTCATGAGCCCTAAGAAAAAGATACCCGCTAAGAAAGACGCCGGGATAGAGATCCCAACAAGCAAAGAAGAGCGCCACCCTAAAGTAAAAATAACAACAATCATAACTAACAAGACCGCCAAAATAATATTGTTTTGCAGTTCTGCGAGCATATTCCGAATGTCTTTCGATCGATCTTGCGAAAAAGAAACCTGCACTTTTCCTTTGAGTGGCGCTAAGTATTCATTCGTCACTTTCCGACACTCATCGATGGTCTGAATAATATTTTCTCCTATTCTTTTTGAGATCTCCAAAGAAATGGTTGGAATACCCTGGGCACGCGACAGCGTGCGCGTTCTTTTATAGGTTTTGCGAACATTCGCGATATCCTTAAGGAAGACAACAGCGTTGTTTACTGTTTTGATGGGAAAATTAGAAAACCCATCCTCGGTCACAATAAGGCCTGGCGTTTTTAAAGGGAATTCTCCGTCTCCTAAAACAAGTTGACCGGAAAGTACCATGGCGTTGTTGGCCCGAAAGAGCGCCATTACATCTTCAATCTGAATATCATAGGCTTGCATTTTAAAGGGATCCAACTGAATTTCCAAAATTTCTTCTCTGCCCCCAATAACTTTTGCTGTAAGGACTTTGTCGATTCGTTCTAATTTGTCTTGGAGATCTTCAGATACTTTATATAAAAATCTTTCCGGAACGGACCCCGAAAGCTGGACAATCAAAATGGGGAATAAACTCACATTAATTTCAGTTACAAGCGGTTCATCTGCATCTATGGGTAGTTCCTTTTTAACCAGACTGATGCGATCCCGCACTTGCGTAATGGCTTTATTGATGTCGGTTCCGGCCTGAAAGCTGATTTGAATATTTGCCATGCCTTCAGAGGCAGTGGATTGAATCTCTTTGATACCGTCCAAGCTTTGAAGGTGCTGTTCCGTTGGCTTTAACAAAAGCCGTTCACTATCTTCAGGTGAAACACCCCGATACGTTATGGACACAAAAACGATGGGAATTTGAACATCAGGATCAGACTCTCGCGGAATCGTGAGATACGTCACGATTCCGGCTCCTACCAGAAAAGAAAACAACAACAGAACCAGTCGACGATATTTAAGAGAAAGCTCGATCAGAGACTTCATATTATTCCCCGTCGAGATTAAGAGATTCTAATTGAGCCTGAACCTTGGTGCCAGACGCTACAGTTTCCTGCCCGAGCGTAATAATTTCCACTTGATCTGGTAACCCAGAGACATAGAGATGCGAAGGAGAAGAATCTAGGACCGTAACCGGGTAAAAAACCGCCAATCCGTTTTCAACAGCCATCACCCCCATCACCCCCTCTTTTGAAAGTGTCACCCATGAGGGGTTCAATTGATGAACACGCTGCCTCTTCAAGGGAACCTCAACTACCGCTGTCATTCCTATAGGAAAGGTATGTTTGGGGTTTGGAACCAAAACACTCACTGGAAAGGTTCTGGTTTTGGGGTCTGCCACTAGAGAGATGGAATCTATCTTCCCCTCAAGCACCCGCCCATCTGCTAAGCGCACCCCCACGGCATTCCCGTTCTTTAATTGTTCATAGACTTTTTCGGTCACGTAAATCGTGAGATACAAGGGATGCATATTGATAAGACTACAAATTCGTCTATCCGTCGTCATATCTGAAATGATACTGCCTGTGTCCACATAAACGGCATTAACGATTCCAGAGAATGGAGCTCTGATCTTTAAATAACTCAATTCAAGCTGAGCTTGGACCAAGGCCAGCTGTGCCTCAGAAAGATTTTTTTTCGTGTCAGCGAAAGAAATAGGAGATGTAAATCCTTTTGCAACCAATCTTTTCGCAGCTTCGTGTTGCATTTCCCTTAATTTTACAAAAGATTTCGCGGATTCTAATTTTTCAAGCCGATCTTCCACTTTCAGCTCCGCAAGGAGCGCCCCTTTTTTTACCTGATCGCCTTCTGACACCAATACTTTCTTGATGGCTCCAGATACTCGTGTTTCAATATCGAGGGTTTGGGAAGCTTCTGTAAGGCCTGATAATTTCAGGAATAAAATTTTATCTTGTGCTTTTGATACAAAACTTTTCACAGTATTGGTGTTGGTTGTCTTTTTTAAAAGAGATTCAACCACAATCTTGTTTTCATTTTGATTGTCTTTGACCATTGTGCCCCAAATAATGCCCCCTAGAACAAGTAGAAAAAGGACACTCCCCAGGATGCGGGCATGTATTTTAGAAAAAATAGGCTTCATTCTTACTCCAGGCCTCACCAGAATTACTTCAAGTGAGAGTGCTCACATTGTGCCAGAGAGAGGGGAAAACAATCAAGCGTTATTTGGGATTTAGTCGAAAAATCAGAGAACTAAAGAAAGAATATTTCAAAGAGACTTCTAAAAAGTTTCCTCCTCTAACCCCACAGAAGAGGTTGAGCTACGAAATCCTCAAATAAACAAAATTTTCTATATGTTATATCCATATTTTGATTGTTTTTATTTGTGCTTATAGTCAGAATGTTCTCTACATTGATTTATGAAGGATCCTTCCATTATGAATTTTAGGCATTTTTGCCTCGCCTTATCGATAGCCTTAGTTTGGGGTGCGAACTTTCCCGTCATGAAGATTGGATTAAATGGGATTTCTCCTTTAATTTTTTCGGGTCTGCGGTCTCTTTTAATTTTGCCCCTTCTCTTTTTTATTCCCAGGCCTAAAATCTCTTGGAAGGTACTCCTTTTAATTGGACTTTTAATTGGAACATTGACGGTTCCTCTCCTGTTGCTTGCCATTCACTTGGGTGTTGCCGCGGGGCTTAGCTCACTCATTATTCAAGCACAAGCCTTCTTCACAGTTTTGTTGGCTCTGCTGTTCTTTAATCAAAAACCCTCCTTCTTGAATTGGATGGGCATGAGCATTGCTTTCTTGGGAATTGGGTTCATTGGTATTCAAGTGGGTGGCGAAGCAAGCCTGCTTGGATTAGGAATCGCTCTAATTTCTGCCATTGTTTTTGCTATATCTAATCTTGTTCTCCAGCAAAAAGGACAGACCGTTGACATGTTCAGTCTCATGGCTTGGATGAACATTGTACCCCCTATTCCTCTCTTTCTTTTATCGAGTCTAATTTATGGAAACGATCAGTTTTTCCAATCTTTTCAAAATTTTACCTGGATTAGTGGTGCCTCCCTTCTCTACGCCAGCCTTGTGTCCGGACTTTTTGGATATACCACATGGGGGTTTTTATTAAAAAAATATCCAGCCGCAGTTGTTACCCCTTTTTCCTTATTAGTCCCTGTGTTTGCCATTTCTTTTGCCTACCTTACAGTGGATGAAACTCTGACAACCACAAGCATTTATGGATGTCTACTCGTCATTTCTGGACTCATTATTAATCAGCTTAAAACAGGTTATTTAAAATTCAAAAATCCTCCAAAAATGTCCCCCGAGCCTTGACCCCTCCCCTATTCCCGTTTACTCTGAGGAACAATGTATATCCGTTTATTTGGTTTAATTTTTTTATCTTGCTTGCCTGGCTGCACTAGTCAATACCCTAGTCTTACCGATGTCCCTGAGTATAGCCAACCTTCCATTTCTGTAGAAACCGCCCAAAAGGAAATCAAAGAACTTCGGGCGGATCGTGCCACAAATATTTCTGGGTAAAGATGATTGAAGCAGAATCGGTTCACAAAACAGAAACTTTGGTGAAAACTCTCTCTGCCAAGGGAAGACAATGGGTTTTTAAAGAAGAAACCGAACGGGATATTCTTCACATAATCCAAAAATATGGGTACCCAGAGATTCTAGCCCGCTTTATCAGCCAACGATGCCCTGCGAACCTAGACCCCCAACTTTTCCTGTCCTCTAAATTAAGAGATTTTTTGCCAGACCCTTTTTGCTTAAAGGATATGGACAAAGCCACGGCGCGTTTGAAACAAGCCTTAGACAAAAAAGAAAAGATCACCATCTTTGGAGATTATGATGTGGATGGGGCCACGTCCACCTCCCTTCTTGTACACTATTTGACTCGATTAAGCGCCCGTGTGGATTTTTATATTCCCGACCGCATTAAAGAAGGATATGGCCCCTCTATCGAAGGCTTTGAAAAATTGCACCAACAAGGCACCCAGCTCATCATCACCGTTGATTGTGGAACCGCGGCTCTGCAGCCTCTCGCCCACGCAAAAACCTTGGGCATCGATGTGATCGTGATTGACCACCATATTCCAGACGCCTCTCTTCCAGACGCCTCTGCCATTGTAAATCCCAATCAACAAGATGATGCATCGGGGTATGGGTATTTGTGTGCCGCTGGCGTTACCTTTTTGGTGCTTGTAGCCCTGCAATCCCAATTGAAAGACACTCACTCCAACCACCTGCCTGATCTTCGATTATTTTTAGATCTCGTGGCTCTCGGAACAATCTGCGATGTGGTTCCTCTGAAGGGGCTAAACAGAGCCTTTGTTCAACAAGGGATTGCCGTCTTAAACAAACAGCTAAATCCAGGCCTCAAAGCGCTCGCGCATATCGCCGGCATTGAGGGAAAATGCAACCCTTACCATTTAGGATACATTCTGGGACCCCACATTAATGCGGGAGGACGTATCGGCACCGCAACCCTTGGAACCCAACTGCTAACCTCCGCTTCCCTTGAAACAGCCCTACCCATCGCCCAGCAGCTCCACCAATTAAATAAAGAACGAAAGGACATTGAATCTAAAGTCCTAGCCCAAGCTTTAGAAGAAGCCGAAAAACTGCAGGATCACGCCATCTTGTGCGTTGGAATGGATGAATGGCATCCCGGCATCATCGGTATTGTGGCAGGTCGGCTGAAGGAGGTTTTTCACAAACCGGTGTTTGTCATCGCTTTTGATAGAGCTGGTATTGGGAAAGGCTCTGGTCGTTCTATCCCTGGTATTAACCTAGGCCTTCTGGTCCAAGCCGCCAAAAGTGAGGGTCTCCTTTTGAATGGGGGCGGTCATGCCATGGCAGCAGGATTAACGGTCAACAAAAATCGTTTTGATGACTTGCAGGATTTTTTCAACAAAACCGCCCCGCTGAGCCACGAAGTACCCTGCCTTGAAATTGATGCCGCCCTCCATGTCCACGGAGCCACCGCAGACCTCATTCGGCTGGTGGATCAAATTGGTCCCTTTGGCGCCGAAAATCCGGCCCCCGTTTTTATGATCCTCCGGTGTCAAATTACCAAACCTCACCTGCGCGGTGAAAAGCACATCAGCTGTTTCCTCCGCTCAGAATCTGGACACTTTTTGGATGCCATTGCCTTTAACGCCTTGGGCACCCCGTTGGAAGAAATCTTACTGAACCCTGACAACAAACTTTACCAGCTGGCGGGTTCGCTCAAGATTGACGTTTGGCAAGGCCGCGAAAAGGTGAAGTTTCATATTCAGGATATTCGCGTGAATGAGTAGAAAACCTACAAAGAGTTATCGGTACAAAAAAGCCGAAATCTATCTATGCAACCTCACAAACAAGCCAAGTTCACTCTTCGTTTGCCCCCATTGTATCAAGCAATTGTGTATGGTAATCCATGACTAATATTATTGCCAGAGACCATTGGGATTGAAAGGCCGGAGTAACCGAATGAACCACGACACGAAAATAGGCATCATTGTACGAGACGATTTAGAGACCTGGCAAAAGTTAAATATCACAGCCTTTCTGGCTCCAGGAATTGCAGCGGCATCCCCAGAGACAGTCGGCGAACCGTATGGAGATGGATCGGGTAACACCTATCTTCCCATTCTTGGGCAACCAGTGTTTGTTTTTGCGGCGAGTGCCGAGCATTTGCAACGTACGCGGAACAGAGCTCTAAGCCGTAAAGTGCCATTAGCTATCTACACCAAAGAGATGTTTGCAACCAACAATGATAAAGACAATCGTGCAGTTGTAAAAGCTGTTCAGGCAGAGGATTTGGATATTGTCGGTCTGGCTCTGCGAGCGGAGCGTAAAGCTTTCGACAAGATCATTAATGGCTTGAAGCTTCACGCATAAATCCTATAACAAATCTCTTGAACGATTCACACACGAGCTCCAATCTTCCCGGGTACGACTTCTTTACCCAAAATACCCCCGCACCACGTCCTCTGGCACGTCCGCCACAGAAGGATATATCCATTTGGGCGTGCGATCCTTATCGATCACCACCGACCGGATGCCTTCTAATACTTCTTTACTCTCAAAGAAGTTGAGCGCAAGCCTTAATTCCCCTGCCATGGCCTCGGAAAAGGGCAGCCCCTTGGCCTCTTTCAACAAACGATGAGTAATCACTAAACTTAAAGGCGAGGCATCCTCCATTTTTTTTCTCACTCCTTGCAACCAAACATTTTTGGTGAGCCGCAACCCGGCGATGAGGGTTGCCGTATCCTCCTCTTCAAAATACTCATCTATCAATTGCCTATGTTCTTTCAAAAGTGAGATCTGTGGGCACGGAGCAGCAAAGATTTCCAAAATAGCCCGAATGCCCTCTTGGGGATGGGCACGGATATCTGTTTCACTGAGGGCCTGATACAACAAAGAAAAATTTTCTTGGGGCACATAATGGGTTGCAATGCCCGTATAAAGCGCATCCGCCGCATTCATACGATATCCGGAAAGACCCACCATCAAGCCAATTTTTCCCGGGCATTTATTCAGGAAATAGCTGCCCCCCGCATCTGGGAAAAATCCTATAAAAACCTCGGGCATGGCCAAAACAGAGTTATCTGTGACAATACGGTGAGATCCCTGAACAGAAATCCCGAGGCCTCCCCCCATGGCAATCCCATTCATCAAACTCAGATAGGGTTTGGGGTAAGAGTGAATAATCTGGTTCAACCCATATTCTACTTCGAAAAAGAGTTTCAGAAAGCGGGTATCCTGACGACGTGCTGCCTCAAATATTTCCTTTAAGTCCCCGCCGGCACAAAAAGTATTTTCAAGATCGCTTTTTAAAATAACAAAGTGGACTTCCGGATCTTCTTTCCACAGAAGAAGCTGATCTCTAAGCCTCACAATCATGGTGAAGTTCAAACTGTTTAAAACAGAGGGCCTGTTGAGATGAACAATCCCAACCCCCTTCTGATACTGGAAAGAAATAGACACTTCTATCTCCTGTTCTTAGTCGGCTTTCTCAATATGATAAGACGTGTTGAAATTATCCTGGATGGTATCGCCTTCCACAACTTCCCCCTGAGACACCGCTTCCAGAGGATGCAACCCCACACTGCATCCCCGACTGTCCCAAACGCAGTTTTTGACGGCTTCACAAGCGCTTTGATATTTTTGCACCCGACAGGCGCCGGAAAAACAGTTGATAAAGCTCAACACCACCATCAAAAAACTAAAAAGATATATCATGATTTATTTTCCCTTTGTCTCATCGTTACTCTGTCGTTTTTGGTGTATCATAGTTCGTTATCGGCGCAAAAGTAGTTCCTAAAACATAAGCGTTTGCATTGTAATTAAATCCGCGAGGCCCCACTTCACACACCTTCTTATCCTTATTCCATCGGCAGGGCGTAAAATAATTACACGTATAATCCTGGGTAAAAACATCGCATCCCTTGGCTGAGCTGAGTAAAAAAAGTCCAAAAAGAACGATGATATAAAAATGAATGCACTTCATTGATTCTCCGTGTTAAATAGGCAATCTGGCTTTCAAGGCAGCAGAGATGGTCCCATCATCTAGATAGTCTAACTCACCCCCCACTGGAACACCATGGGCGATACGCGTTACTTTTATATTATAATTTTTTAATTTATCAGATAAGTAGTGGGCGGTGGTCTGCCCTTCTAGGGTAGCGCTCAGCGCAATGATCACTTCTCCCACAGGACCTTTCTGGACTCGAGCCATGAGTTTTCCAATGGTTAATTGGTCAGGGCCTATCCCATCTAAGGCAGACAAGACACCTCCTAGCACATGATAATGACCTTTATAGCTGCCCGACCGTTCCATGGCCCAGAGATCATCCACATCCCCCACCACACAAAGAGAAGAGGCATCTCGACGATTAGACTGACACAAACTGCATATCTCAGAGGTATCTAAATTACCGCAGGTTTGGCAAATTTTGACCATTTGCGCCACATCCCAAAGGCTTTTGTACAAAGGTTCAAGCGCACTTGTTTTATTTTTAATCAGATACAGCGCGGCTCGTCGCCCCGACCGTGGCCCAAGCCCTGGCAAGCGCGCGAGAAGTTGAATCAGTTTTTGTATCTCGGTACTTTGCACAAAAATTCCTTAAAACGGCAATCCCATCCCAGGGGGCAACTTCATGTTCCCTGTCACCTTCGCCATTTCCTTTTGGCTTTCTTCATCGGCTTTTTTCTTACCATCATTATAGGCCGCCACCAGCAAATCTTCTAACATCTCCACATCCTCAGGAGTCGTCACACTGGGATCTATCTTAAAATTTTTTGGCACACCTTTTCCATTTAAAAAAACCTTCACCATCCCCCCGCCCGATACGCCTTCCACTTCCAGCGCCTCGATTTTCTTCTCAGCTTCGGCCATTCTGGCCTGCATCTCTTTGGCTTGCTTCATCATATTGCCAAGGTTCATCTAAAACTCCTTTATTTTGTTTACTTCACAACAACTTGAGCGCCTGGGAAAAGCTCGGATATTTTCTTTGCTTCCTCCGTTGACAACGCGTCTTTTTCCCGCTTTTCTCTGGCCAAAGCCCTTTGCACCCCTAACGACTCTTGACCCTTTTCTGTCACCAACTCCACCAGCCACGAGGCCCCTGTGCACTCGGACAGAAATTTGGCCACCTTCGGCTGTAAGTTGGGTGTACTCTCACGAAGCTGATTGAGCTTGATTGCTCCCGGCCGAAAATCCACCAACCCCACATCATTCGTTAAGTAGTCCACAATAATAGGTTCCCGTTTCTTTTCAAACAGTTGAATCACATCCTCAAACGTTTTAGGCATCCCGTCCGACCGAAAGGAAGTAACGAGCCTCTCGGGCGACACGACCGGCGAAGACACAGCAGATACCGGAGAGAGAGATGAAGAAACAAGCGAGGGGATTTCTCCTCTGTTTTCTTTGCCTACCATGCCTTGAATATGCATGGCCCGAATCAAAATGACTTCTAAGTTTTCTAATGGCATGGTGGATGCCTTCATTTCTTCGGCCCCCTTCATCAATACCTGCCACACCAACATCAAACTTTTAGGCTCAATCTTTTCTGCTAAGGCTTGAAGTTTATTGCCCTCCGCACTTACGGCACCGCTGACTTTAAAGGAGAGGGTCTGATAGGTTGTCCCCAACAAATCTTGAAGAATAATGTCAGGGTCTGCCCCCTCCTCGTAGAGTGTCTTTGTGGCCTCCAGACATTCCCTTACCAACCCCCTCATCAGGCAGTTAAAAACGGTGGCTATTTTTTCCCTGTCCGCGAGCCCTAGCATCTCTTGAACGGTGGAGACTGTTATTTTGTTGTCTGTCACTTTCACAATGGCTTGCTCGAGAATAGAGAGTCCATCCCGAACCGACCCTCCTGCCGCACGCGCGATACATTCCAACGCTTCCATTTCAAATTGGACACCTTCCTTCTGCAGAATATTTTGAAAATGGGTCAGGAGAACATCCACAGGGATACGACGCAAGTCAAACCGCTGACAGCGCGACAAGATAGTTAGAGGAACTTTTCGAATTTCCGTGGTGGCAAAGATAAACTTCACATGGGGCGGGGGTTCCTCTAGCGTTTTTAACAGCGAGTTAAAAGCATTCTTAGAAAGCATGTGCACTTCATCGATGATGTAGATCTTGTATCGACCCATCACAGGCTTATAGCTAATTCCCTCCATCAGCTGGCGCATATCATCCACCCCTGTGCGCGTAGCCGCATCTACCTCAATCACGTCCACATGGCGATCTTCAGCAATCATTTGGCACTGATCACAAACCCCACATGGCTCTGAAGTGGGCTGCCCTGTGCCATCTACCCCCACACAATTTAAGGCACGGGCAATAAGGCGGGCTATCGTGGTTTTTCCCACCCCCCGAATACCCGTTAAAACAAACGCATGGGCCAAGCGGCCCGATTCAATGGCGTTTTTCAGAGTTTGGGTCAAGGCTTCTTGGCCAATGAGTTCCGAGAATTTGGTGGGGCGTGTCGTGCGGGCCAGAACCTGATAATTTATATGGTGTGTCATGAATCCCCGACAATGATTATAAAAAAGGCTGGACCACGACCCAGATGAAATCTGCTGCGGCTGCTTTCTTCCGAATCTGACCGGGTTCACAAATCAACCTGTCCATGGCCAGCCCACTAGAGTTATACCATGTTTAAAAAAAACAAAAAAGCCGGAAAATAGACCTCTGGTTTTTGTGTAAACCCCCTGATCTCCTCCCATGACACAGGTTATAGATATACGATTGTTTAAATTTTTCATATTTTCAATTTGATCCATATCAGAGTATTGTAGTAGTTGTGTAGATGGTGATAATTTTAAGGAGAATAATCATGAAGTTTTTAACCCCCTTTCTTTTTGCCACTCTGATAGGCTTCTTGTCCTGCTTTACCCTTCAATCTGCTCCAGATTCTGAACCCAGAGAAGATCTGGAAAGCCGCCCCCTGAGAGCTCCTACGGGCGAAAATCATGCCAACATGGTCCGGCGTTTAAAAGCCAGAGGAGTATATGAGTTTTACTGCAAAGCTGGATGATCTAAGTAAAATAGAAAATCCCTATATTGTCGCTGAAATTTCACAGATTTTAAATTATTTTTGGATTAAAGAGAATGAAAATACAGAGGAAATTAAATCACTGTTGTCAGATCATTAAGTGAAATTACTTTTATAATTTTGCCCTGACTCTTGTTTATATAAGGATTAAGGCGCGTATAAAATTAAAAAATAACGAAGTGCTTTCACGAGGATATAGCAGCCTCCACCGCAATCGCCAACGCCTCGCCCCCACCAATACAAATGGCGGCAATTCCTTTTTTCTTACCAGTCCGCTCGAGAGCATTCAACAGCGTCACAACGATCCGGGCGCCAGAAGCCCCGATGGGATGACCAATAGCACACGCGCCTCCATGGATATTTATTTTTTCCAGAGGGATAGAAAGCTCTTTAGCTGCCGCCATGGGCACCACCGCAAAAGCTTCATTAATCTCGAACAAATCAACCTCATCAACCGTCCAATTAGCGCTCTTTAAGGTCTTACGAATGGCTTCAAGGGGGGCGAGCGTAAACCATTTGGGTTCTTGACTATGGCTAGCACCCGCCACAATACGCGCCCGCACCCCAAGCCCCAAATGATTGGCGGTTTCCGCTCGCATCATCAATATAGCCGCTGCTCCATCGGCAATGCCGCTGGCTGAGGCTGCCGTAATGGTTCCCTTTTCTTGAAACACCGGTTTCAAATGAAGGATTTTTTCCACCGTCGCCCGCCCGAGGTTTTCATCTGTCTGAAGCTCAGAAATCCCATTTGGCGTTTGCACTGTCAGAGGAACGATCTCCCGGTCAAAAGCTCCGTTTTTAGAGGCTTCTTGCGCACGTTCCAGAGACCTAATGGCAAAACGGTCTTGATCTTCCCGCGAAAACCCATATTTGGCCGCCGTGGCTTCGGCAAAGATTCCCATGGGGGTCTTCTTTTGGTAAGCATCTTCGAGCCCATCCAAAAATAGATGATCCGCAAAAGGTTCTGTTTCAGCAGGCTGGCCTTTTTTCGCCCGACGCAACAAGAGCGGCGCGTTACTCATGCTCTCCATCCCCCCCGCAACCACAACGTCTAGGGCTTCTGTCTCTAAACAGAGAGATCCAATCAAAATGGTCTCCATGCCAGAGCCACACACTTTATTGATAGTTGTGGCCGGAACGGACACAGGAAGACCTGCCTTTATAGCCGCTTGGCGCGCCGGTGCCTGCCCTACCCCCGCAGACAACACACATCCCATTGCCACGCCGTTAACGCATGCAGGATCCGCTTTCGTCATCCCCAACAGGCCTCTGATGGCCACCGCCCCCAGCTCAGGCGCTGAAAGCCGGGAGAGCTGGCCGTTAAACACGCCTGTGGGGGTTCTCACCGCTCCCACAATAACAATGGACTTCTTGTTCATAAGACCCTCTTATAAAAACAAAGTGGCGAGCCCCAAGAATGAGGCAAAAGCCAACACATCAGACGTGGCTCCTAATAAAGGCCCTGCGCTCACCGCTGGATCAAGGCCCATTCTGGAAATCAAAATAGGGAACAAGACGCCACCCGCAGAGGCCCAACACATATTAAAAATAAGCGCGGCAGGGAGAATAAGGGCCATTTTAATATCCCCGAACCAAAAGAGGACAATTAAAGACAGGATGATAGAGAAAAAAACGGAATTCGCAACCCCAATCGCTGTTTCTTTCCACATGGTTTTCCAAGGGTTTACCGTATTGAAAACACGTGCCGCAAAGGCCCGAACGGTCACCGCCACAACTTGAGTTCCAGATGCACTTCCCATGGCCGCAATAATGGTCATGAGCGCTGCTAAAGATCCCTTGCTTTCGATGGTGGTTTTATAATGCTCGATCACCCCTGCTGCCAAAAGCGCATTAACGAGACTCACCGCAAGCCATCCGATACGACGGCTTGACGTCACCAAAAACGGAGCGGTAAAGTCTGTCTCACTCACACCCGCCAATTGTAAAATATCTTTTTCAGCTTCTTCCTCGATAACGTCCACCACGTCATCACTGGTGATCATGCCAATAATACGGCCTGAATCATCTTCCACAGGGGCTGAGACGAGGTGATATTTTCGGAAGACATACGCCACTTCCTCTTGATCCATGATGGCTGGAATCGTTTTCACTTCCTGCTCCATAATCCCTTTCAGAGACGTGGAAGTAGGGTATCTCAGAATTTTGCTCAGCTGCACACTTCCCAAGACTTTATGCTTTGGGTTCACCACATAAATTTCATAGAAATCGTCTGGGATTGACGAGGAGGTTTGAATGTGCTTCATGGCATCCCCTACCTTCCAGAAAGAAGGAACAGCCACCAACTCCTGCTGCATGAGCCGTGCGGCTGAATGCTCTGGGTAAGAGGATACTTTTTCGTAACTTGCCCGCGCTGCCGCCGGAATGGTGGCTAAAATTTCCTCTTGTTGTTCAGGGCTCAGCTCATCGATCAAAGAAAAGGCGTCGTCACTTTCTAGTTCTGGTAATCTTTTTGCCAGCTGTTGAATCCCAATCAACTTAATCACTTCCTGTCGGATATGATCTGACAATTCTAGGATGACATCAAAGTTAAAATGAGATTCTATAAGACGAAAAAAATCTTCCCGTTCTTGAGGAGAGAGGTCTTGGATAATATTACTTAGATCTGCAGGATCTAGATCTTTAACCAAAAGTTTGAGTTTTTTCTTGCTTCGCGCCCGCAAGGCAGCCTGCACCGCCTCGGTAAGTTCAGGAGAAACTCCGTTCAAGACAGCTTCGGTCACTTCCATGGCATCGTGAAGATTTTCCATCAATTTTCCAGCGTGTAAACGATTAATTTCCCTGCATTTTGGTGCGGTCGAGAAGACTCGAACTTCCACAGTGTTACCACCACAGCGACCTCAACGCTGCGCGTCTACCAATTCCGCCACGACCGCACGGTTATAAATTCTTATCTTTTGGTGATACCACCTATACGGAGAAAGATCAAGGAATATGACCTCTAATACCGAATTATATGGGCAAGCACCACCGGTTTTTTATCCATTTCATTCTGGACTTTCCGTTGAATGGCAAGTCGGATTTTCTCATGCACCAAATCATCCTTGTTCCTTTCAGGAACAGTTAACGTTTCTAGCGCATAAATTATATCATCTACTGAAGCCGCTTTTAAATCGCCATCCACACTAATCCCGTTAAAAGTCAAGAGAGGTGTCCCCATGAGTCTGTTCTCTTCATCAAACGTCACAACCACAGACGCCACTCCATCTGTACTCAGACGATGACGCTCTTTAAATGAGCTATGCGTTAAAGAAAGTACACGATTTCCATCTAATGCCAATCGGCCATTGGGCACTTCTGCCACAATCTCCGCACCCGTGTGTGTCATCTCAATCAATGTTCCATTTTCTGGGATCACCACATTGGGAACACCGTTCTTCTTAGCCAAACGCCCCTGCTCCACCATGTGCACCAACTCTCCA
The DNA here is from genome assembly GCA_001767855.1 of Alphaproteobacteria bacterium RIFCSPHIGHO2_01_FULL_41_14. NCBI lineage: Bacteria > Pseudomonadati > Pseudomonadota > Alphaproteobacteria > Alphaproteobacteria bacterium RIFCSPHIGHO2_01_FULL_41_14. Next base: position 568,299 of record MEMF01000002.1, on the reverse strand, counting down.
TGCACAGGAATAAGAGTTTTCGGACGAATCCATTTGTACATCTGAGTCAAATCATTACGACTGGGATGACCAGACACGTGGATTTCTTCATTGCGCCCATGCACGACCTTTACACCCAACTTGGTGATTTTATTTTTCAAAGCAATGATAGATTTTTCATTTCCCGGGATGACTCGGGAGGAAAAGATAACCACATCCCCTTGAGTCATTTTAATATCCGAATGCATATCGGAGGCAATGCGGTTTAATGCCGCCCGTATCTCTCCTTGGCTTCCCGAACACAGATACAAAATCTTCTTTCGGGACATGTCTTTGGCTTTATTCATTAACACAAATGGTGGCGTATTATTTAGATATCCTAACTTCCGAGCAATTTCATTAATCTTATTAAATCCCCGCCCTACAATGACAACCTGGCGACCATGACGTTGAGCCGCAAGCGCAATTGTTTCCAACCGCGCCAAGTTAGATGCAAAACAACTGACGAATATAGCCTCTTCTTTGTAAGTTCCAATCATTTCTATCAGATTTTGCCGTACATCGTCTTCCGAGCCTGAATCTCCTTCACAAAAGACATTGGTGGAATCGCAGACCAAGACATCCACACCCTCATCACCTATTTTTTCTAGCTGGTCTTCCTCGATGGGTTTTCCCACCAAAGGTTTATGGTCAATCTTCCAGTCTCCTGTATGAAAAACAGTCGCAGCTTCCGTCTTTATTAAGACGCCATTGGGTTCGGGTACAGAGTGAGTTAAGGTTATCATTCGAATGTCAAAAGGGCCTATTTTTGTGGTTCCCTCTAAGGGAATCTCATGAAGGTATCCCTCTATATCTATTTGATGGTCATTCATTTTGTGACGAATCATTTCTGCCGTAAAAGGGGTGGCATACATAGGACACTTGAATTTTTCCCATAAATAAGGAATGGCTCCAATATGATCCTCATGTCCATGAGTCAACAATAGCCCACACAGTTGATCCTTTTTTTCCACAATGTATTGGGGATTGGGCATCAACACTTCGATCCCTAATCGATCATTAAAAGTAATTCCCAGATCAACCATCAACCATTGGTTGTTAAATTCGTATAGATTTAAATTCATGCCAATTTCCCCCGATCCTCCCAAGGGGAGGAATCGCATTACATTATTCTTTGACATCTTTAAAAGTGCTCCTTTATTTTTAAGAATCAAAAAAAACTTCACCTGTATAGAAGGTCTTTTCAATCCCATCTTGGCAAACTAATATCAGTCCACCATTATCATTGATTGTTTTAAATATTCCCCGGATTGTTTCATTTCCAATGGAGAATTGAATAAACTCGTTAAGATCTATGGCTCGCTTCAGCCACAAAGTCCTGATGGCTAAAAATCCATGTGTAACCCATGATTCATAATAATGAAACATTTTTTCTATAAGCAAGTTTCTAAAATACTCCAGACTGGGGACAGTATCCATATAATCCATCAAGCAAGTGGAGGGAATGTGATCAGGATGAGAGATAAAATTAAGACCAATACCGATGCTTAAAAAAGAACGATCATTTTCTCCTTCTAAATATTCCAACAAAACACCCCCTACCTTTTTCTTTGAAATCAGAATGTCATTTGGCCATTTAAACTGGAAATTCAAAGAAGGATGAATTGTTTTGAGTACATCCCCTATAGCCACAGCAGTCAAAAACGATATATCTCCTCTTTTTTCCATTCCAAAAGGGAAAGGCAGAACGAACGTTCCAAAAAAATTCCCTCTTTCAGAAACCCACACCCGCTCTCTTTTTCCTCGGCCAGCATCTTGTGTATAAGACTGAATAAAGTGGGGCTGCCCCGTTTCTCCGTTTTTTTGAACCCAGATTTTCGCTAGATCCATAGTGCTGGAACAGCGGTCGTGTACTTCAATTGAACACGAAAGAGTCATTTATATTCCTTTAACAATTTCTTTTATAAAGTTTAGTGCCCCGTCCTGAAACAGAAAAAACCCAACAAGGATGAGAGGAGCGATGGTCCAAATTGTTCGCCACTCGTACGTTATACGAATGTCTGTTCCTTGATCCGAAAAATAGATGGCTCGAATAATATGAAAATATTGGAAAGAAGCAATGATCGTCAAAAACAACAAAGCACTCACGTAAATCCATCCACTTGGGATCAGACTTTTCAACACGTAAAGTTTACACCAAAACCCAGCCAAAGGAGGAACACTAGCCAAAGAGAGGAGTGTTAAAGATATCAAAAGCGTAAAGGCCGGGTGCTTGACCCCCAATCCTTTGGCCTGATCAATGGTGTCCAACATCTGGTCGTTCACGCTTAAATTAGACCAAAAAAAGAAGAAGACACTGGCACTCAACGTATAGACAACCCAATATAAAAGAGAGGCTTGGAGTCCTTCCACTATCCCGGAAGCAAGACCCAACAACACCATCCCTAGGTGAAACATGTAGTTATAAGAAAAAAAGCTGCGAATGTTGGTCTGGAACAAAGCCCCAATGGCTCCCCAGAGGCAAGAACAAAGGCCAACACAAAACAAAACGGGTTTCCACATGTCAATCAAACCAGAAAACCCTTCAAACAAAAGTCTCACCAATACAATGAAGACGGAAAAATAAATAGTGATCATAAAAGGAACTACTAAATTAGAAGAGGCCTCATAAAACCCTTTGATCCATAAATGAAAAGGAAAGGCGGCTAAGCGGAGCAAAAAAACAACAAAGATCATGAAAAACGCAATAACGATCCTTAAATCATCCCCCCCTTCTTGAACCGCAGTTTGACAAAAGAGAGCAATACTTTTGAGGTTTAAATCTCCTACTGCTCCATAAAATAGGGCTGCTCCAAACACAAAAAAAGATAAACAAATTCCATCTAAAATAAAGTATTTTGTCCCCCACATAACAGAAGCGGTCTTGTCCTCATAGAGACTTGTTGCCACCAGAACAGGCACTATTTGTAAGCTGAGCGCCACAAAAATACCCCCTAAATGAGAAGAGGATACAAGCAAGAAGGAACCCAGCATGGAAAATAATAAGAGCGAGGGGTACTCAAAAGACCTCATATTCTCTCGCTGAAAAGAACGGCGGATCCCTTTTGCCCCTAGCCCCAGCCAGGGAACTCCCAACATAAAAACAATGAGCTTCGACCCTACCGCCAATTTGTCAGATGAAAAAACCCCAAAGATAAGGGGCTCAGAATTTGTGGAATACCTCCACAAAAAGCCTAAAGATAGGATGCCCATCAGCAAAAAGGCGTAATAACCACCCCTTGATATAAAGGGAGCTAAGAAAGTTCCCTTATCTGTCACCAGCGCAGCGCGACGCAAATTGGTGAACAAAAGATAAAGCGCTAGGGAAAATAAAAGAACTTCTGGGAAAAACGAGAAATGATTAAGAGTCATTCTTGGCTTCTTTCTTAATCTGAACACTCTTTACCTGATCACAAATTCTGGCCGAAAAAGCTTTTGCGAAGTCTAAAGGAAATACGGGAAAAACTCCCACAAAAAACATCAAACAAATAAGGAAAACGGAAAGATTTTTCTCCCTCTGATCAAAGTCTTTTAACCCCCGCACCATGGCTTCTGTAATCATTCCGAAAATGATTCTTCTATAAAACCAAACAAGACATATACTGTACACTAATAATCCGAATACACTTATAATGCCTTCCGCCAAATGAATATGCGTGGACATGCCTCCGATCATTAAGAAGTTACCTATAAAGGAAACAGACCCCGGAATTCCTCCGAGGGCTAAGCATACGAAGAAAAGAGCGACTGAAAATTGTGGCATCACTTGTCCAATACCCCCATAGAACTTAATACGATCCGTATTAAGGCGCGCGTACAATAGGCCCATAATATAAAAGGCGGCAGGGAAAAGAAGCCCATGGATAAAAAGGTTAAAAACACCCCCTGTGGTTGCCACGAGACTCAAAGAAAAGACCCCCGCTAAAGCAAAAGAAACCTGCGAAATACTTAGATAGCCCAGAAAACGACGCACGTATTTTTGGGTATAAGCTGCAAACGCTGTGTAAAGAAATGAGGCTAAGAAGAGACCTTGCAACCAGGGGGCAAAAGCCTCTAAGGCGCGGGGGAATAAAAAAAGCACGAACCTTAAGATCCCATACACGCTTAAGTTTAAGGCGGCACCTGAAACGATCATGGAAATAGGGGATGAAGACTCGGCATAAGCATTTGGTAACCACGTATGAAAAGGAACAATGGGAACCTTTGTCATAAAGGAAATCAAGAACCCCCAGAACAACCAGACTTCCAATTGGTAAGGAAAAGTCCTCTCTAGAATTTCTGTGAAGGTAAAAGTACCTGTCACATCAAATATTTTTAAAAGAGCCACCAATAGAAAGACAGACCCCAACAACGTATGAAGCACACTTCTGAACGCAACATCAATCTTACTTTCCATATTCGTCATTCCGGCCAAGAAACAAATGGGAACCAAGACACTTTCAAAGAAAATATAAAAAGCGAGCATGTTTAAAGAACAAAAAGCGCCCAGAATCAATGTTTCTAAAATAAGAATCAGAGAAATGAAAAATTTCAAATTTTTAACTTCCCGGTCCCAAGATGCCACAATGGATAAAGGAAAAATAAGGGTTGTGAGAATCACAAACGGCAGAGACAATACATCTACCCCCACAAAATACTCTAACCCCAATTTCTCGGCAATCACGAGTCGATTTATAAATTGGAAGCCTGTTGTTTCAAAAGAGAAAAGAATCGCCAAAAGAACTGTCATACAAAACACAGTTCCCGTCACCCAAAGCCCAACGTATCGTGTGTTCATGGAGGACACACTTTTATCCACCATGGCAATAAAAAAAGATCCCAGAACAGGCAGGAAGATGATCAGGGAGAGGAGAGGAATTTCGGCTAAAATCATTTTTATTTCAACATGAGGAAAAGAAGTAAGCTTGAACAACTTAAAACTAAAAAAAACAAATAAAAGGAAAAAGTTTGCGTCTGAACCCAGAATATTAACCGATGTAGCCCATTTAAGCCGGATATGCTACCCACAAAAGCTTGTTGTTCGATTAAAAATTCGTCTACTTTTTCGGAAAGCACTGTTGAAATCCACTTGAACGTCTTGACCACACCAAAAGTATATAAAGTTTCTAGATACGCCTGCTTTAAAAACAACTGATATCCCCACCCTACATTTTTTTCTATGGTGCGTCTCATATTTTTAAATAAAAAAACAGTAACTCCGCTCAAAATAATACCGCTGCCTATAAAAAGGGAGGCTGTTATCCCGTGAGAAAAATCATTCTTCAAAAAGGGAGCTCTTACCGACAACCAAAAACAGACAGCCCCCCCCACAAGAGTCACTGCACTTAACACAAAAAAGAAGATCGTCCACAGCTGATCTGTTTCAATACTTTCCAGCGCTTCTCTTCTGACAAGGGAAGATTGGCACAACAAGAACGCAACCCTCCAAACCGACAAAGACAGCAAGAAGATTCCCCCTCCTATCACCCAGGATGCCCCCTCTGCGGAACCAAAGGCGATGACACCCATGACTCCCAACAAACCCGTATGACACACTGTTAAAAGAACTATTAATCCAACGAAGAGCCCTCTAGGAGAGCGGTTCAAAGAGGCTGTCCCTAGATGAAAAGGCTCTTTATTTTCTGAAGACAAAACCTTTTCTATCCCAAAAAGAATAAATTGCATCAGAGAAAGCCCCAACAAGCAGGCAAAAGCAATCTCATAAAACCCAAAGGTGGAGAAAGACAGAATCAATCCCCAATACGCAATGGTTATGTATGTCGTTACCCTTTTAAAGAGAGAATCCATCAAAGCCATCCCGATGGCAAAAACAAAGGTTGCTATCCCGAGGTACAGAGAAAGTGTTTTAAAAAAATCTACCTCTAAAAAATGCAATTTCCACAAAAGCACAAAAGCGGGAATACCAAAAAGAAAATTGGCCACAACAGAGAGAGAGAGAGCGGGAATCTCTGTGGAGCGCGACACCCAGGTATTTACTCCAAACTGGAACATCTTACAATAAATAGAAATAAAAAAACAAAGACCTATAAAGCTTTGGCGAATCGATCCCCACTGAGGATCTGAAAAACTAATGTCTCCGTAAGAAAAGAGCAACAGGCTCCCCCCAAGTAATAAAAAGATGGATCCGATTTTATCGTACAAAAAAGCTGTGAAAGCCGCCTGATTCGAGGCACTGCTTTCATAGCAAAAACCCAGAAGCAAGTACGCCACAATGCCCAAAAGCTCCCACCCCACAAAAAGAGGCAAAAAATAATCTGCAGAAATACTAATGAACGCTGCCAACAAGAAAAGATCCAAATACAAAAAAAGACGGGCTTGAGAGGCATCCTCCACAAATAAAAGACGTTTTATAAGCCCTTTTGAAAAGACGTTCAGCCACAAACATACTAAAAGGAAAACCGAAGAAATCTTGGTAAACGCTCCCCCCCAATGTAACTGCAGAGAATCAACAGAAATGAAAGACACCTTCCACGAGGAACTTAAAGGCACCCCGATAAACATTCCTGAAAAGGCAAGCGCCAGCAGGAAGGTACCGGTTAAATTAACATATAACAAATTGCCTTCATCCTCTTTTTTCCCTAAAAAATATTGAGATATTGAGAGGAAAAGAGGTGTCATAAATAAGAAAGATAAAAAGAAATTAAAAAAGTTCATCTTTCTTTTCCAATTCCACAAATGAGATTTGTCGTTTTTTATAAAGATTGAGAATAAGACCAATCCCTATAATGGTTTGAATAATAATAACACCCAAAAAGATAAGCGCAAAAGCCTGCCCTTTTAAGTTTTGCTGATATTTAGAAAAAACAACAAAAAGCAAAAGACCGGCTGCACAGGCAATTTCAGAGGCAAGGAACAGCGCAAGAATTTGGCGCCGATTTACCAATGCACCGTATACTCCGACAAAAAAAAGACCTATGCAAAGCGTTAGATAATGACCTAAAGATACTGATATCTGACATTCTCCATTTTAAGTATTTAAACTATACCCCATTACAGTAGACCAGTCTTGTGTATTTTGGCGAAAAAATCATGCAAGAATCGCATAAGAAACAAGACCATTGAACCATGGATTTTCTTCCATAAACAATCTATCAGTTAAATCATAGAGTAACCTCTAGCCAGTTCTGGGCGCAACGCCCAGAAGTTTGAGAACTTTGGTTCTTGAATTTTTACGTCACTTAGACGTAAAAGCCTCCCTGTTAGACTTTGTGGGGTGGGGTAAAACCCGCCCCATTTTTTATTTTTAAAATTCAGGACTGAAACCATATAAGGCTTTACGGTTATTTTAAATTATATTAGAAATAAAATCCCATGTTAAAAATTCATTTCATCGCCAATAAAACTCAAAAATCTCAGAAGTATCTCAAACTTCTGTTGCAAAAGTTTCCCCATCATTCTCTCGAAGACGCCTCCATTGTTGTGGTTCTAGGGGGCGATGGATTCCTACTACACACCCTACACACCCTTCCCTACTCCAAACATATTTATGGAATTAACTGTGGAGGGCTCGGGTTTTTAATGAACACCATCTTAGACTCTGAGCTTGATTCTTTAGACGATCTTATTTCTTCTAGCTATTCCGTCACCCTGTCTTCTCTCACCGCAGAAATTGAGGATAGTCACAACGTTAAAATGACGCGCCATGCCTTTAATGAAATTTCTTTAACGCGCGCGAGCGCCCAAGCTGCCCACATTGCTATCACCATCAATAATCACCAATATTTACAGAATTTGATTTGCGATGGCATCCTGGTCGCCACCCCAGCTGGAAGCACCGCCTACAATTATTCCGCCAATGGTCCTATTTTGCCTTTAGAAAGCAATGTATTGGCCTTAACCCCCATTTGCCCCTTCCGTCCCCGTCGATGGAAAGGCGCCGTCCTCAGTGATACCGCGGTTATCGAGATAGAGATTCACAACGAACAGAGCCGTCCCGTCTCCCTGGTGGCAGATTTCATAGAAATCAAAGATGTTAAAAAAGTCAGAATTTTTAAAGCTTCAAACAAAAAAGCCACACTGCTCTTTAACAAAGAAAACAATTTAGAACACAGAATGTTAAAAGAACAATTCAAACATTAGATACTCTTGCACCTAAAAAAAATATAACCCATAATCAAAGCATGTCCGATTTATTAGAAAAAATGGAAAAATCTCCTAAAAAGAGCCGTTCTCAGGAATACTCTGCCAAAGATATTGAGGTGTTGGAAGGCCTGGAGCCTGTCCGTCGACGCCCTGGAATGTATGTGGGGGGCACAGATGAGAAAGCACTCCATCACTTAGCCGCCGAAGTTCTGGACAATGCCATGGACGAAGTTGTGTCCGGTTTTTCTAACCACATAGAGATTCATTTGGCCAAAAATGGTTATTTAACCATCAAAGATAATGGACGCGGTATTCCCATAGACCCTCACCCCAAATTTCCTAAGCAATCGGCGTTAGAAGTTATTTTAACCACCCTGCACTCTGGCGGAAAATTCTCTGACAAAGTTTACCAAACCTCTGGAGGACTTCATGGAGTCGGTATCTCTGTGGTGAATGCGTTGTCCGAACATCTCCGCGTCGAGGTAACACGAGATGGTAAAATTTGGCACCAAAACTATGAAAAAGGACATCCCACCTCAAAGTTAACAGTTAAAAAAGAAGTGGGTAAAAAAGTAGAATCCAGCACCCTGATTTCCTTTAAACCTGATGCCGAAATTTTTGAAAAACATTCAGATTTTAAGGCATCCGTTCTCTATAAAATGGCACGTTCCCGGGCCTATCTTCACCGCGGCGTAGAAATCTTGTGGTCTTGCGATCCTGAAATCGCTGGGTCCACCCCCGAAACCGAGACGTTTCATTTTCCAGGCGGTATTTCCGATTTCTTACAAACTTTACTAGAAAAAAGGGAACTGATTACGCCCTCTTTCTTCCAAGGCGCCATGGATTTTCCCCACAAGGAAGGACGCATTGAGTGGGCTGTGGCTTGGGTCAGCAGAGGAGATGGTTCGTTTACATCTTATTGTAACACCATCGCCACCACCTTGGGCGGAACCCACGAGCAGGGATTCAGACATGCCCTCTTAAAGGGAATGAAAGAGTTCGGCGATTTTGCAAAAAACAAAAGGGCCTCGAAAATTACAGCAGATGATGTATTTTCGAAAAGTATCAGCGTTGTTTCTGTCTTCATTAAGGATCCCCAATTCCAAGGCCAAACCAAGGAAAAATTATCCAGCCCTAAAGCCACAAAACTTGTGGAAGCTGCTGTACGGGACCATTTTGACCATTGGCTGAGTGGCAATCCAGACATGGCTCATACCCTTTTAGATTCCATGATTGAATCCGCAGAGATGAGAGAACGTCAAAAACAGGAACGAGAAGAACTCAGAAAGACGCCCACCCAAAGATTGCGCTTGCCTGGAAAATTAGCCGATTGTTCTCAACAAACCAAAAACGGGACAGAGCTCTTCTTAGTGGAGGGTGACAGCGCGGGCGGATCCGCCAAAACAGCCCGAGATCGAGCAACCCAAGCCATCTTGCCTCTCCGTGGAAAGATTCTGAACGTTGCCCATACCACCACAGATAAAATCAAAAACAATCAAGAGATTTTCAATATTGAGCAGACTCTTGGCTGTGGCACACGCTCTGCCTACGACGAAGAACGGCTTCGGTACGAAAAGATCATCATCATGACCGATGCTGACGTGGATGGCGCGCACATTGCCTCTCTCTTAATGACCTATTTTTATAAAGAGATGCGCCCCATGATTGAAAATGGTCATCTTTATTTGGCCCAACCTCCCCTCTATCGCGTACACAATGGATCAAAGTCTGTTTATGTCCGCGACGATAAAGAAAAAGACTATGTTCTAAAAACAGAATTCAAAAATGCGGGTAAAGTTTCCATTAGCCGTTTCAAAGGCTTGGGTGAAATGGGCGCAGCTCAACTTCGCGAAACCACCATGGATAAAAACAAGCGCTCTCTTCTTCAAGTCAAGCTCTTTCATGTAAAGGATAAAACCCCGGAAGAACTGGAACTTTTCGTGGAAAATCTCATGGGGAAGAGACCCGAAACACGCTACGAGTTTATTCAACAAAACGCAAGTCTCGCAAAAAACATTGATATCTAAGGCTAAAATCCCATTTTTCTCTTGATCTTCAAGGCAAGAACGCGTAGAAAATCAGATATATGTTTTTTATTGAATGCCATGAGTATTGGTTAAGGAGACGTTAAAGTGACTGAAATCAGATCTCTCAGTTTGCAAGTGAGAAGTGAACTTGGAACAGGCCCCACACGAGCATTGCGCCTGACAGGTTATGTGCCTGTTTCTTTGTATGGAAAGAATCAGTCTCCCAAGAACATGTCTGTTGAAGAGCGCGTTCTTGTGAAAGAGATGAAAGAAAAAGGCTTTTCAAGCCACCTTTTCCAAGTGTCTGTAGACGGCGCTTCTAAGAAAGTTTTGATTAAGAGTGTTCAAAAACACCCTGTGAGTGATCGCCCTTTACACATTGATCTCATCACCGTAGACGTGGACAGCCGTATTCGCCTAGAAGTTAGCATTAAGATCTTAAATGAAGATAAAGCGCCAGGATTAAAGCAAGGAGGGCTTTTAAGTCTTCTGCGCCACTCCCTTCCCATCACCTGTTCGCCTGAATCTATTCCTGAGTTCATCGCCATTGATGTAGGTGGGATGAAGATTGGTTCTACCATCCACTTAGCTGATCTGACATTACCAGCCGGTGTGGAAGTTGAACACCCAGAGAGAATTGAAACAATTCTAACTCTGACTCAGCCAAAAGTTTCCTCAGAATCAGATGAATCTGCAGAAACTGCGCCTACAACAGTAGACGCGGCCCCTAACGACAGCAGCAAATCTGAGTAACAATGAAACTTATTGCCGCCCTTGGAAATCCGGGCGAAAAATATTTAAAAACCCGGCACAACGCTGGGTTTTTATTTTTAGATCATTTAGTTGATTTTTTTTCTCTTCCTGAGTATCAGCCCAAATTCAAAGGTGCCCTCACTGAAGGGACGATCCAGGGCCATAAATTATACTTTCTAAAGCCTCTTACCTTTATGAATGTCTCGGGTCAATCCGTTGCTGCCCTTGCCCAGTTTTTCAAAATTCCGCCGGAAGAAATTTTGGTTATTCATGATGATTTAGATATCGAATTTGGCAAGATACGCGTAAAACAGGGAGGAAGCTCCGGCGGGCATAATGGGATTAAAAACATTGAACAAATGCTCGGGTCTCCTAACTTCTGGCGTCTCCGCATTGGTATTGGCCGCCCTCTTCATGCAGAGGATGTGTCTAATTACGTACTCAATGACTTTGATAAGAGAGAACTGGAAGATCTGGTTCCTTTATATGACAAAATGGCCGAACATTTTCCAAAACTTTTAGAAGCAATGGAAACTTATGTTCCTTCCGTACTAGGAGAAAAGTAATGGGATTTAACTGTGGCATCGTTGGATTGCCCAATGTGGGAAAATCAACTCTTTTTAACGCTCTCACCTCCACTGCTAAGGCAGAGGCCGCCAATTATCCCTTTTGCACCATTGAACCCAATATTGGAAAAGTAGGCGTGCCCGATGAACGCCTCTCTAAAATTTCTGTCATTGCTAAATCAGAAGCCATCATTCCCACAACTCTCGAATTTGTGGATATTGCAGGGCTTGTGAGGGGTGCCAGCAAAGGCGAAGGTCTCGGCAACCAATTCTTGGGACACATCCGATCCGTTGATGCCATCATTCATGTGTTGCGCTGCTTTGAAGATGCTGACATTACCCATGTGGAGCACAGCATTGACCCCTTGCGCGACAAAGAAATTATTGATACTGAATTGATGCTGTCCGATTTGGCCTCTCTGACCAAAAGAAAAGAGGCCCTCTCCAAGAAACTGAAATCACAAGACAAAGACGCTAAGGAAGAAGATCTCATTTGCACCAAATTATTGGCGGCTCTTGAAGACGGACGCCCCGCACGATCTGTCTCGCTTACGTCAGCAGAATCCCTGATCGCCAACGGATTTGGCCTCATCACCCTAAAACCTGTTTTGTACGTTTGCAATGTTCAAGAATCAGAGGCGAGCACCGGCAATGATTGGACACAAAAAGTGGCCGTCATGGCAAGCCAAGAAAATGCCTCCTCTGTGGTGATTTCTGCCTCCATTGAGTCAGAGATTTCTACGCTTGGCTCCCGTGAAGAAAAAGAGATGTTCCTCAACGAACTGGGTCTCACCCAATCAGGTCTCGACCGCGTGATTGAGAAAGGATACGGGCTTTTAAATCTTTTAACCTTCTTTACCTGTGGGCCCAAAGAAACGCGCGCTTGGACCACTTTTAAAGGAGCTACCGCCCCAGAGGCCGCTGGCTGCATTCACTCAGACTTTGAACGAGGATTTATCCGCGCCGAAACCATCGCCTACGCAGATTTTATTAACTGCAAAGGGGAAGCCGGCGCCAAGGAAGCGGGAAAGTTCCGCCAAGAAGGAAAAGAATACGTCGTTCAAGACGGCGACATTCTCCACTTCAGGTTTAATGTTTAAAAATCTACAATAAGGAATATCTCCTGAAGAGAAATCTCCTCCTCTGTGCTAGATGTTACCACTCAGATCTGAGCTCTGAATTGAATTCAAGGAAATCCTGATTATTGGCAAGACCTCGTTTTCCATTTGGACCATCAATCCATTTGAAATTATTTTTTAGCTGACCCTTTAGATTCAATACCTTGAAATCAGTCATTTTCAAATTTGGAAATACATCCCTGGTTAACTGTATATAATCATCTGTCCAAAAACGACTCTGCCCCCATTGTCCATCCCTTACCCATACAAAAGTTTTCAAATTTGGAGAAACACACCGAAGGGTTGCTAAGAGACCCACATAAGCTCGTCGGCTCTCTGGGTCAAGAAACCAAGGATCGAGTCTAAATTCAGTAATGCTGCTGAGACTCGCATCGGGCAGGAGTCGGAGGGAGCCAGTAAGGTTTCTAATGAATTCAGCTTCATCCCCTCCGTTCCAGATGCTGTTAGGATCTCTCCGTAAAATCATCTTCAGGTTACCATTTGGATTGAGCAGAGCCAAATCTATTTGGTTTCTATCTAATCCCGGATGAAGATCAATGCAATCCCCAATGTCTCCTACTCTAGAAACAGTAGGATTAAACCGTTCTTGAGTGGCATCTTCAGCAGAAGAGGCTGCATTAACAGTGCACAAAAATGCTGATGTAACCGCAATGAAAGACATCGTCTTTAGTAAAGTCATAATTGTATCCCCTTTCAAAATATTCATTCTTTTCTACTGCTTATATACTCTCAAAACAAGAACTTTATTCAGATGACTGGCCGTGTAGAATTATGAGTCATGCCAGAGTTGAAAATTTCTTTTAAGTCAACTTTTCTTTAAGAAAAAGACGATCTATCTTGCACACAGAAAGTCCAACAAAAAGAGGAGGATATCATCATGAAAATGCCATAATATTTTGCAGAGTTAGTAAAACCGAAAAGATCGGTTTAGTCCTTCATCATTTAAACTATGAATGCCTGTCATTTTTTGACAGGCATCTTTTTATGTAAGCTTTTTTATTTAAAGTTAAGAGATAACAAAAAACCCCGCACTCCTCTAAAAAGAAAGACGACGCCTTTAGTTTACAAGTAGGCTTCTATTAGAACCGGGCGAGAGCCGCGAGCAGCAGCAACGCCACGATGTTGATAATCTTAATCATGGGGTTGATGGCGGGGCCCGCTGTGTCCTTGTAAGGATCACCCACCGTGTCCCCCGTAATGGAAGCATGATGCGCCGGAGAATTCTTGCCCCCAAAATGTCCCTCTTCGATATACTTCTTGGCATTATCCCACGCACCTCCTCCAGAAGTCATGGAAAGGGCGACGAAGATGCCCGTGACGATTGTGCCTAAAAGCATGGCCCCAAGAGCGGCAAACGCATGGGACATGCCCGCTACATAGTAGATCACTGTATAAAGAGCGATGGGTGCAACAATGGGCAACAACGACGGCAAAATCATTTCTTTAATGGCTGCAATGGTGAGCAAGTCAACGGCCGTTCCATACTCTGGCTTTGCCTTACCTGTCATGATCCCCTTGATTTCTTTGAACTGTCGACGCACTTCCATCACCACAGCCCCCGCTGCACGACCAACCGCCATCATACCCATGGAACCAAAGAGGTATGGCAATAATCCGCCCAAGAAGAGCCCCACCACCACATACGGATCTCTGAGGTCAAAGCCACAGGTGATATTTGGAAAATAGTGTTTTAGGTCTTCTGTGTAGGCCGCAAACAAAACAAGCGAGGCAAGCGCTGCAGATCCAATAGCATATCCCTTTGTAACGGCTTTCGTGGTATTTCCCACGGCGTCCAACGCATCGGTTACCTTGCGTACAGATTCTGGCAAGTCAGACATTTCCGCAATACCTCCGGCGTTATCTGTCACAGGACCATACGCATCCAAAGCAATCACAATCCCCGCCAAAGACAGCATGATGGTGGCAGCGACAGCGATTCCATAAAGTCCCGCTGTCAGGTAAGAAGAAATAATCCCTGCACAAATAATCAATACGGGAAGGGCTGTTGCCTCCATAGAAATGGCCAACCCTTGAATGATATTGGTTCCATGCCCTGTTTGAGAAGCCGCCGCAATACTTTTAACCGGACGATACTTCGTGGACGTATAATACTCTGTGATCCACACCAAGGCACCTGTCACCAATAACCCGATCACGCTACACATAATCATATTATCTCTTGTAATCAGCACATTGCCTACTTCAACCATCACCCCATCGAAGAGAAAATAAGTTAACCCCATCACAAAGATACCCGAGAAAACTGCACTGGCAATGAACCCCTTGTAAAGAGCCCCCATAATGTTATTATCGGACCCTAATTTCACACAGAAAGTCCCAAGCAATGACCCAATAATTGAGACTGCCCCAATCAAAAGAGGGTAAATCATAAGGGTTTTTTGTGCCTCTCCCGTAAAGAGAATAGCCCCCATCAACATGGTCGCCACAATCGTAACCACATAGGTTTCAAAAAGGTCTGCCGCCATTCCAGCACAGTCGCCCACGTTATCTCCCACGTTATCGGCAATAACCGCCGGATTACGAGGATCATCTTCCGGAATACCGGCTTCAATCTTCCCCACAAGGTCCGCCCCCACGTCAGCGCCCTTGGTGAAAATGCCTCCCCCCAACCGGGCAAAAATAGAAATTAATGACGCCCCAAAGCTGAGCGCTACCAAAGTTTCAAGAATCTTACGTGTTTCAAACCCAAGGCGTTCAAGACCCCCAAAAGCAGCCGTCACCCCTAAAAGTCCGAGCCCCACAACTAACATGCCGGTGACCGCTCCAGATCTAAAAGAAAGGGATAATGCTTTCTCAAGCCCTGTTCTAGCCGCTTCTGCCGTCCGCACATTGGCACGTACAGAGATATACATACCAATATACCCGGCAACACCAGAGAGAACCGCTCCTAAAATAAAGCCTAAGGAAATATGAAGCCCCATCAACAGCCAGAGAGCTATAGCAATGACGCTGCCCACCACGGCAATGGTTTGATATTGGCGATTAAGGTACGCTTTGGCACCCTCCTGAATGGCAGCCGCAATCTCTTGCATGCGCTGGGTTCCAGCGGGCAATTTCAAAATAGAGTGTGAAACACACATCCCATAAAACAGGGCTAAAATGCCTGAACATAGAATGATCAAGAATAAGTTATCATAAGAAAAAAAACCGCCGGTCATAATCATAAGTCGTTCCCTCTTTCGCGTTTTGCATGGCTCCGATACTTTAAAAGCCAAGGAGCACCGCACGGTATTCTACGCAAGCAACACCGTACCCATATATTGTCAGCTATTCTGTTCTGTTGGTTATACCTTATTTCCCAAAAACTGCAAATCTTTTTGGGAAATTATCCCCCTTCTGTTGGTTGTAAGTAACGCAAAACAACAGAAGCGGCCTTTTCACTGGGAGTCATAGTTGCCGGCCTTAAAAGCTCGTTCACGCGGGCGAAAGCTTCTAACTGTTGCTGACGTTTTTGGGGGTTTTTCAGAATTTTCAAAGCTTCCAAACATAATTTGGTGGGTGTACAGTCTTTTTGTAAAAACTCAGGAACGATGTACTTCCTCAACAAAATGTTCACCATGCAGCAATATTTTACCTGCACTGACGCTCTGATGATCCAAGCACTCACGGGAGACACTTTATAAGCAATAATCATGGGTAGATTTGCCTGGGCAAGCTCTAAAGCGATGGTGCCAGAGGCCGCAATGGCCATGGAGCTTGCAGCATACGCATCTTTTTTTTCTTGAATCTCGGTAACCAAGATCATGGGAACAGAAGAAGACCAATGGCTTTTCAGGTAGCCTTCCAAATCAGGCAAAGTTGGAATAACGACTTTCAACCGCGGAATACGAGTGCTTATCATATCCACTGTCTTCTGAAAAATATCCAGATGATGTTTTAATTCCACTATCCGACTTCCCGGTAAAATGGTTAATAAGGTTTCCTCTTTAGAAATTTCGTACCTTTTCATGAAACGCTGTTTACTGCCCTCATCAAACCCCAACTCTACGACGGGATGTCCCACAAAGGTGGTGGGTAGTTTGTACTTTTTGAAGTAAGGAGGCTCAAAAGGAAAAAGCGTTAAAAGATGGGTTAAGAACTTAGATACTTTCTTAGCACGTCCCGGTCGCCAAGCCCAAACGGTAGGAGCCACATAATGAATCAAAGGAGTCTCCTTTAACCGTTTTCTTAATCCTTTTCCCAATCTAAAATTAAACCCCGGGAAATCCATGGTCACAACAAGATCCGGATTAATCCCAACAATTAGATTTTTTGTTTCTTTTAACCGTTTCCAGGCTTTAAGCGTTTGGCGCCAGTTTTCAAAGATACCCATGATGGAAAGGTCTGAAAGAGGAAAAAAAGAGCGAATGCCTTCCTTCTCCATTAAATAGCCCCCAATCCCAAAGAATTCGATGAAATCTGTTTTTTTCTTGAGGGCCTTCATCAGTTGTGCTCCCAGAAAATCTCCGGAAGGCTCGCCTGCAACGAGGACGACTTTAAACTTTTTTTTCTGTGACACCGTAAACAAAAATCCCTTTCTGATCAGCCAATTTTATGACTTTTTCTGGATGCAAAAGAAATCCATTTTCCGCCTCTAAGGCGATTCCTTTATACCCGTAACGCGCTAAATTTTCTATAGTTTCTGGTCCAATAGTGGGGAGGTCTACTCTTTTCTCTTGTTGTGGTTTGGAAACCTTTACCAAAATGGCTGATCCTGTCTTGCTCAGCAAGGGAGCTGTTTCTTTCAGCATCCAATCTGTGCCTTCCATGGTTTCTCTCGCAAGGATGAATCCATTTTCCACAATCACCCCCTGCCCTCTATCCTGACGTCCTAATTCTTTGGCAGCCTCAAATCCTAAAGCAATATTTTTTTTATCTTCACCGGTTGGATCTATTTTTCCTAACTTTCCTTGAGGCATCAACAAGTCTCGAATCAACTGATGAGCTCCCACAATTTTAAACCCTTCCTTCTCAAAGAGCCCAATAATGCCTGACAACAACCCATCATCTCCGAAAGCTTTCCAACCAATGGTTACTAACCATTTCCAGCCCATCCAATCCAAATTCAAAGAAAGGAGCCGAGGACGCTGAACAGTCCCAACGAAAACCAATTCTTTAATATTGTATTTTCTAAGCAAATCAAGATTCTTTTTGATCTGACCAAAAGAAACCCACACATGAGGATGCTTTCTTATAAAAGACACGTCAACTTGATATTTGATCGGAAATAGAAGATAGGGACGTTTATTTTTTTTACAGAAGTCGATGAGAAGAGAGGGCAAGTCTCCTTTACCCATAACAATACCAAGGGGTTGATTCTCCATAGTCTACCTCGGCAGACAAAGAGGACGCAAGTTATTGGCAGCATTTTGCTGCAAAAATTCTACGACCCCCATAACGATCGGATCCTCTGAAAAAAGCTCTACAGTCCCCTGGATACGTTCGGTCAGTGTTCCCTCGTCTGCAAATAATAACCGATAGGCTGTCCGCAGCTTGTGAATACTTTCACGATCTATTCCATGACGGCGCAACCCCACTAGATTTAGTCCACACAAAACCGCACGGTTCCCCATCACAGATCCATAAGGAATAACATCCCCCACAACGGGGGAGACCCCTCCAATAATGCAGCCCTTCCCCAAGCGCACTTTCTGGTGAATGGCACACAGTCCACCAAGAATAACATTGTCTCCTATTTCCACATGGCCACCGAGCGTTGCATTGTTAGCCATGACGACCTTATTTCCGACCCGGCAATCATGGGCAATGTGACACGCCACCATAAAAAATCCATTATCCCCCACCAGGGTTCCTTCCGGTTGAGTTCCCGCATGAATTGTGACATGTTCTCGGATCTTGTTGTTTTTTCCGATCGTTATTTTAGAATATTCCGGAAGGGAACTCAAAAATTGGGGGGCTGCTCCAATAACAGCAAAAGAAAAAATTTCCGTCCCTTCTCCCACTGAGGTTTTCCCCTCAATCACCACATGAGAATGGAGTGTCACGCCATCTCCTAAAACAACGTCTTCTCCAATGCAGCAATAGGGTCCAATGTGGACATTCTTACCAATAATGGCTTTTTTAGAGACAATAGCTGTGGGATGAACAACAGATTTACTCATTTGGCTTATCCACAATCATGGCAGAAAAAATGGCTTCCGAGACAAGAACACCATTAACCTGTGCTCTGCCAGAAAACTTCCAGAGAGGATCTCTTCCTTTTATCTTCTCCACAAAGATCTCTAAAGTATCCCCCGGCAAAACAGGCTTCCGGAATTTTGCTTCAGAAATCGTCATGAAATAGACGAGTTTATCGCTGGCTTTTTTCTCTGTAGAATACATCACCAGAGTTCCGGCTGCCTGAGCCATGGCCTCCACAATCAAAACACCTGGCATCACCGGATTTTCAGGGAAATGCCCCTGAAAAAACCATTCATTCATGGTCACATTTTTAATACCCACCGCGCTCTCCCCCTTAACGATCTTCTCTAACCGATCAATAAGGAGCATGGGATAACGATGAGGAATGAGTTTCTGAATTTCCTGTATGTTTAAAACAAGCATTTTTCTTCCTACTTCTTAATAATTTTTGATAAATAAATGACTTGGCGATGCCAGTCTCGGATAGGCATAGAAGGGCTCCCCCCTACCGTTTCTCCATCTGGGATATCTCTCATAACACCACTCTGAGCCGCAATGGTAACATGTTTTCCTATTTTAAGGTGCCCAGCTAACCCCACCTGGCCGGCCAAAATAGAAAAGTCCCCAATTTGTGTGCTGCCCGAAATGCCCACTTGGGACACAATAATACACCCTTTTCCCAGATGAACATTGTGCGCGATTTGTACTAAATTATCAATACGACAGTTTTCTTCGATCAGGGTATCTCCCAACACGCCACGATCAATGGTGGTATTAGCACCAATGCGCACATTGTCTTTAATCACCACACGCCCTAAGTGGGGAATGTCGACCAGTTCTGCTCCTTCATTCGCAAAACCGAAGCCCTCCCCCCCGATGCGGGCGCCCGAATGAACATGTACACCATTCCCAATAATTGTCTTCATCAGAGAAACATGGTCATGAATACAAGAGTTATTCCCTAACTTAACCCCGTCACCCACATAGGCTCCTGCCCCAATAACTGTATGGTCTCCAATTTCCACTCCTTTCCCGATAAAGGCGGTCGCGGCAACAGAGGCAGAATTGGAAATTTTCGACTCTTGTCTTCCCTCGTTTATACTGACAGTTCGAGCATGCGGATATAAAAAATGGGCTACTTTTGCAAAGGAAACCTTTGGATTTTTAACGCATAGGGAGATTATAGTCGTTGGCACGGCGTCCAAAAGATCCTCACTGACAAGACAAACTCCTGCTTTTGTTAAATGCAAAGCAGAAATAGCTTTCTTGTCAAAGCAAGCCACAATCTCCCCTTCGGTCGCCTCTTCTAAGGTATTAATTCCGGAAATTTTTTTCTTTTCTTCCGGACAAGAAATTCCCAAAAAATCAGTTATTTCTTTTAAAGAAACGAGAGAGGGTTTTGGATAGAATCTGGTATCTGGCATAAAACTCACCACTTTAAAGGAGGATACTGAAAGTCTTTCAGATCCCTAAAAACATCATCCGTAATATTCAGAGCTGCCTTATGATAGGCTACTTGGTTTTCATATAAAACCAAAGATAGATTTTTTTGACGGGCAATCTTCTGGATAGATAGATTGATTTTTTCTTTAATAACGATCATGGATTGCTCATATAAACTATTAATTTTTTTCTGGGTGTCTTCTGCATTCTTTTGTAAGTTCATAACTTTAGCAGAAAACACTTTTTGTCTCTGTTCTAGATTGGTTCTATGACTCTTAGAATTTGAGATTAATGCCCGTTGTGCCTCTATGAGCTCTTGGTTTTCTTTTCTTAATTCAGCTTCAAGACGAGAGAACTTTTTTTGATGGATCGTGAGATTCTTATGAAGATCTTCTTTTAAATGTATAATCATCGGTAATTGAGTCCAAAGCCTATCTCCATTCAGCAGGCCGATTTTGGTGCCTGATTGAGGACAGACAGAATTTTCACGCCAAACTAAGAAATAAGATCCCATACTTCCTAATAAAAGAATGAATCCAAACACAAAAAAAATCAGAGTATTGTTTTTGCTCTTTTTTAAAGGCATTAGAATCTGCCAGTGCCAAAGTTGATGAGCAACATGCTTTTCTTATCTTCAGGTCTCGACATGAAAGGGAACCCAAAGTCGATTCGAATGAGCCCCATCGGGGACGCCCACCCAAATCCAAATCCTGCTGACATACGTAATGATTTATTATTGTAGACTGTACTGCCGGTTTCTTTTGAGTCCCATGTGGTCCCCGCGTCCACGAAAAGAGCCCCTCTTATCCCAAAATCTTTTGAAATACCAATGGGGAACGTAGCTTCAGCCGTTGCTGAAATCACCCTATCTCCCCCCAATGCTTCTTTAAATCCAGCTTTATATCGTGGACCAACACCGGAATAATCAAATCCTCTGAGGCTGGTGCCTCCTAAGGTAAATTTATCAGAAACACGGGGCCGTTGTCCTCCAATTCCATTCAGGATACCCAATTGACCATCTAAGCTGAGGATTAAGTCATCAATGGGCATGTAATAAATTGCACCACTCACGATATTCTTTAAGAATTTAAGATTCCCTCCAAGGCCAGCCCATTGGTTAGACATGGATGCAATATATCCTTCGGACGGGTTAAAGCGAAAGTTTCTCTTATCATAGTTCAATCCATGGGTAACAGAAGAGGTGGTCTTTTTGCCTGCCTGATCTCGAATCTGAGGAGCCGCTGTTGCGGGTATCGACCCCAAGTTATCTTCAGATAATCCATAAGACCAACGTTGGGTCAACGGTTCGGACAGGTGATACTCCATCCATACACGCCCCCCCGTGGAAGTCTGCTTGTAAGAGCTTTCAGATTCTTGGTCATCTTGGGATCGAACCGCGCCAACGCCCACGAGCAGTTCTTTGTTGAGGAAATACGGATCTTCCAAGGAGACGTTAAGGCTTTTATTTTTTTTACCATAGTAAAGACGAGAGCTAAACTCATACGCACGCCCAAAGAGGTTGCGCTCAATAAAAGTGATCATTCCAAAAGGGCCACTTGCAGTATTGTATCCGGCAGAAAAGTTAATTTCTCCTGTTGATTGTTCTTGCACTTCGATCTCCAGATCTGTTTTTGTCGCATCTCCCAAAACAGGTTTCTGTTGAATATTAACTTTCTTAAAAAATCCAAGATTCTCTAATCGTCGGTTCGAGTTTCTTAGCTTTGTAGAGTTATAGGCATCCCCTTCAGCCAAGAAAAGTTGGCGGCGGATGACTGAATCAATGGTACGTGTATTCCCCATAATGTCGATTTTATTGATGAAAACTTTTGGGCCTTCCAAAAGCTGATAGGTAAGATTGATTGTTTTTTCTTTTTCGTTTGGCACCGGAATAATTCGGATGTCCACAAACGCATATCCATGATCACCCGCAATATTATTTAACGTATCTCTATCTTTTTCAATGACAGAGAAAGAATACCAATCCCCTTTTGCAGACTGAATCTTTTTTTGCATTTCTTGCACATGCAAACCAGGAATCTCACTTTTAACTAAAATTTCCCCAAACCGATAGCGCTCCCCTTCATCAAGAGTGAAAGAAATAATGAACCCATCTTGAGAAGGCACAAGTTCTGCAACAGCTGAGACAACTCGAAAATCTGCATATCCTTTTGATAAATAGAATTTTCTCAAATTATCTTTATCAGCTTCCAAACGATCTGGGTCATAGAAATCGTCATTCGCGAAAAAACGCCACCATTTTTTCTCTTTGGTCATGAGAACATGCTGGAGAGTATCGTCGCTGAAACGTTTATTCCCTGTAAAGTTAATTTGTTGTACTTTTGCCGAGGTGCCCTCTTCTATTTCAAAGATGATGTCCACCCGATTTTGCTCTCTTGTAATAATCTTGGGAGTCACCTTCGCTCCGAAGTGCCCCTTAGCTCGATAAAAAGCCATAATTCTTTGAACTTCTAGTTGAATTTTTGATTTATCCAAAAGCTCACGAGGATTGATGCGCATTTCTGTGTTCAAGATCTTATCGCTCAGGGCACTATTTCCTTCAAACACAATGCGGTTAATACTGGGGTTCTCAACAACGGTGATAACCAGAGAGGAACCAATCTGTTTGATGGAAACATCCGAAAAATGTCCAGAGGCATAAAGAGCCTTCAGACTCTCATCCATGTCTGATTCTGTCGGGAATGACCCTTTCTTAATGGTCAGAGAATTCAGGATTGTTTCTGATTCTATTCGCTGATTTCCCTCCACATGAAAAGAAGAAACTGGCTCTGAAAAACATCCCCAAACAACAACAAAAACAAAAAAAACAGAACGCTTAAAGACTGTTCGGAAAAACACGCTAATTCCTCTTTCGTTTCCCTCTTACGATAAAAAGTCGCAATGTGACAGGGCTTAAGTTATTTATTGTAAATAGCACGAGGCTAAACCTAATATCAAATCTTATTTATTTTATAGTTTTCTTAACTATTTCAAGTTGTAAGATTCTCGCTTAGAATCGCCCCTTTATTTGAAGAGAGCTAAAAAGTATTCAACCACCTTAAAACGAGTAAGATCATTCCATAAAGTGAATAGCATAACAAAAAGTAGGACACCAAATCCAATTTTATAAGCAATGTTTTGGCCTTTTTCTCCCACTGGTTTTCCGCGAACAACTTCAATGATGTAGAATAAAAGATGACCCCCATCCAGCATAGGAATGGGCAGCAAGTTAATGATGCCTAAATTTAAAGACAACACCGCCATAAAAAAGAATAAGGAAAATAGACCCCCATGTAGGCTGTCTTTAGACATTTTTGCAATACTCAAAACGCTGCCCAATTTTCCAGCATTTTCCCCAGAAGACACAATGGCAGCCAACGACTTGAGCAAATCAGCACTCATAACCCCCACAGACTTTAAGGATTCATAAGGGGCGTCCCATAAGGACTTTTTCACTCTTAGGGGAGATACTCCGATAAATCCTATTTTCTTATGAGCTGTCACTTCCATAGCCTCTGGCGTGATTTGATATGTAAGAGAGCTTCCCCCCCGTTCAACCTCAACCGAGAGACGTTCACTGGGATGGTTATTGATATAGGTTTGAACCTCTTTAAAGGAGTGCGGCATAAACTCGTTTATCCGAACAATTCGATCTTCCGACTGGATGCCCGCTTTTTCTGCCACGCTGCCTGCCACTATGTCGCCAATGATTGGTGTTTCACTGGCTTTACCGTAAAAGAAAAAGACCAAAGAAAAAAGCATGAACGTAAGGAAAATGTTCGCCACCGGCCCCGCAATGGATACCACCATTCTTTGCCAGACCGTCTTTCCCATCAAGGTCTGCTCACGATCAGATTTGGATAAGGCATTTATTTGTTCGAAATCAGGCACACTAGCCTCATTCGCATCTCCAAACATACGCACATATCCCCCTAAAGGAATAAGACTGAATTTCCATCGTGTGCCTTTGGAATCCATCCATCCAAAGAGTTCAGGTCCAAATCCTATTGAAAACACTTCAACTTTCACTCCATTGTAACGGGCAACTAAATAATGGCCCAATTCGTGAACGAAAACCAAAACAGTGAGCACAACCAAAAAGGGAAAGATCCACGACACAATAGGAATCAAAGACTCTAACAACATAAAAATAACCTTTATCTTCTAATTTACTTCCAAGTAAATAACACAATTTGAGGCCAGAGGAAAATGGCTAATGTTAAAAACGGTACAACAAACAGAAATCCATCTAGTCTATCAAAAAGTCCTCCGTGCCCTGGGATTATATCTCCACTATCCTTAATTTTGTGAACTCTTTTAATTTTAGACTCACATAAATCGCCGATGGTCGAAAACAAAGCTACAACGGCACAAAGTCCCATGAATTGCTGCAAAGAAATATTGGATTGAATAAAGAAATAAAACAATCCTCCCATTAAACTTGAACAAATAAGACCTCCAAAAAACCCTGACCATGTTTTGCTCGGGCTGATGGCCTCCATTAACTTAGGGCCCTTAAGCCAGTTTCCGATGAAGTAGGCGGTCATATCATTAACGGCCGCAACGGAGACAACCCACGCCAAAATAAGTACCCCATCTTCTAGGTGATCAAGAAGCCAGAAAATAGAGAGACACGGCAGTCCGATATAAAGAAGCCCTAAGGTAAACCACAAAAATCGACGATACCAAGAAAGCCAGCTTAGAAAAACCCCCAAGCTTGCCAGGCACAAAAGAACCCCCACCCCAAGAGTGGATCGACTCACAGACGTTGCGTATCCCGCCGCATAGATTAGGATCATGATGAGAAAAGGAACAGCTTTCAAAGAAAACTTACAGATTTTTGCCCACTCAAAGCTGAGGGCTCCCACCAAAAAAAGAACCAAAATTTTTAAAGGCCACATGCCCCCCCAGAAAATAAGTCCCAGCAAAGTAATCATAATAAAACCAGAGGCTATTCTTTTCTGCAGGTCTGAAAATTTTTCTAAGTCTAAAGTCATCATAAATGCATATCCTTAACTATACCTTTTTAAGCTGTTCTGACGTTTTTCCACACCGTCTTTCTCGTTGGGAAAAGTCATGGAGAATTGATTTATATTCTTCTTTTGAGAAATCAGGCCACAATGTTTTTGTAAAAAAGAGCTCTGCATACGAACATTGCCAAAGCAAAAAATTACTTATTCTGTACTCCCCACTGGTTCTGATGAGCAAATCCGGATCGGGAACCCCCTTTGTATCCAAAAAATCAGAAAATGTCTCTGCCGAAATTTCTTCTGCCTTCAGGGTATGGTCTTCACAGGCAGAGACTAGGTGACGCACAGCTCTTATAATCTCATCGCGCGCCCCGTAATTAAAAGCCACGATCAGGGTAAACCGGCTATTATCTTTCGTTTTTTCTTCGGCCGTCCGAATAACATCTAAAATATTTTCTGACAAAGAGGTCCGACCCCCAATGAATTTGACCTTAATACCTTCTTTTTGCAGTGTTTTGAGTTCTTTTTCTAAGTAAAGTTTAAGAAGCGTCATCAGGCCCTTGACTTCTTCAGCGGGTCTTTTCCAATTCTCTGTGGAAAATGCATAGACAGTTAAGTAGGACACACCGAGCTGAATTGATTCTTCAATAATGGCGCGCAAGGTTTCAGCCCCTTGCTGATGGCCCCTCATGCGGGGTTTGCCCTTTGCCTTGGCCCACCGTCCATTTCCATCCATAATAATGGCGACATGCCGTGGCATGATTGCCACATTCAAAGACATTAAAGACTCATAACATCTCGCTCTTTTTGGGAAAAGAGCTCATCAATTTTCTTGATATAGTCATCCGTGATTTTTTGAACTTCTTCTGAAGAACGACGCAGATCATCTTCTGAGATATCCCCCCCTTTTTCCCTTAGTTTTAATTCGTCCATTCCATCACGCCGCACATTACGAATACTGATCTTTGCAGCTTCGGTATATTTGGCAGCGACTTTTACAAGCTCGCGTCTTCTTTCTTCACTGAGGTCTGGCAAAGGCAAGCGAATGAGTTGTCCATCACAGATAGGGTTTAATCCCAATCCCGCTTCCATAATGGCTTTCTCTACACTCTTGACAACGCCTCTATCCCAAACTTGCACGGAAAGCATGCGCGCTTCAGGAACAGTAATGGTGGCCACTTGAGCGAGCGGCAGGGAGGCCCCATAAACTTCCACCATCACGTTATCCAAAAGGGCTGTTGAGGCTCTCCCTGTCCGCAAGCTATTGAAGTCTTTCTTCAAAGACTCGAGGGTGCCGGTCATTCTTTTTCTTAAATCTATTGAAAAATCCATTGTCATTTTAAACTCCTAAGAAATAACGGTGTGGGTCAGCTGATTGCTTAATACTCTTTCAAAACAGTTTTTTTCCAGTAAAGAAAAAACCATAATAGGAAGATTATGTTCCGCTGCTAAAGAAATAGCCGTTGCATCCATAACCTTTAGATTTCTCTCCTTCACCTGCGCATAGGAGAGCCTATCAAACCGTTTGGCCGCTTTATTGTGATGGGGATCACAATCATAAACCCCATCTACTTTTGTAGCCTTCATCAATCCATCGCACTTGAGCTCTAAGGCTCTTAAAACAGAAGCTGTATCCGTGGTAAAATAAGGATTACCACTTCCTCCAACACAAATGACCACCTGGCCCAGATCAAGGGCCTCGGTTGCTGCTTGCTGATTGAAAGTCTCACAAACACCCAAGAGAGGGAGCGCCGAGAACACGCGCGTTTTAATGCCTAGATCCGTTAAAATACTTTGAAGAGCAATCCCGTTAATAACGGTGGCGAGCATACCCATCTGATCCGCCTGGCACCGATTCAAAGAAGAAATACTTTCTTCCTTTCCACGGAAGATATTCCCTCCGCCCACAACGATGGCAATCTGAATACCCTTCGCTCGCAAGGATTCAATCTTGTGACCAATGTCGGTCATGACGTCTTGCGAAAAAGACGTTAAAGAGTTTCCCTTCAACGCCTCTCCTGATAATTTAACCAATACTCGCTTCATGTTGAAGCCCCCCTTAAATATCTTTGCTGCAAAAATTTAAAAGCTACGTCTTACTTGGTAAGCTTTGAAACTTCTGACGCAAAGTCATCAACTTTCTTTTCAATACCATCGCCTAACTTAAAACACGTGTAGGCAACCAAAGAAACAGAACACCCCATTTCTTTGGCATAGTCTGAAATAATATCTTTAACTTTTTTATCCGGATCCATGATAAATGTTTGCTCTAGCAGCACAACTTCTTCGTAGAATTTCCGCAACCGACCAGCGACCATTTTCTCCATAACCTCTGCCGGCTTTCCAGATCCGCTAGCTTGCTCTGAAATAATGGCCTTTTCACGTTCAACCAAGGCAGGATCCAATTCTTCGATGGAAAGAGACCGAGGGCTCATCGCCGCAACATGCATGGCAATCTGTTTCCCCATGGCCGTCAGCTTAGATTCATTACCTGTGGATTCCAAGGCAACCAAAACACCAATTCGCCCGAGATGCTCACCCACTGCATTGTGCACATATCCCACCACAACACCGGACGAAACAACCAATCTGGAGACACGACGCAGCCCCATATTTTCGCCAATGACGGCTACCAAATGGGTGAGTTCTTCTTGGTTTGTCCTTCCTGTTTCAGCAGAAAACGTTTTCGCCAAAAGAGAAGGAACGGAGTAATCCATATCGAGGGCTGCTTCTGATACCCGCCGAACATAATTTTGGAATTGCTCATTACGGCCAACAAAATCGGTTTCAGCGTTTACTTCAACGGCCACACCCACATTTCCTTTTACGGCAATGCCAATAAGCCCTTCCGCAGCGATACGATCAGCTTTCTTAGCAGCAGCAGACAAGCCTTTCTTTCTAAGCCAATCGATGGCCAACTCCAAATCAGCCCCACATTCGCTCAAGGCTTTTTTGCAATCCATCATTCCGGCACCCGTACGTTCTCTTAATTCTTTGACAAGGGCAGCTGTAATTTGCATTATTCTTTACTCTTTATTTTCTTACTCACCTTAAATTATTCTTGAGATTCTTCTTGCGGGGTTTCAACAATGATCTCTTCTGTGACAGATCCTGCTTCTGGCAAAACTTCTACGGATTCAAACTCTGCGATGGTTTCTATGGGAGCCTGTACCGTCCCCACATCCACACCTGATGTTCTAATCTCTGCTTGAAGACCTTCTAAAACAGACAACACAACAAGCTGGCAATAAAGGTTAATGGCCCGGCTTGCATCATCATTGCCTGGAATCACATAATCCACCTTTTCAGGGTTTGAGTTGCTATCTACGACCGCAATAACGGGAATGCCCAACTTATGTGCTTCTTCAATGGCCAAAGCCTCTTTATTGGTATCAATCACAAACAAAGCGTTCGGACGACCTCCCATGGAACGAATCCCCCCCAAAGTCATCTCTAGTTTTTGTCTTTCTCTTGAAAGCTTGAGATGTTCTTTCTTTGTAAAACCAGACTGTTGGTCAAGCTTCTTTTCCAATTCCTCAAGACGGTTAATCGACTTAGAAATGGTTCCCCAGTTCGTCAGCATCCCACCAAGCCAACGATGGTTCACATAATATTGACCACACGATGTGGCCGCTTCCGCGATGGGCCCTGAAGCTTGGTGCTTCGTTCCCACAAAAAGGATACGGCCTCCCTTAGAAACAATTTCTTTGATAGCTTCTAAGGCACGGTACAATAAAGGAACCGTTTGCTGTAAATCAATGATATGAACGTTGTTACGAACGCCGAATAGGTACGTGGCCATTTTCGGATTCCAACGACGAGGGTGGTGACCAAAGTGCACGCCGGCTTCTAATAGCTGACGCATGGTAAAAGTTGTTTTAGACATTATTCTTCTCCGGTTAATCCTCCACAAGATCTGCTCTGGATAATCCAAAGACCGGAGGGGAATCCCCATACCCTTGTGTGAGATGTTTACTATAAAAAAGACCCAAACGAGCCTCTCAGTTGGATTTTGTATACATTAATTGCACGTGAATTTCAAGAAAATTATTGACTTAATCCTGTTTGTCCTTAAACCTGAAAAAGGTAGTAGGAGGTTAACGTGATTTCAGTTTCAAGAATTTTAAGTGCGGTTTTCGCTCTCTGTTTGGTCGGATTTACTATTTTCTATTATAAGACTCATCACGCAACCCAACGACGTTTAGCTTCTTTAGAATCTTATCAGCTTTCTGACCAGCGGTTTTTAGTATATTCCCGGTATGGATTTCCCCTCTTAAGTTTGGATAGATCTCTCACAGAAAAAGAATCTGCCACCCTTCCCTTCATGCTGAAAAAGCTCGTGGCGCAGGATGCCACTGTTTTGCATCTGGGCACACACGCTGGCCTTCATACGTTCTTAATCGCCAAGCAATTGAACGATAAAGGAAAAATTTTGGCCTTTGAAGGACATCCCAAATTCTTTGCTCTCTTAAAAGAGAACGCCACATTACACAATCTTGATTCCACCATCCAGCCCTTCCCTCTCATCCCCTCTGAGAAAGAAGGGACTCTCTCTGTCTGCCTGGAGGCGGCCTCCGTGACCTCTGATGACACGACGGTGAACACCTCTTACGAGCAAGGGCTCACGGGCACCCATTGCTATGACATCCAATTAAAACCTCTGGACAACCTCTCCCTCCCCGCCATAGATTTTCTATTGATCGAAAACGACATTGATGTGTCGCAGGCGCTCGCCGGCGGATATGACTTCCTCGCCCAGTCCAAGTGGCCTCCCATCCTGATCGTCCCCAGCTTTTCGTTAGCTCAAAGCCAACACCAATCCTGGATCAATCGACTGAAGAAGGAAGGGTACTATTTCTACCAACTCAGCCCGACCGCCCCCACGGCCTTCAAAGTGATGCGAATCGATCCACACCATCCCCCGGCTAACGGGTCTAGTTATTTGTTTTTCTCTAGGGAACTTCTACCTGTTTCTATTGATCAATAGATGGTGGGCGTAACCGGGATTGAACCAGTGACCCCTACGATGTCAACGTAGTGCTCTACCACTGAGCTATACGCCCCTTTATCTGTGTTAGATGTGTAGCCGATGCCGTTTTGAAATGCAAGAGGACTCTTTTCAAGCCTCCACGATGGGGGGGAATGATTTAGGCTTCTTTTTTCATGATCCAGAAAATGGGGACACCAATCACCACAAGCCCAACGCCCATTAAAAAGCTTTGGAAGCCTACACCACAAATAGCCACCCCCGCATAGAGAATGGCAACCACAGCCACGAGAATAGATCCCCACGAAAATTGGGCTTTTCTGCCCTCTCTCCAGAGCAGGACAAGATCCGCCAAGCCTGAAAAAAGATAGGGCAGCAGAATCGAGAAGGAGGTTAAATGAATAATCAGGGCAAATTGATCAATTAAAGAAGCGCTGTAATTTAAAAAGAGCAGAAGACTCATAAAAGAGGCCGAAATTAATAACGCCGCAACGGGTGTTCCCTGGGAAGATTGGTATCCAAAAATCTTGGGGAATAAGTTGTCGCGCGCAACCGCCAGAGGAATTTGCCCTTGAAGCAAAATCCACCCATTTAACGTACTGAAACAAGAAAAGGCAGCCATAAGCGCAATGACCCGAGCTGACCCAGATCCAAACATGGATCCAACCGCATCCGCAAAGGGAGCTTGAGACATGGAAAGCTTCCCCGTGCCCAATATCCCCATGATTACCATGGCAATCCATATATAAATCACGGCAGAGATCAGCGTGCCCACCACCGTTGCCTGAGCCACAATTTTTTTGGGATGCTCTATATGCTCGGAAGGGATGGTGGCTGACTCAATACCAATGAAAGAAAAAATGCTGAGCGACATGGTGGCCAGAATAGCCTGCCAAGGCGTAATCCCCATGGGCAATGTAAAGGGATACAGATTCGACCAATCCACATAGAAAATACCAACGACGGAAAGAACTATTAACGGCAAAACTTTTGCAACGGTGACCAACACCTGCATCCGTGCAAAAAGCTTAAGGCTAATCAGGTTTATGGCCACAGACACCCAAAGGGCTATCAATCCAACCCCAAAGGCATACAAAGGGTGTTCTTTCAAAACAGGGTAAGCGGCCGACAGATAACTCACAAAGGCAATAACCACTGCCAAATTACTGATGATGTTAGCCAACCAATACGTCCATGCCACCTCAAATCCGAAAAACCGCCCAAAAACTTCGCGAGCATATACGTACGGACCGCCTGATTTTGTAAACCGATGACTTAAGCTGGCAAAGACAAGACCAAGAAAAATGGCCCCCAAGGATGTGAGCGCCCACCCAAAGAGACCAAATGTGCCATAATACGCCAAGGCCACTGGCAACATCAGAATACCAGAGCCCACGATATTCCCTACAACGAGGGACGTCGCTTGCCAAAACCCAAATTTATATTTCGACGATCTTAACTTTAGCAAGTCTTAACGTGCTTTCTTTAGGCGTTCTTTTCTAATCTCTGCCTGAAATTCCGCCAAAGAAATAGCGCCCGGGATAACATTATCCCCAAAGACAAAGGTGGGTGTGGCTGAAATATCAAGAGACTGGCCCAAACTCATATTCTGCTTAATACGGTTTTCCGTTTCCATACTATTCATATCAGTACTAAACTTTTTTACATCAATCTTTAATTTATGAGCCAACTCAATGAGGTTTTCTTGGGAAAAATTTGCATCTGATTTCATCAGAATTGTGTGGAAATCTGAATACTTACCCTGCTTTTGAGCAGCTAGTGCCGCCCGAGACAACGTTAAATCTCCTAAAACAGGATATTCTTTGTAAATTATTTTGATGTTCTTATCTTGAGCCAACAGTTTTTGCAGCGTGTCATGGGCAGATCGACAATATCCACAATGGTAATCAAAGAAAGAAAGAATAACCACATCCCCATTTGGATTTCCCATAAAAGGAGAGTGTTTGTCTTGCAAAAGCTCAAGCTTTTTGGACCTTATTTTTTCTATTCGCCGAAGTCGATCTTGCTCTTCCTGCGTTTTTTGGAGCTTGCTGGCCCCTTCGATCACAATCTTAGCCACCACTTCTGGCTGCTTGTTCATTTCGGACAAGACCGATTCCATCACACGCTCTGCTGACGGACCAACGGACGCTCTCCACAGCGCGATACAGGACAAGAAAAAACTTGAAAACACAACAATAATGAATGATTTATTCCACATAAAATTCCCTCACTTTTAAAAAAGATTTTTCCATCCTATCAAAAACCAGGATTTTTTCCATTAAAATATGCTTTGCCTTCCTTGAAAAACAAAGATCACCCTCTTATCCCCTGGGCCGGCCGTAAAAGAACTCTATCGACAAAAGACCAAATATTTGGTACATCCAGTCATACCTTCCCCACTCGGGGGCACTTAGCTCAGTTGGTAGAGCAGCTGACTCTTAATCAGTAGGTCACAGGTTCGAATCCCGTAGTGCCCACCACTACCGCAGATTTCAGCATTCTGCCAAGGCCCTTCATCTTTGTGTTTTTTGTGGTCTGTTATCTCTCATAAAATTATTAAAATATAGCTAACCTCTTATAATTTTATGACAGCGTTACTCGTCGCTAGCGTAGATATACTGCGCGTTTCTTCTCGTACCTTTCCGGTATACAGAGCTCGTTTTTGCGACTTTGGGTATTTGTTCTTTAATGAACTCCCCGGTATCATCGTGCATATGGGGGCTGCTGTTATCATTGGTAGCACTTCGTATTTATCCTATGCCGAGGCGCGCCGTGCGAAAAAACAACTCGCGATGGATACTGCCCACCATACCTTATAGTTAGTGCAGAAATTCAGATAGATCTGAAACTTATAAGAATTCATTGTTTTTAACATTAATAAATGATAAAAATAAACTATGTATTCTTAATATGGGGAGTTTATGGTGATATCATTAAAAACTATGGTTTTCATTGCAGTTACGTCGACTTTTTCGTTGTCTGTTAACGCGGCAACTGCTGGCCCACAACATAAGGATCCCATTGATGTAAAAGGGCAATCCCTTGGCTCTACTTTCATTGATTTGAATCCGGGGAGTGATACATCTAAGGTTCTATCCGATCTAAGGAAGGATCTAGTGCGTTCTTCTTTCCGCCCGGGGTATAATCCTAACGCAGAGGCGGCTCAAGAGAAAATAAAGCTTTTGCAGAATGTTATTATAAGAAGGAGTCCTGCAGCAGATGAAATGAGCAAAGATGAGGCTTTTAAATTCCTTCTCAATCTCATCGAAGAGATCGAGCAGTATAAAGGAGATGTGTATAGTATCACCACCTTGATGTTTGATCCTTATTTTTGGTATAGGTTGGAGCATCTACCCTCCGGTAGAAATAATTTTTTTAATAGGCTCTTATTGGCCCTTAGGCATGTTTTTCCAAACTTAAAAGTTTTTGTTTGGATCGTAGATCCGTCTCTAGTGGGAACAAGTCGTGAGTGGGAACCTGGTTTGAAAAGATCAATCGAGATCCTCTTTCCACGTGCAACTTTCATGATTTTAAGTACAAAAGGTGTTTTACAGCCCTTACAGCCCGCACGGTGGTGATAAACCGCTCCACGGGGTTAACCCCGTGGTTTTAAGGCGCATAAAATTTAGAGGCTGATACCTGATAATAGTCCTTAAGGATATATAACAAGATAACGCATGCAACTTTTTTAAACAGCTCTCTCTCCTTCAGGATAGCTGTGACTAAAGCCACCCTCCTTCTCCACATCTCAGCTACATATATAGAATGACAAGACCACATTGACCTAGCTACCTAAATTGTCGTCGTTTAAGGTGTGGATTTTTCTTTGTGGAGTTCCATTCCTTAAATAGTTGACAAATTCTCTGAACATCCATAAATATAAAGGCATGATATATGAAATTTTCTTAAATAAGAAATACAGTTGGCGGCGCTCTCTCTAGCGTCTTGCCCTTTTTTGTATTTTTATTTTTAGAAAGTTTTACTATGTTATCCACCTTCTACCTCACAAATCTCTTTTTATTTGCTGCTCTTATTGTCATGGGTCCATGGCGCATGTGCGCCACTCTGTAAGTCTTTTTCTCAACCTTATTGCTTTAATTTTACGACAAACTTAAAAGGATTTTTAGGATGAAAACAATAGTTAAAATAAGTCTCTTGATGATGACTCTCGGCCTCACCATCTATGGACTCAAAGTTAAATTTTTAGACGCGCACCCCTCTGAGACCCTCGCGGTACATCTGGTGATTCCCATTGAACATCAAGCGCTGAATGATATTGTGGCAGGGTTCGAAGAAACACTCTCTGCCCAGTTACCCGGCAAAGTTTCTTACAAGGTTCATAATGCCCAGGGTGACGCCAACCTTCAGCGCTCTATTTTCCAACAACTGGCCCAAGAAAAGGCAGCCCTTGTTGTTCCCGTGACCACCACCACAACCCAATTGGCCCTCAAGCTGATCAAAGACAAGCCCATCCTCTCTTTGGCCGCCATGTACAGAGAAGCCGATCGCACAGGGCATCAGATCACTGGGGTCTTGGACGAGATTGAGCCCACTCAGTTCGTCTCTTTCTTAAAAGCCATCCACACTGATTCTTCCAGAGTTGTCGTGATTTATAGTGCCGACGATCGTCGGGTGAAAGAGGCAACGGAATTGGAGGGGCTGCTAAAGGCACAGCAGATTCCCGTGAAGCGCCTGATGATCCAAACCCTCAATGACCTCTATACCATCAGCCATTCTCTCCCCCAAGACACGGGCTCGGTTGTGATGTTCAAAGATAATTTGGTGGCTAGTGGGGTGACGGTGCTGAAGAAGGTATGTGACGACAAAAAGATCCTGCTGATCACCTCGGATGAAGGAACGATTAAAAAGGGCGCCTCTTTGGGGTTTGGTGTCACTGAAAAAGACATTGGGATTGAAGGCGGGAAATTGGCCGTCAAGATTTTGACCGGCACACCAATCCAGACCATTCCCATTCAGCATCTTTCAGACCTCAAGATATTTGTGAATGTCCAGTTCCTGGAAAAGAATGAGACCCTAAAACCACTTCTGGAAAAGATCTCAACCCAACACCACTATCGATTGGTTCTCATCCAAACGGAGACCTCAAAATGATCTTAGCCAGCTTAGAACAAAGCCTCCTTCTTTATCCTCTGGTGCTTGGCATTTATGTGAGTTACCAGATTCTGAAAACCACAGACCTCACCGCAGAGGGAAGCTTCGTGTTGGGGGCCGCGATTTATGCGCGCCTCCTCATCCTCTGTGATAATCACGTCCTCGCCCTCCTCTTGGCCATCATGGGAGGAGCTCTCTGTGGACTGAGCGTGGCCCTCATGCAAAGGAAAGGACGGATGAACGCGCTCGTGTCCAGCATCATCATGCTGTTTATGCTCTACAGCGTTAACTTACAGATCATGGGGCGGCCCAATATCAACCTTTTGGGATATGATCTTCTCAGTGCCGTAGAATCTTCGTTGGGTTCGTATGCTAAGCTTCTGATTCTAGGCATACTGGGGATCTTCTTGACCGTTACGCTGGGGTTGCTTCTGAAAACAAGGTTGGGCCTCACCCTCCGAGCCTTTGGGTATCAACCCCTTCTGCTCAAGAAATACGACAAGAACCCCGAGACCTATCGCCTCATAGGGCTGATGCTCTCCAACAGCTTGGCCTCTTTTTGTGGCGTCCTCACGGCACAATTCAGTGGCTATGCCGACATTCATATGGGATTTGGCATGGCGCTGGTGGGAATTGGCGCCGTGGTCATCGGCCATCACCTATTGTTGCACGTAAGACAGAGCAAAGAATTTAACCCTTTCCTTGAAATTATGGCCTGCTTTGCCGGAATCTATTTGTACTTCCTCATCAGCCATCTGTTGCTGTCCTTTAACATCGACCCGGTCAACTTAAGGCTCTGTCTCGGCATCATCCTGATTATCTGCTTACGCTCCCCCCACCTTCTGAAAGGAGCCCGACATGCTTAAATTTGCTCACGTTACCTTTGTCGTTCCCTCCCAGGAAAAGCCCATTTTGAAGGGGCTGGATTTTACCCTTCAACCAAAAGAGTTTGTCCTTATTTTGGGAGCCAACGGGTCAGGCAAGAGTTCTCTCCTGAAGCTCATGAGCGGAGAGTACCAAGCCCCAAACGGCAAGGTTACAAACGAAGCCAGAAGTTTGGCGTATCTTTCCCAAGACACCTCTCAGACGTTGTTCCATGATTTAACTGTTTTAGAAAATTGTTGTTTGAATGAGCAGAAAGTGAATCCCTCTCTTTTTAAGATCTCTCCTGAATCGGAACAAAGGGCGTATTCATTTTATTTAAAGGACTTCCACCCCCATATGCCTCACAAAATGGCCACAGAAGTAAGCAAACTGTCGGGAGGTGAACGCCAAAGCCTCGCGCTTGGCCTCGTACTCAAACAAGATCCAGACTTTTTGTTGCTGGACGAACACACCAGCGCCCTCGACCCCAAGATTGCGAGCGCCCTGATGGAACTAACTAACCAAGAGATTAGAAACCGAGGCTTAACGGCTGTGATGGTGACCCATAACATTCAGCATGCCCTCACATATGGAACGCGCATCATGGCGCTCAAAGACGGGGAGATTGTTCTTGATGTCCAAGGGACAGAGAAACAACGCTTACAGAAGAAAGATTTGATGACAATCTATTCTTAACCTCTCAAAATAAAAATCAAGGGAATCAGCAAATTCTTTTTGCTTTCAATCGTTCTATGTTTGATACTAGAAAAGGTGAGGATGAAGCTTAAGAAAGCCGCTGAAATAAAATGACGAACTTAAACCCCTTTTTAAAATTAGAAATTGATCTTGGGAAAATAGTTGCCAACTATAAAACCCTCCACCAAATAACGGGAACAGAAACGTCTGCCGTGATAAAGGCTGACGCGTATGGCGTGGGAGCGATACCGGTCGCACAAGCCCTCTTCCAGGCCGGTTGTCGCAAATTTTATGTGGCCACCATTGATGAAGCAATCGAACTCCGCGAAGTCTTGCCCCCTGAAGCCATTATTTATGTTTTTAATTGCTTTATTGAAGAACATCTTCCTCTTCTTTTTGAAAAAAATATCATTCCCGTTCTCACCAGCCTCGACCAAATCAAACTTTATAAAAAGCATGGGGGCACCCATTATGTTTTACATTTTGACACGGGCATGAAGCGTCTATCTTTACCCGCCGAAAGTGTGGCCGATGTTCTGAAAATCATTCCCGCTGACAGAGTTGATTGGGTGATGAGCCACTTGGCGTCCGCCGATGATTTGGAGGGTCCTCAAAATAAACAGCAGCTCACCCTCTTTAAATCCATTATCCAACATTTCCCGAGATCCAAGTATTCCCTCGTCGCCTCAAAGGGCACTAATTTAGGCGCTGAGTACTTTTTTGATCAAACGCGTCCTGGTATTTACCTCTATGGCATCACACCCTCCACCGAAACAGAGATCAGTAAAAAGCTCCCCATGGCTCTTCGCATGCGGGCCCAAATCTTAGAAGTAAAATCCTTGAAAAAAGGGGAAAGCGTGGGCTACAACGCCACCTACACAGCCGTGAATCCTCGCCGCATTGCCAGCATAGGGGCAGGATATGCGGATGGTATCCCAGTTTCGTACAGCAATAGGAATCATTTCTGGCTTCACAATCATCCCGTCCCCATTATAGGGCGCGTTTCAATGGATTTGACTGTTATCGACATAACAGGTATCCCTGAATCTATAGGTCGTGTGGGAGAATGGGTTGACCTCATTCATGATCCCATGTCATTCTACGAGATGTCCAAGGCCGCGGGATCTAGTCCACACGAAATGCTCACCCGCCTTGGACGAAGATGTAACCGTGTATATAAACAATGATCTTATTAACGCTTAGTTCAATTGGTGCCAGAACCCTCAGCTTCTTCCGGTATGTGGGAGACTTCTCTGTCTTTACCTTTGAATCTGTGTTGAGCTGTTTCCGCCCGCCTTATTATTGGAGGCAGCTTGGCCTCGAGATGTACAAAATTGGGTATCTTTCTCTACCAGTTGTGGGCCTCACTGCCATTTTCACAGGAATGGTTTTAGCGTTACAGAGTTATACAGGATTTTCCAGATTTTCTGCTGAAAGTGCTATTGCCACGGTGGTGGTTCTTTCCATCACTCGAGAGCTCGGGCCCGTGATGGGGGGGCTTATGGTGGCAGGACGCGTGGGGGCATCCATGGCAGCGGAGATCGGTACCATGCGCGTGACTGAGCAAATTGATGCTCTCACAACTCTTGCCACAAATCCCTATAAATACCTGGTAGTCCCTCGCATCATCGCTGCCGTTATTTCGTTGCCCCTCCTTGTTCTTTGTGCTGATGCTATCGGCGTGCTAGGAGGATATATTGTGTGCATTCACAAACTAGACTTTAACTCTGCCCTTTATATTGAGCAAACCTTTAAGTACCTGGAAGCTGAAGATGTGATTTCTGGTCTTCAAAAAGCGGGCGTGTTTGGGTTTGTGATTGCTATTGCGGGCTGCTATCAAGGATATCGCTCTCGAGGGGGCGCCCAGGGAGTGGGTCAAGCAACCACGAACGCTGTCGTGTCTGCCTCCATTATGATTCTAATTCTAAACTATTTTTTAACCTCTGTATTGTTTTCAAAATGAACCCTGCCCCAGCCCCTTCCCCTAAAACACCTAAAATTCAAATCGTAGATTTGCACAAAAGCTTCGGCAGCAACTATGTTCTCCGCGGCATCAACTTTGAGATAATGGCGGGAGAGTCTCTGGTGGTCATGGGGGGCTCGGGCAGTGGCAAATCTGTTCTTCTGAAATGCATTATCGGACTCATAACGCCAGATAAAGGCAAAGTCCTTATTGACGGTAAAGATGTGTTGACCATGAGCTCTAAAGAAAGAGACCAAGTGCGTCACCAATTTGGTATGCTGTTTCAAGGGTCTGCCTTGTTTGACAGTCTGAGCGTCTGGCGGAATGTTGGGTTTGAGCTGATTTACAATCAGAAATTACCCCTCGAAAAAGTCAAAACGCTGGTGAAGAAAAAACTCAAAGCTGTGGGCCTAGTGGATAACCGGGTGATGGAGCTTTCTCCAGCCGAACTTTCGGGCGGCATGCAAAAGCGAGTGGGACTCGCGCGCGCCATTGCATCCGATCCCCAAATTATTTTCTTTGACGAGCCCACAACCGGCCTTGATCCCATCATGTGTGGCGTGATCGATCGCCTCATTGTGGAATCAGTCCAAAGCCTGGGGGCTTCCAGCATCACCATTACGCATGATGTTACGACCGCTCGTTATGTGGCTGATAAAATAGCCATGTTAAAAGATGGACAATTGGTCTGGGTAGGCAAAGCCAGCGAACTGGATAAAACCAAAAACAGGGTGGTCCACGAATTTATTACGGGTCATGTACACAAGAGGCCTAAACCTGCCCCTAAAAAAACCCCCACCCACCTTATCTCTGCTACAGCTAAGAAGCGCGTCTCGTCGTGAGTAAGATATCCACCCTTTACGTTTGTAATGCCTGTGGCACCCAGCATCCAAAATGGGTGGGAAGGTGCCCCGATTGCGGAGGATGGAATTCTCTTCATGAGGAAGCAATCTCTTCTGTCCCCAAGGGACTTAAGCGAGATCTGTCCACGCGCCCCCTTGAATTTCATAAGTTAAAAGGGGAGACTTCCCCTCCCCCCCGGTATATTACAGGGATTGAGGAGTTTGACCGAGTCTGCGGGGGTGGTTTGGTGCCCGGGTCTGTCTTGTTGGTGGGCGGCGATCCTGGCATTGGCAAATCAACGCTCTTGCTGCAAGTAGTGGCCATGCTCTCGCAAAATCACCAATGTGCATATATTTCTGGGGAGGAAGGCCTTGATCAAATCCGCTTACGAGCCGAGCGCCTCAAGGTGGACGAATCCCCTATGCACCTCGCCTCCGATACAGACTTGCGGCGCATCATTGCAGCGTTGGAAACTAAAGATCCTCCCCGTGTGGCCATTATTGACTCTATCCAAACCATGTATTTAGATACCCTAGAATCCGCCCCCGGGACGGTGGCCCAAGTACGCACTTGTGCCCAAGAGCTGATTCGAGTGGCAAAAAAATCAAATATCATTTTGGTTCTGGTGGGACACGTCACCAAAGAAGGAAACATTGCCGGGCCTCGAGTTTTAGAACACATGGTGGATACCGTGTTGTATTTCGAAGGCGACCGTGGTCACCAGTTCCGAATTATGCGTTCTGTTAAGAATCGCTTTGGCCCCACTGATGAGATTGGCGTGTTTGAAATGACCAATCTGGGTCTTCAACAAATTGAAAACCCTTCAGCTGCCTTTATTTCCCATGATCGTGAGGGTATTAATGGCTCGTGCATTTTCGCCGGCATTGAAGGAACCCGCCCTTTGCTCGTCGAAATTCAAAGTCTTGTGGCACCCTCTTCTTTGGGGACCCCCCGTCGCACCGTCATTGGGTGGGATAGTGGGCGCTTGGCCATGGTGATGGCGGTGCTTGAAGCCCGGTGTGGCGTGTCCTTTGCCGGCAAAGATGTGTATCTTAATGTGGCCGGAGGGTTGCGCATCCTAGAACCTGCCGCTGATTTGGCCGTTGCCGCCAGCCTTTTATCCTCCCTCAGCGGCGAACCCATCCTTGAAGACTACGTGGTTTTTGGCGAGATTGGATTGTCTGGCGAGATTCGCCCTGTGGGCCAAATAGCCTCCCGACTGAAAGAGGCAGAGAAATTAGGATTCAAAGGGGCGATCATGCCCAAACAAAACAAAAAAGAAGATTTGTCTTCTTCCAAAAAATTTGCTTTAAAGGAATTAAAGACATTGGGAGAAATTTTCGCCCTGGTCTCGTATCAACAGCCCTCCCCCAAGGAGAAGGAGCATCATGGAGTTTATTAATTGGGTCGACATTGTTTTACTGGCCATCCTTCTTTTCTTTGCCGTCTTTGGGTTCATTGCAGGATTTACTGAGAAGTTTTTCTCCATCCTCAGCTGGGTGGGAGCTGGTATTTGCACCCTGCATCTCTACCCTTGGCTCAAGCCCTTTACGCAGCAGCATGTAACCAATGAGACGCTGGCCAGCATTGTCACGGCCTCAGCCATTTTTCTGGTCCTCCTCATCACCTTTCGCTTAGGCACCAGCTTTATCTCCTCCAGCGTGAGAGGAAGCCCTCTTGGGGCTTTGGACAGAAGCTTGGGCGTTGTGCTCGGGATTATTACGGGATTATTTTTGCTGGCCCTGATTTGCCTCGTTGATCGGGCCTATCTTCATACGCTCCACAAAAAGAACGCCTTTAACGATTCTAAAGTATGGCAATTGACCTGCCTCACCAGCACGTATTTGGAAAAATTATTACCCGATTCTTTTTCGTCTGGATTGTTTGAAAAAAAAAACGATAATACCCAGGTAATCGTTCAGCAACTCTCCATCCCCCCGGAAATCAAGAAAAGAACCAAAGGGTACAAATCCTCTGATCGGGCCAGTGTCAATGCCATAACCCAAAAATACGAATAGGGTGTTATTGTATGAACTCCAAGTATTGACAGCTGTTTTTAGAACCCTTAGACTTAAAAAGGTGGGGGTTCTATGCGCACAATTTTTCTCTTCATTTTTGGTGTTATAATCTCTTTTTTAGCTTTAGAGTCAGAAGGCACAACACAGTCTCGATCGCACTTTCCCTGTGGGATGCACAGCAGTAAAAGATGCCGGACTATTGAAGGGTTTGAAGCCGAAAAAAAGCTTGGGTGTGTGAAGGCTAATGGTAATTGTCTCTATCAATTTTGTCATGCCGTCTGTTTACAAGCAGCAGATCCTATAATCAAGGACACATGTCGGAATGAATGTCCTCAGCCTGCTCTCTTGTCTCGATTCAGTGCGAATGATCGCATAAGCTTATATAAGGCTGTGTGGCAGACACGCCCTTATGATCCTCGACAAAGCCTGGCGGAAAATATTACTGCCTATCATCGGCGTCACTCTCCTATTCCAATTGAAGAAGCCGTACAAAAAATATTGAGAGATCATCTCCTAAAGAAGAGTGGCCAAACTGGCCTGAGATCTAGAGTGGGTTTTCAAGAGGATTTTCAAGATATTTTGAACTACCTGAAGAGGGAGGATGATACCATTATCGAAGGCTATCGGAAGGTAGGACAAAATATCCAACAAGAGAAAGAGCATGCCCGCAACTACCCTGAGGCTGCACAGGCAGATCAAGACTTAGCAAAAAGGGACATAAAAGGTACTTTTAAATTGCTTTGGAGAAAGAGAGGGGTGGGAGGAATCGGTACCTTTTTACAACCATTTATTGATCAAAACAACTCCTACAACAATGTTATTATTCATCCTGATAAATTACAGAACATGCTCTCTGAACGACGCCTATTTATTGCAAATAAAGTCACTCATAAAGGCATTGGGAACTTATTACCCGCCCTTCGCACTGAGGCCGCAAACGCGGGGATTCCTGTCGATGATATAAAGGATGAAAACACAGCGTTAATGATTAACTAAACTGTCAAAGTCCAAACACATGTGAGACTGGGTGAGGGATTCAAATCTTGGATACACGAATAGGGAATTGACTTTTCCGTTGTCTACGGCTATATATCGAGCTTATATATTTTTAGTTGACGGAGACGAATAGAAAATGAAGATCACAACATACAGACCAAGTAAGCTGGTACGCAAGCGCCGCCATGGGTTTCGTTCTCGCATGTCAACCGTCGGTGGGCGCAAGGTTCTGAGCAATAGACGAGCTAAAGGTCGCGCGAAGCTTTCCGCTTAAGAATAAGGTATTAAGATTATCATTAGTCTTAAGAAACAACATGAGTTTTTGCGTGTTAAGCAACAAGGAAAGAAACTCGTTACAAAATCTTTTATTATACAAGCATGCCCTCCTCTCACAGAAGATGTAGCTGTTCCCCGATTTGGATTTATTGTGACAAAGAAAAATGGCAATGCTGTGTGCCGAAATCGGATTAAACGCCGTTTCCGTGCCCTCATTCAAGGCTATATAAAAAAAGATCCCCACCTGCCGCCCTTAGATTATGTGATTATCTCTAGGGCTGGTTGTATCGAAGAGCCCTTTCAAGATCTCGCCAAAATGCTAGAGTGGGCTTTTAAAGAATATAAGACGCTGTTTGAAAAAAAATTGTTAAAAGATGACAAAGACCGCTAGAAAAATTCTCTTCTCTCTCCAAAAGGTGATTTTGTTTGTCCTGCTCCTTTTGATAGACATCTATCGGTATCTTCTTAAGTTTATCTTGGTGAACGAAGGGTGTTGCTATGCCCCTTCTTGCTCTCTTTATATGAAAGACGCCCTCAGAACTCACGGAGTATTCAGGGGAACTTTCCTGGGAACAAAGCGCATTTTGCGCTGTCATCCTTGGAAAAACGCCG
Source organism: Alphaproteobacteria bacterium RIFCSPHIGHO2_01_FULL_41_14 (assembly GCA_001767855.1). Classification (NCBI taxonomy): domain Bacteria; kingdom Pseudomonadati; phylum Pseudomonadota; class Alphaproteobacteria; species Alphaproteobacteria bacterium RIFCSPHIGHO2_01_FULL_41_14. Next base: position 524,793 of record MEMF01000002.1, on the reverse strand, counting down.
CCACCCCTTTGTACGATCCCGTACCCCCTCACTGCATCAGAAAGGACCTCCCATGGACTCAGAAAAAAGAAATTTAATGCTTGCCATGATGGCATCTCTCGCCATCTTTGCTGGATACTATTATTTTTATGAACGTCATCAGCACCCCGTGACCCAGCAGCAACCAGCTCAAACGGCGGAGGCGGCTCCGCAACAGACAGTGGCTCAAGATCTCCCCCTACCGCTGTCCTCCGTTCCTCTTTCCTATGAAGAGGCCAAAAAAGGCACACAAATTGCGATTAAAACCAATACGTTGAGTGGGTCTTTGTCCTTAACGGGCGCGCGCTTAGATGATTTGCTTTTGACCCAATATAAAGAAACAACCAACCCTGACAGTGGTTCAGTGCGTCTTTTGTCTCCGGCTGGTACAGCCCATGCCTATTATATGGAATCTGGGTGGGTGAGTCCTGATAAAACAATTGGAATGCCCACAGCCACAACCGTATGGACCGCCGACAAATCTACCCTATCTCCTGGAAACCCTGTGACTTTGTCCTGGAAAAATCCTCAAGGTGTTGAATTCCGACGCCTCGTTACCATCGACGATCAGTATATGATCACCGTGACAGACAGCATTCAAAATGGATCAACCCATAATTTCCAAGCCCATTCTTTTGGACTCATCTCGCGTACAAATCCGGAAGAGAATAGCAACTCTTATGCCCTGCACGAAGGCGCGGTGGGATATTTAGAAGGCAAACTCAAAGAAGAAAAGTTTAAGGATATCCAAAACGAGAAAGCCTTTACCTACGGCAGCACAGGCGGCTGGTTTGGATTTACCGACAAATATTGGCTCACGGCGCTCGTGCCCTTCCAATCTCAGAATGTGACGGCAAAGTTCCGCTCTGTTGGGACAGAGGGACAAAATCGCTATCAAGCTGATTTCACGAGCCCGGCCACCCTAGTACAGCCAGGGATGACAGTTCAAAACACGTTCCATTTCTATGCCGGCGCGAAGTCGGTGGATATTCTGGACGGATATGAAAAAACGCTGAACATCCCGCATTTTGACCTCGCCATAGACTTTGGATGGTTCTACTTCATCACCAAGCCGTTGTTCTTTGTATTACAGAAATTGTACGACGTTTTGGGCAACTTTGCCCTTTCCATCATTGTTCTGACGTTGATGATTCGGGCCCTGCTTTTCCCTCTTGCCAATAAATCCTATCAATCCATGGCAAAGATGAAGGATCTTCAGCCTCAACTCACGCGCATTAAAGAGCAAGCGGGGGACGACAAGGTCAAGCTCAACCGAGATATGATGGCGCTCTATAAACAACACAAGGTAAATCCTGTATCAGGATGCTTGCCCATGTTCCTGCAAATCCCAGTACTATTTGCCATTTATAAAGTCTTGTTGATCAGCATCGAGATGCGTCATGCCCCTCTCTTTGGATGGATTAAAGACATGTCAGCCCCAGACCCCACCAGCTTCTTTAATTTGTTTGGGCTGATTCCTTGGGCACCCCCCTCTTTCTTGATGATTGGCGCCCTGCCTCTTCTCATGGGAGGGACTATGTTCTTGCAACAAAAGCTCAGCCCCCAGCCCATGGATGCTATGCAATCAAAAATGTTTTTGATCATGCCGTTTATCTTTACGTACATGCTGGCCCAATTTCCAGCAGGTGTGGTGTTTTACTGGACCTTAACCAACATCCTGGCCATTGCACAGCAATGGGCCATCATGCAGATGGACCATAAGAAGAAGGGAAAGAAATAGGGTGACCCCCCAAGCACCCCTTTTCCCCGCAGAGGATGAGGCCTGGATTGAAACCGGGAGGTGGCTCTTTGCCCAAACGTGTGATTTCCAGGGCGCTGCCACGCGCGTCGCAAACCTGCCCGCAGAGTCTCTCAGTGAAGTAGCCTTTGCAGGGCGATCGAACGTGGGCAAGTCGTCTCTGATTAATGCGCTCGTCAACCAAAAGAAACTAGCCCGCGTTTCCAATACCCCCGGACGCACCCAAGAAATTAACTTTTTTAATTTGGGCAATAAGGGGCATCTGGTTGACCTCCCCGGGTATGGATACGCCCAGGTGTCCAAAGAAAAGCGTCTGGAATGGGGGGCTTTCATTTTTGACTTTTTGCAAGGCCGCTCGACATTAAAGCGGGTGTATGTACTCATTGATAGTCGCCATGGGTTGAAACCCACGGACAAAGACCTTTTCTTAGCCCTCGACAAATCCGCTGTCTCTTACCAGATTATTTTAACGAAGGCGGACAAACTCACGAAAGTTGAAAAGGAATCCATCCGTCAGTCTTTGAGAGCCCAAACAAAAGAGTTTATTGCTCTCTATCCCGAAATTATCCTCTCCTCTTCTCTTGAGGGTCATGGCATCCCAGAACTGCGCGCTGAGATTGCCGCCCTCTTTATGGTTGAACCGAGGAGAGGGTAGGGAGTTTTGTGCACAAGGGTGGTAGCATGGCCAATTGATACACCCATTAGTAACAAAATGAAACATATGTTGATTTCCTGTCGCGCGCAGAACAGCTTACAGTAAAGGTAGGATGTTTTAGGAAAACAAGATGTATCAACAAACAATTAAAAATGCCATTTCACTCACCGGCATTGGCGCCCACTCTGGAAACACAACCACCATCACTCTTTTCCCCGCCCCAGAAAACCATGGCATTGTTTTTAAAAGGGTAGATCTTCCTCAAACTCAGAACATTATTCCTGCCCTCTGGAGCTATGTAACAGACACACAATTTTGTACAAAAGTTTCCAATAATTATGGAGCATCTGTTGCCACCATTGAACATCTCATGGCTGCCCTTGCGGCCAAGAAGATTGACAATCTCCTCGTTGAGATTAATGGCCCGGAGATCCCCATTCTAGATGGAAGTGCACAGCCCTTTTTCGAGACGATTGACACCACTGGAACCGCCAAACAAAAATCTCCTCGTCATTACTTAAGAGTTTTGAAAACCATCACCCTGAGCACGGACGACATTTGGGCTGAAATCAGACCAAGCCTCACCGGATTTTCTTTGAATTATACCTTCCGCAATCGAGGAACAAATACCTTTGAAACTTATGAGTCCCAAGATGTTTTACAAGATTTTTCAGAGGGGCTTGCCCCCGCACGCACCTTTGGATTCTTAGAGGATGTTCAAAAGTTGTATGATGCGGGGCTTGCCAAAGGAAGTTCCCTAGAAAACGCCGTTGTCTTTGATCAAGGCAAAGTTTTAAATCCTGAAGGGCTGCGTTTCCCCGATGAATGTGCCCGACACAAAGCCTTAGATGTGGTAGGCGATCTTTATTTGGCCGGGATGCCCCTCATTGGATCCTTCGAAGGTCATTGCTCAGGACACTCTATGAATAATACCCTTCTGAGAAAACTCCTCAATGATAAGTCCGCTTGGACGATTGAAACAAGTACTCCCCCTCTTGAATCTCACAATCCTGTCTCTAGACCAAAGAACACTGATTCTTCCAGCCCGACCATCCGATTTGGAACTTACTAACCTTTCTTGAAAAGCGCCGCTAAACGATTCTAAAACCGGTTTAAAGCTCGACGAAGTGCCCCTACAGGATTTTGAACCACAAATCCGATCTTCTCTAATACTTGCAGTTTTCTTGCTCGGGGAAAGCTTTCAGAATAGACTCGATCAGCCAGCGTTCTGGCTTCCACAAAGTCTCCCACGTTCTCTGAAACACCTAGGTCGTACGCCTCAACACCTCCTGCTTCCTCGTCAATTCTATAGTTTTTCTCATCTGCTCCGAAAGAATCCCACCATCCATCTTTTCTTTTTACAGGCACTCCAAGAGGGCTCGCATTATTTCGCGCCTCATAATAGTCTCGCCGCGCTCTATCCACCTGAATCTGAGCGGTTATTATTTTTCTCAAATCTTCTGTTTTTTCTACTTCTCTCAAATTTTCTTGCGCGCGTTTCAAAGCCATCTTAGTTCTTTTGACAGCCTCAATTTTGTCTTTTGTAATCTGAAGAGCTGTTTTATCAAATTTTCTTTGTACATTTTCTACTTTATAAAGACCCTCACGTGAGGTCGAAGGCGCCCAAAGCAAATTTCCAGCTCCCTTATTAGCCCCTTGACCAGAGTCAGGCCCTTGACCAAAGGGACTGGACGCTCCTCCAAAAGAAGGTGTATCAAAGGACGGAGTAGCAAAAGAAGGGCCACCAGAAAAGGAGGGCCCATTAGAGAAATTTGGACTAGAAAACTGAGGACTCTGTCCAAAAGTTGGTTGAGCCCCAAACGGGCTCCCTGATTGCCCGAAAGTTGGGGAATATCCCCCTCCAAAGGAAGGAGTGGGACCTCCAAAGTTTGGATTCGTCGAAAATTGGGGGGATTGGCCAAAACCAGGTCGGCCAGTCCCATCTTCTAATTCTCCCAACTCTAAATCTCTTTCGTCCACTTCTTCCTCGGACTCTTCCATACCTGGCCCCTGGTTTCCTTCAGGTCCATTCTCTCCCAGATCTTCTTCTCCAAAATCTTCCCCCTCCTCGGAATCGCCTTGAGGCCCACGATCATCCTGTTCTGGGGGTTGCCCTTCTTCAAAATCCTCATTCTGACTCATTCTGTTCCCTTGATCCGTGAGTTGACGTCTGTTCTGTTGAACTTCTGTCCAGTCTTGTTCCATGGACGCCATATTATCTTCATCGGCCGCAATTTCTCTCGCCAGTCGATCTGCCGTCGGCCGATCATTAGCAGCTATCGCCCGTTCTAAGGCTGCTTTTTTTTCTTGGATACTTGACGATAAGTTCGTCCCTTGATTTTCCAAATCAACAGCTTCCTTTTTAAGTTCTTTTTCCCTACGTTGCCGCAACTGATAGACTGTTTCTGTTTTATACAATGCTTTCTTATATTCCCCTTCTTTTTGTAAAACATCGTTTTCGGCTTGAGACAAGTTAAACTTCGCCGTCTCTAAGTTCTTTTTAGCTGCCGCAATGGCATTCACATTGCTTCCGGCTTCTGCTTTTTTCAAGGCTGCCTCTGCCTCTTCCACCTTCTTTTCTGCCTCCTGTTGATTTTTTAGAGCTGTTTCAAAGGCTGCTTTAGCTGTTTCAACCGCATCTATGTCTTGCTGAGCTCTTTCAAGATCTTTTTGGGCCTGCCTTTTCTTCTCTTGGGCTGTTTCTAATTGCTGATTCAGTTTATCAAGATGTTTCTGTTCTGTTCTTTTTTCAGCAGAGAGCTCCGCAACTTTTGCCGTATCTCCCGTTGCCTGTGCCGCAACAATTTGTTGATTCAAAGAACTAATCTTGGCCTGCGATGCTAATACCTGCTGTTGCAAATCATCACATTGCGCCGTGGCTGCACTGGCTCTGCGCTGAGCTGCCTCTTGTTTTGATTCGATTCTAGACAAAGAGAGGTCCGCTGCCGCCGTTGCCCCAGTCAGATTTCCCTGTGCTTGCGCCACCATTCCCTTTTCTTTTTGAAGTTTAAATTGGGCTGCACTCAAATCAGTTCTTGCTTTGTCAGCTTCTGGAGAATTAGGACCTGATGTTTTCTCAGCCGTTACCAAATCTGCTTTCGCTTGATCCACATCGGATTGAGCATTCGCTTGGCTTTGCTGCGCCTTCGTTAGCTCTGATTTTGCCTTATCTTCTGTCCCTACGGCTTCTGCGGCCTGACGCTTGGCTGTTTGATCAGCGGTTTCTGTTTTAGCCAGTGCAGAATTGGCCTTCTTCTCTGCTGCCGCCGCGTTGGCTGCGGCAGCTTTAGAGTCTTTACCCGCGGCAGACTCTTCACGTTTAGCTTGGGTTAATTTCTCCTGTGCATCCGCTATGGCTTTCTTATCATCTTTTTTCTTGGCCACATCTAAGTCTGCTTGGGCATCCAATACTTTTTGTTGAGCGTCCGCATGCTTGTTTTCCGCATCTTGTAGTTTTTCTTGAGCAGCTTCATGATCTGCTTGAGCTGCCGCCGCACGACGGGCATTTGTTTCTTCCGTCGTCTCTGTTTTCGCCAAAGCAGCATCTTCTCGTTCTTTAGCCTTATCGGCTGTTTGTTGTGCCTTTTTCGATTTATCTGCTGCCTCCATTTCGTTTTTCTTTGCCTTATCTAAGTCTGCCTTAGCAGCCGCTTTTTCTTCTGGAGTTTTAGCATTATTCAGTTTGTCTTGGGCATTTGAGACGTCTTGTTTCGCATTTTCGTGGTCTTGAGCCGCCTCATCTGCTTTGTCTTGAGCCTCTTGACTTTCATTTTGCGCTGCTTGAGCCGCGTTGGCATTCCTTTCTTCAACGGTTTGGGTGGCACTCTTTGTAGACTCGGCTTTGCGTGCAGTCTTAGCAGACTTATCTTTTGCTGTTTTCAACTCAGCATCAGCTTTTTTCTTATTATCTTCCGCTTCTTTGATCTTTTTCGGGTCTTTGCTTTTTTTGGCATCTTCAAGCTGCTTATCAGCGTCATCTGCCGCTTTCTGCTTTTGACCTTCTTCGTACTTTGCGTCACTCGCAGCATCGGCAGCGTCTTGAGCTTTCTTTTGATCTTTGTTTGCCGTCTCTATCTTTTTATCAGCAGCGGCAACCTTGTCTTTCGCCTTTTTCTGATCTGCCGCAGCTTCTGTTCTTTCTTGCCTGGCTTCCTCTTTCTTTTTTTCAGCAGCAGCAATGGCCTCTTTGTCTTGAGGGTTTGCCGCCCTTAGTTTTTTTAACTCAGCATCTGCTTCATCTTGTTTTTTCTGTGCGGCGGCTTCTCGCCCTTCTGCCTCTTCTAAATCTTTTTTAGCGTCTGCCTGTTCTTCTTCTGCTTCTTTCTGCTTAGATGATTTTTCTAATTCTTCGTGCTTTGGCCCCTCTTCCTCTTTAGGCGCTTCATCTGTCTTGTCTTTATCCATTTCTGCGCTAAGTTCTGAAGTGGGAGATTTTTTCAAATAGCTGTCATCTGCCGCGGCATCAGTTAACCCCTCATTCCCCCAAAAAAGAATGAGAAGAAGAAAAAGACCTTTTTTTATCTGATCCTTTCCAAGAGTTTGTCTGCTGTGCCTCATCTCTTTATTGACCTTAGGTTAATTTTATCGTTTTTAACAACCTCATCTTGGATTAAGAAGGTGGAGGGGGTGGAGGCGGTATATTTTCTGCTGTTGTAGTCGTCTCAAATGGTTGCGCAAGCATCTCTGGTGGAGGGGGAGGTAACCGTTTCAGATACTCTGGGCTTGCCCGATACTCTTCTAAGATTTTTTTATCCTCTTCACCTAATTGGTCGGAGTCGATATACTTTTTATCTAACAAAGCCTGTAAACGGCGTCCCCGGTTGGCTATCACCGATTGAGTGAAATCGGGGCTCGTGACGCTGGCAGGAGACCCAACAGGCTTCTGCTGAGAAGGTCTTTGTTGAGGGCGCGGTTCAGGCTGTTGGGACTGAAAAACACCACTGCCCCTCGTCAAACGAGAAGGTCCTGCCGCCTGTTGGGAAAGAGCCGGTGCATTACCGCCGAGATACGCATTGACCATAGCCCGATCTTTCGGTGAAAGCTGATTTGGATTAAGTTTGCCACTCTCCACAAAATCTAATAAGGCACGAGATCTGGCAGGGAGCTCTGCGCGAGGTATCAAGGATATTGGGGGTACAGGATTGGCTTGTGGCCTTACGCTCGAAACTGGCACAGGAAGATTTTGGGAGTATGCCTCGAGGCGTGCCTGATCTTCACGCGTCAGCTGACGTTTATCAATCTTCCCCTGCTGGATTAACGCCACCAACTTTTCAGTGCTTTGAGGAGGTATAGACGGAGCCACAGATTGCTTTCTTGCCGAGACTCTTTCACGTGCCCGATCAGCCGCCCCTCTTAATTTAGAAATAGATCCGGCCCTAAGCTCACTGGGCTGCCTTGTTTGGGGTTGAGGACCATACTCAACAAGCGGTGGTGTGGGCCTAGAGTAAGAAAGAGACTGACGCGGAACTATCCCAATATTCTCTGTTTGGGTACCCACGGATCGAGCCATAGGACTTGTACGAGCAGGAATTTTAATGAGTCCCGCCTTATATCGTTCTTCAAAGTCTAAGCGATGGCGTAACTCTTCATTAATTTCGCGCACTGCTTCCAGAATTCTAGCTTTCAATTTTTGGTTCCTTGTTTCTCTATAAACCGCCGCAAGATAAAAACGAATCCGCACCAATGAGCGCACATTAACTTCGTCAAGTTCCCGTCGTTTGTAAAGATTGTTCACCAAAATGGCCATCTCATTGGCGAGTCGCTCAATCGTCGGCTCCATCCCTCGGTTGATTTTGGTTGTGTTTATATCAAAATTAACGTCAGACGCTTTTATTTTCGGATTTTTGCGTACGCGAACATTCTGTGGGGCAACAGTCACCGTCCGGCGAAGTCTTGGGGTATCTCTTGGGGTATCTCTGGGATTACCTCTGGGACTATCATAAGCCCCTCTGACCTCTAAAACGCAAACGCTGAGAATGATTGGTAATAGGTAAAATTTCCACGTGTTCATTATTGTCATTATACGCCCCCGGTTCGTTTCGTCTTTTCTTTAGTATCAAAGGTTTTTAGAGAAAAAGCAAGATGAATTGGGCAGATCCTTAACACCTGTTTTTTCGCAGTTAAGGAATATTTTGCCTTTAGCGTCAAGGGGATAGACATGCTCCTGAAAAGTATGGTATACATCCCTTAATCTCAATCGGTTGAGGTTTCTTGTCGCGGGGTAGAGCAGCCCGGTAGCTCGTCAGGCTCATAACCTGAAGGCCGCAGGTTCGAATCCTGCCCCCGCCACCAATTTCCTTTTAGGTTTTCTAAGAGCTTTTTCTAAATATCTTTCCATCTATGTTATTGCTTGCGCAACGGGAAGTATGCACTGGATGCCCCCCCCTTAACGAGAGGTTCTGACCTTATGTCGCTCTTGAATGCTTTATTAACAAAAGTTTCGTTTGTTCATACTTCCTGTAAGTACAGTGACACCAGTCTATGCAAGGTTACATACTGTGATCGCTCTCCTACCAAGTAGGCTCGTTGCAAAGAGAGCTTATAAACCAACTCCTCAATGCTTAATTTTAGCTTTTCTTTTTTAATACCCTTTTTAAGTTGCCGATCAATGTCATCCAGAAGCAAGAAGGCTGTAATAAAAGTCCCCGTCCTTCCCACACCTGCGCTACAGTGAACCGCAATAAGATCTCCTGGATTATAGCCTTTCCTTACCCGCTTCACAAAATCAAGCAACCCTTTAGGGCATGTTCCTGAGTTATCTCCCCAGTGATCAATGGCATAATAGTTAAATGAATAAGGCAGGTTGTTTTCCTCTTCTGGAATTTTATAGACTAACTTGTCTGGCCCCTCTTTATTCGTCTGCAGGGAGTCTTTCCAGTAGTTTTCAGTCTTGAAAACTCCTTTTTCCATATCATTCGTCAACCGAATCACATGTTTCACATTATAATTTACCAATAGTTGCAGGAAGTTTCTAACGTGAGCAGACTTTTGAGGCCCCTCTAGGGCCAAAAATCTATGCCCATTCACAATTACATTGCTCGAATTAAAACTTGGGTGGCTGCAGTTATATTCAAAAGCTAAAAGATGCGGAGCTTTATAAAAACCAGAGGTGAGCAAGTCTTGCGCTCGTTCAAAATCTGTTGTAGCAAATAAGGGCTGTTCAGAGGGGTTTTCATAATAGAGACTGTTTCTTGTATCTTTCAAACTATCGAACTTCTTTTCGATTTCAGCGTCACTAAGCTTGGGATTAAAAGGCATAAACTTTCTATTTTTAGAAAACTTTTTCCAGCGATCTTCAAACCCTTTTTTGGCTTTTTGAAAATTACTGGCGACCTTATGCTTTGATAGAATTGGCAAAGGATACCCCTTCTCTGATGAAACTGATTTTGAAGCTAATAAAGGGGCATGGATCCCTACCAACCCACAGACAAGACTAACAACAATTAGAAACTTCATTTTTCCCTCTCTTCATTTGTACGAAAAAACTCTAATAAAAAACCCAGAATGTTCGCCCTGGGTTTTTCAACTTCAATTCATTGCATACAACAAAAATCTAGAGACGGATACGTACATCCGATCTTGTGCTTTGCGCTTAAACACCACACGTCCCGCCGTTAAAGCAAAGAGAGTATGGTCACGCCCCATGCCCACGTTTTCTCCCGCACGCACTTTGGTGCCACGTTGACGCAGAATAATGTTTCCAGGAATAACCGCTTGGTCTCCGAATTTTTTAAGGCCGAGTCGACGTCCTGCCGAATCTCTTCCGTTTCTAGAGCTACCGCCCGCTTTCTTATGAGCCATTTCTTAATCCTTTTTCTTTGCTGCTGGAGCCTGTTTGGCTTTTTCAGCCGGCGCCTTTTTTACAGCACCTTCAACCTTAGCTTTCGCTTCTTTGACAACCGCTGGCTTTTCTGCCGCGGCTAAAACTTTGCCACCGTGCAAGATATCAACTATGCGCAACATGGTCTTATGTTGCTTGTGGCCCTTTTTACGACGATAGTTATGACGACGCTTTTTCTTAAAAACAATGACCTTATCATCCCGCGTGTGCTTCTCAACCGTTGTGATCACTTGAGCCCCCTCAAGGACGGGATTGCCCATCACCGTTGATGTATCAGTTCCCACCATCAAAACGTCTGTGATAATAATTTGAGACCCAACGGCAGATTCTAACTTTTCCACCACAATCTTGGCATCTTTTGAAACTTTATACTGCTTTCCGCCTGTGCGAATAATTGCAAACATCATCTTATCCATAAAAATTGGTCATAGCATTTTTAACTTAAGTGTCTCTTTTAGCAGTCTTGACACAAAAGTCAAGTCTTAAAGCACGGAAAGACTAAAGAATTTCCCAATGATGCGCCTCCCTCTCCCCTCCCATTAACTGAGAATATCCGCGCACGCTCTCTTCCTTTTACAGCGATCTATAGCTGAGATACTTTAAAATGAGACGAGGAACGAGGAGCGACGCGGTGACGATGTATTCAGTTTATAAGTGGCCAGCTATATGATATAATGACTCCCAATATAAGGATATCTGACACGTGAAGAAAAAAAGTGAGCTCCGAGTCTTACAAGTATTGCCTGCTCTAGAAATGGGTGGCGTGGAACGTGGCACCATTGACGTGGCCATTGCTCTCAAACAAAAAGGGCACTTTCCCGTGATCGCCTCCTATGGGGGACGTTTGGTCTCCCATCTTCGCAAAAATGGTATTATTCACGAGTATCTGCCTCTGCACTCCAAGAACCCTTTTACCATCTGGATGAACATTGCTCGGTTGGTACGCATTATTAAAAATCACCAGATCCAAGTGGTACATGCCCGCAGTCGCGCCCCCGCCTGGAGCGCCTATTTTGCCGCCAAAAAAACGAGGGTCCCTTTTATCACCACCTTTCATGGCACTCACCCCTTTCAAAACAGGTTCAAAAAGCTCTACAACAGCGTTATGATCCGGGGCAAACGTGTGATCGCTGTCTCAAAGTTTATAGCTCAAGACATTCAAAAAAAATATGATATTAACCCTGGAAAAATTACCACAATCCTGCGCGGGGTAGATTTGGATGTTTTTAATCCTGATAAAATGACAGATGCCCGCATGGAAGCCATCATGAATCAAATGCAACTTCCAGATGATAAATACATTCTCCTCCTTCCGGGGCGCATTACACGATTAAAGGGCCACGAAGTTCTATTAGACGCCATGTCACGTCTTAATCGCCAGGATTTTATTTGTTTATTTGTAGGATCCACAGAAAAGAAAAACTTTGTAGAAGAACTAGAGGAACAAGCGAAAAACTATGGATTGCGTGATCGTTTGTTCATCATTAATGAATGCAAAGATATGCCTGCTTTGTACAGACTCGCCACCGCCACCATTTGTCCCTCTACCCAGCCTGAAACCTTTGGACGCACCGCCGCTGAAGCCGGCGCTATGGGCTGTCCTGTTATCGGTAGCAACCATGGGGGCACCAAAGAAATTGTGGTGGAAGGAAAAACAGGCTTTTTATTTCCTCCCGAAGACAGCCGCAGCCTCGCTTATGTGATCGAAAAAGTTTTGGATATGACCCTTGATGAGCGCCATCAGATCCGAGAAGCTGCCATGGCCCATGTGAGAAAAAATTTCGATAACGTGACCATGCTGACTAAAACCCTCAAATTATACCAGGAAGTTTTGTTTCAATAATGCAAAAGGGGATTCTTGTCATTAAACATGGCGCCCTGGGTGATATGATTTTTGCCATGGGGGCTTTTAAGGCCATCCGAGACCATCACAAAAAAGATAAAGTTGTTCTCTTAACCTCCCCCCCTTTTAAACGCCTTGCTGAAGCGTCTCCCTACTTTGATGAGGTCTGGATTGACGATCGCCTACGCCCTTGGCAACATCCTTTTAAAATCCTTTCTCTTTTCCGTCGTCTGAGGCAAGAAAAATTTGCCCGCGTTTACGATCTCCAACGGTCGAAACGCACGCGGTGGTACTTAAAAATCATGAAACACTTTTTTAACCCCAGCCCAGAGTGGAGTGGGATCTTCCCAGGCTGTGATTTCCACTATGATGTTCCCTCTGTCTATGGAAACCATATTTTGGAAATCAACAGAACCCAACTTGAAGTCGCTGGCATTAAAAAGGTGCTTAAACCCGATCTCAGTTGGTTGAGAGCCGATATTAAGCCGCTTCATCTCCCCAAAAAATATTTTCTGCTGGTGCCAGGCACCTCCCCCGGTCAAGATCATAAGAAATGGCCTGCCTCTTTTTACGGCAGAGTCGCCCAGCACCTAACAGACAAGGGGATCACCCCTGTCGTGCTCGGCACGAAAAATGAGCGCGAGGCTTGGGAAGAAATTCACGCGCTCTGCCCTTCTGCCCTCAGTTTGTTGGGGAAAACCAACCTCTTTGACATTCCCGAAATTGCCCGCCATGCCATCGGCGCCCTCGGTAATGACACCGGCCCTATGCACCTCTGCTATTTCAGTGGATGCCCATCCTTATACCTTTTCTCGTACTCTTCGGGGGTCGATTTGTGCGGCCCCACGGATGGGGTTAGTAAGGTTTTGAAACAAGAGAATTTGAAGGATTTAGGCGTTGAAGATGTCATAAAGAATTTGGTGTTTAGGAAAATGAAATAACTAAAGAGTGAGCTTCAAAGCTGCGGCTGCTTCCCTAATCTTATCCGCACTGCCCCCACATTGGGCGAGATCAGGGCGACCACCGCCTTTGCCCCCGAGAGCCATGGCGACAGGTTGAATCAAATCCTTAGCATCATACCGTCTCCTCAGATCTTCCGTCACACCCACCAAAACCGTTGCTTTGTCATCTGTCACGGAAGTCAACAAAATCACCCCCGACCCGATTTTTTTCTTGAGTACATCCATGAAGGGTTTCAGCTCTCCACCGGGCATGTCTTTGGTATGATGTGTCACAAAGGAAATTCCCTTGATGGTTTCCACCGTTTCTTGACCCTGAGCTTTCCCCCTGGAAGACCGTAAACTTTTGATCTCTTTTTCCAAGCTCTTGCGTTCTTCCAACAACGCCTTCAGGCGATCTGGCAACACGCGCACCGAAGACCTCAAAGACTCCGCGAGGGTAAAGAGAGTCTCTTCCATGTCATGGACATAGTCAGTCACCGCGGCCCCCGTCATGGCTTCGATACGACGCACGCCCGACGACACGCTTGACTCAGCCATAATCTTAAAGGCGCCAATATCGCCTAAACGTTCCACATGGGTTCCGCCACAGAGCTCCACAGAATAGAGATCATGCTCATGCCCCATGGAAACCACGCGCACTTCGTCGCCATACTTCTCCCCGAACAAGGCCTGGGCCCCCGCCTTCATGGCCGCTTCAGGGCTCGAGATCTGGGTTGAGACCAAAGCATTCCCACGGATTTGGGCATTAATGTCTTGCTCCACTTGATACAAGATTTCCTTCGACACCGCTTGGGGATAGCTAAAATCAAATCGCAGACGATCCTCCGCCACCAAGGATCCTTTTTGTATCACAGAAGACCCCAGCAACCGCCGCAGAGCTTCATGCAATAAATGGGTTGCTGAATGGTTGGCTCGCAATTTTGTGCGACGCTCTTTGTCAATTTTCAACATCACCTGGTCGCCCACAGCCACCTGACCCTGCTTGATTGTTACCTCATGGACAAAAAGACCTTCCACCTTTTTGAGCGTGTTGGTGACGATTGCTTTCCCGGTAAGGGTAGAGAGAGTGCCTTCGTCCCCCATCTGGCCCCCCGATTCTCCATAAAAGGGGGTTTGATTTACGATCACAAACCCTGTGTCACCCTCTTTCAGGGTAGAGACTTTTTGGCCGTCTTTCACGAGAGCTAGAACAGTGGCTTCAATGGTGTCAACCTGATACCCCACAAATTCGGTGGCTCCCCATTTTTCCCAGAGATCAAACCATAGGGTCTCTGTTTGACTGTCTCCCGATCCCACCCACGAAGCTCGTGCGGCCTCCCGTTGTCGTTGCATCAACAAGGTAAATTCATCCGTATTAACATCGATGTGCCTATTTTTAAGAATGTCTTGGGTCAAATCCAGAGGAAATCCATAAGTGTCGTATAATTTAAAGGCAGCTTGCCCAGATAAAACGGCCCCCCCCAACTGACTCACTTCCTCTTCCAAAACCCTGAGCCCTCGCGAGAAAGCCTCACTAAAACGCTCTTCTTCTAATCTCAGGGTCAAGGTGGTCAATTCCTTCGCACGCTCGAGCTCAGGGTAGGTCTCTCCCATCTTCTCGATCAAAAAAGGGACCAACTGGCAGAGCAAAGGTTCCTTTGCCTTTAACATATACGCGTGACGCATGGCCCGACGCATGATGCGGCGCAATACGTACCCACGCCCTTCGTTAGAAGGCAGCACCCCCTCCGCAATCAAGAAGCAACTGGCGCGCAGATGGTCCGCAATCACCCGCTGAGACACAAGAGCTTCTCCCTCTAGCTTGGTGTGTGTTTTTTCTGCCACAGCCACCACCAAAGACTTCAACACATCTGTGTCATAGTTATTCGTGACACCTTGCAGAACCGCAGCCATACGCTCGAGTCCCATCCCGGTATCCACTGACGTTTTCGGCAACAGGAGACGAGAGCCATCTTTTTGCTGCTCGTATTGCATAAAGACCAGATTCCAGATTTCCACAAACCGGTCGCCATCCTGATCGGCCGTTCCGGGGAGTCCGCCAGAGATATGCTCTCCATGGTCATAGAAAATTTCTGTACACGGTCCACAGGGGCCTGTATCGCCCATGGACCAAAAGTTATCCGAGGTGGAGATTTTAATAATCTTGTGATCCGAAACCCCTGAAATCTTTTTCCAAAGAGTGAAAGTTTCCTCATCTTCCGAAAAAACAGTGATGTATAATTTCTCAGGAGAAATCTTAAATTCTTTTGTCAGCAACTCCCAAGCATAGGTAATGGCCTCTTCTTTGAAATAATCACCAAAGGAAAAGTTGCCCAACATTTCGAAAAAGGTATGGTGACGCGCCGTGTACCCCACATTCTCTAAATCATTGTGTTTGCCCCCTGCCCGTACACATTTCTGAGCTGTCGTGGCCGTGGAGTATGGACGAGTCTCCAGCCCTGTAAAAACATTTTTGAACTGCACCATGCCCGAGTTGGTAAACATGAGGGAAGGATCATTGTGCGGCACAAGGGAACTCGACGGCACCACTTGATGACCATTTTTTTGAAAAAATCTTAAAAAAGAACTTCTGATGTCTTGTGTATACATGGCATTTGCTGATTTTTCGTACTTGTTCAATTTAATCACTCCTCCCCTAAATTGCAACGGGATTATTTTCATGCTTTTTTTTCACCCCCGCATGCTTTATCATGATTCCTTATGATCACACCTCATCCTAATATCGTTTCTTTTCAGAATACTGGCCTTACCTTTAAAGGAAACGTGCGCCTGTTCTCCAAGCTGAACCTAGATATTATCGAAGGAGGGTTTTATTTTCTGACGGGGCTCAGTGGAGCGGGAAAATCAACTCTGTTAAAGCTTATTTACATGGGTATTCCCCCGACTAGTGGGCATTTATCCTTATTTGGTGAGGATCTATCCCGGATTGTTCCCCATTCCATTGCCCACATTCGTCGGAAAATGGGGATTGTCTTCCAAGATTTTCGTTTGTTGCCCCATCTGACAACCGTTGAAAACGTCGCCTTACCCCTAAAAGTTCGGGGAGTAGATCCTCGCAAGGCGCGCCAACAGGCCAAAGAGCTGCTCGCTTGGGTAGGCTTAGAAGATGTTTTAAACAGTTTTCCCCATACCCTCTCGGGCGGCCAACAACAGCGCGCGGCCATTACCCGCGCCGTGATGGGAAAACCCAAACTCCTTTTGGCAGACGAGCCCACCGGCAATGTGGACGAAGAAGCAGCCAGAAAAATCTTGTATCTCTTTGAAGAGCTGCACAAGTCTGGCACCACGGTTATTCTGGCCACCCACAATCGTTCTTTTGCCAAAGAGTTTCATCATCCTGAAATTTTCTTAAAAAAAGGGCAAGCCGTTCTGTTAAATAACCGACGCTCTCCTGGAAGAGAGGTAAAATGAAGACTCATACCGATTTGCCTCTGAATGCCGATCCCTCCAGTCGTTTTTTGCCTTGGATTATTGGACTCATGATTTATTTGGCCAGCCTTGCCATTGTTATTGGACTATCGGTGAATCAACTCACTTCCCAGTGGGTTCAAGGATTAACCGATTCTCTCATTCTTGAAATGCCGCCGCGAGAGGAAAATGAAGAAACCAACATTGAAACCGAGTTCAAAATTTTTCAACTCATCCAATCAACCCCTGGACTCGGATCCATTAAAGCCCTTTCCCTGAAAGAGGCTTTAGAACAGCTAGGGTCTAACACTTTTTCAGAAGAAGATCTAAAAATTCTGCCTAAAATTTTAGAAATCCAGATCTCTAAACGAGACCTTTTTCATCTGAACTCTTTTAAAAAAAACCTCTCCGCCCTCGCCCCACATGCTCAAGTGGAAGACCATAAAGACATAAAAAATATTGTGCTCAACATTGCCAAATCCACCCAAGCCATCAGCTTTGGGATTGTCAGCATGATTATTCTCGGCACGATTTCTATTATTGCCTTCACCTCTCAAACCAGCCTCATCATCCACCGCAATGTGGTTGAAATTCTTTATCTCGTGGGGGCAACGAAGTCTTATATTGGAGGGCAGTTTCAATCCCACGCCTTCCGCATTGGCGTGAGAGGCAGCCTTATCAGTCTTGTTCTGGGCGCGCTTACCTTAATAAGTATTGCCCTTTTTGGCTCTGGCATTTTATTTTTAGATAAACTCATCACCGTTTCGTTTGCCACGTTTGTCTTTGCCTTAACGGCCCTGATCATCACTTTTTTTATTATGATTTCTGCCCGATTAAGTGTTAGGATAGCCCTTAAAAATGGCCTCTAAGATAAAGGAATAAGATGAGTTGGAGCGCTTTCTTCAAAACACTTGTCTCTTGCCTCTTGATCGCATGGGTAGGAGGGTTCTTTCTCTACCTCTACCAAATTCATCATTTTAAAGAAACTCACCCTCTGACAGAGGGGATCGTGATTTTGACAGGGGGAAAAGGGCGCATTAAAAAAGGCATCCAACTATTAGAAACGACTCCCCAGAAGCCTCTTTTAATCTCCGGCGTTCGCACACGCCTCCAACTGAAAGAAATCACGACATCCCCCCCATATGAAGGGCATATTGATTTGGGATTCAATGCCACGACTACCCGAGAAAATGCCAAGGAAGTTTCTGACTGGAACAAGGAAAAATCCTGCTCTTCTTTAACGGTAGTGACCTCTCATTATCATATCCCGCGCAGCTTACTGGAACTTAAAGCAGCTCTCCCCCACATTATCCTCATTCCATATCCTATCATTTCCCCCTCTTTTCAAAACCGGAGATGGCTGAGCGAGCCTGACCTGTGGCAGCTTTTATTTAAAGAATACAATAAATATTTGATTGTTTTTTTGGAAATGCGTATAAGATCTTTCCTTAAATAGACTTCTGGCAAAACCAACATGATGATTCGATCTATTTTCTTCAACATTGCTTTTTATCTTGGCTCCATTATTTGGTTGATATCCTTTTTTCCTCTCCTTTTCTTATCAAAAAGATTTAGCCGAGCTATTCCTCGGATGTGGTCTTCGTGGGTCTCCTCCCTCCTACGGGTCATTGTAAAAACCCCGTATCGCGTGGAAGGTCAGATCCCCCAAGACCCCGTCCTCTTTGGGATTAAACATCAATCTGCGTGGGAAACAATCGCTTTGAACCACATTCTGAACCGACCTGTGTATGTCTTGAAAAAAGAGCTTCTCTGGATTCCTTTTTTTGGGTTTTATTTACAGAAGGCCGACATGATCACCCTTGACCGAGGGGGGGGGATTTCAACTCTTAAAAATTTGTTACACCAGGCAAAAGATCGAATCCACCAAAAACGGTCTATCATTATTTTTCCGGAAGGCACACGGTCGATGCCGGGAACCCACAATCCCTACAAAAAAGGGATTTATTTCCTCTATAAAAATTTGAATATTCCCCTCGTGCCGGTGGCTCTGAATTCGGGGGTTTATTGGCCCAAACGCACCTTTATGAAATACCCTGGTACCATCCGCGTAAAATTCCTCGACCCCATTCCTCCCGGATTAGGAGAAGCAGAATTCATGGCACGTCTAGAGAAAGAAATTGAGACGGAAAGTCTGAAGCTTTTAAAGAATTAACTTGATGGTTTATCTGATTTCGGTTTATAAGTAACTAATTTTACAGCTGAGAGATTTTTATAGATATTCAGCCATGTATATGTTCGGGGTGTAGCGCAGTCCGGTAGCGCACCTGGTTTGGGACCAGGGGGTCGGAGGTTCGAATCCTCTCTCCCCGACCACTTTGGTATTAGAAATTTTCCTACATAACTATAAACAAGAGTAAACTCGGTACCTTAGCTGAGGAGGGGACTTTGGGAATGTTATGATAAAATTGATTTTAGTGACGCCTCAACTATCCCTTTAGCGAACTCAAATATCCTTGCGTACTATAATCCAATATTTTTTTATCTCGAGTCATGAGAGGAATTCCAAAAACACGTGCTGTTGCCACAATAATTCGATCAGCAGGGTCCCCATGGAACTCTCCTGGTAACAAAGAGCTTTCTACACAGATTTCGGGAGACAAAGAACAGGGGACAATACCTGGCGCTTTCAGACTTTGGTTAATCCAATTCAAGCAAGGTTGATTAAGTTGAATTCTTTGACGAGAATGTAGCATGCTAATTTCCCAGAAAGAAATTACACTAATACCTAAGTAGCCCCCCTTGAGGAAATGAGTTATTTTTTCTAGGGAAAATTCTGAAAGCCCTTTGTCTCCATTCATAAGCCAAAGAAAAATATGAGTATCTAGAATAAGTTGGAGGTTAGTTGTTTTCTGCATCCCACAGGTCCTCTAAAGGATCAAGAATGTCTCCTTTAATAAGAAGAGAATTTTTCATAAACCCAAATAATATTTTTGGAGAGTCCTCATAAGGAACCAACTTTGCCACAGGAATGCCCCTCTTTGTAATAACAATGGTTTCATGTTTTTGTTCAGCTAAATCCATGAGCTTTAAACATTTTGATTTAAATTCACCTGCGCCCATTCGAATCATCTAATACTCCTATGGTTACATATCTATGGTTAGATTAAAGCTCTTTTTTAAAAAAGTCAAGAGGTTTTTTTGTTTCATCCAACCTATGTGCTGCGTCACTTCCCTCTTCCCTTTCCACTTAAATTCAGGTTAAATGACCTTTAGAATCACATTCATGGAACACATTGACTTAGACATTCGGGTTCAAAGCCCTATTCTAACGGTGACAGAGCTTTCTGTTGTCCTGAAGAAGACCATTGAGGGTGCTTTTGGCTCCGTACGGTTACGGGGGGAAATTTCCAGTTTTAAATCCCACTCTTCCGGACATTCTTATTTTTCCCTGAAAGATGATACGTCCGTCATTGATGCCATTTGTTGGCGCGGTACAAACCTCTCTCTTACCCCTGCCGATGGACTGGAAGTTATCTGTCATGGCCGCATCACCACCTATGGCGCACGCTCGAAATACCAAATCATCATCGAATCCATGGAACTCGCGGGCGTGGGATCTCTTTTAAAACTCCTGCAAGAGCGAAAAGAAAAATTGGCCAAGGAAGGTCTCTTTGAGGCAGAGCACAAAAAACCCATTCCCTTCCTGCCCAAAAAGATTGGGGTGATCACCTCTCCCACGGGGGCTGTCATTCAAGACATCCTGCACCGGTTAAAAGAGAGATTTCCGTGCCATGTGATCTTGTGGCCCGTTGCGGTACAAGGCACAACATCCGCCCAGGAAGTGACGAACGCTATTCTGGGTTTTAATGCGCTGCCCCCAGACCAAAGACCAGATCTGCTCATTGTCGCCCGAGGAGGCGGCAGTTTAGAAGACTTGTGGAGCTTTAACGAAGAGAATGTGGTGCGTGCGGCTGCCGGCAGCCAGATTCCGCTGATCTCTGCTGTGGGGCACGAAACCGATACAACTCTCATTGATTTCGCCTCCGATCGCCGAGCGCCTACCCCCACGGCGGCGGCTGAAATGGCCGTGCCTGTTCGGCTAGACCTTCTGGAGAACGTTCAGCACATCCACCATCGTCTCCACACGGCCATGATCACGCACATGCGCCATCTTTATACCTCCCTGCAAAGTCTTGCCCGGGGACTTGTCAGCCCCAAGCAATCCCTCCAGATGAAAGCCCAGATCTTGGATGAACGGCAAGAGCGTCTCTCCGCCGCGCTGGAGAAGAAAATACATCAGAGCACACAAACCCTAAAATTTATCAGCCATCGATTGCACCAAGTGCGGCAAGAGGCATTGGTAAAAAACAAAAGCCAATACGATCGTTTGGCCCAACTCTTAGAAAGCTATTCTTACACTAAAACGCTGGGGCGTGGGTTTGCTCTCGTTAAAGACACCGCTGGAAATCTGATTACCTCTGCCCAACACATGAAAACCCAAGAGAGAGCTGACCTCCAATTTGCCGACGGCACTGTGATTGTGAAACCCCTGTCTTAAACAAGCCCCACACGACTTGATTTCAGTTTTTTAGGGTCGATCATAGTCTCTGGTTTGACAGGCTCTGCCTTTTTCTCGGCAAATTGGGATAGGGGCACAAACACCACTTTTGACTTCTGTTGCTGTACCCACTCCACCACCTGTCGCACACGACCCCGACTGAGGGAAATCCACACAATAGACCGCTCACTTTTTAAGAAAGCTTTTTTGTCACGAATCAGAGGGAATGAGAATACTCGATGGGAGAGACCTCCTCTTAAACCCTTCGATCGCGAGAGATTTAAATAGAGGGGCAGGATTTTAGAAGGCGCCTCTGTTGCCAGACCCATGAGATGGGGGAACTGTTTTTCGAGCAGCCTTTCTTTCCCAGCCTTTGACCTCACCATAATTTCTCGCCCCTGCTTCCAAGCCTTCTCAGAGAAAGCTCTCGCTTCTGGATGTTGGGCCGACAAGACAAAGGTAAGTGGCACCTTCAGCTTATGGATGACTTGCCAGTCTTCTGCTGATAAAGATTCCATCCCGTCCATGACGATCCCCACCTGATGCTTACCTTTGGGAACAGCCACTCTCTTCTGAGCATTTTTCTGCCACAAAGAATCAGCGGAGAAAGGGGCCAGATTTTGACGCTCTTGGTCTTTAAAAATTTTCACGAGTTCTGAATCATCCTCACGAGAGGACGCATCATTTCCCTCTTCCATATCTTGGGACCCGACTTCCCCCACTTCTTCAGATTCTTCAAAATCTCGGTAGGCGTCTTCTGGCTTTTTGGTGTCTGGTGGGGGAACTATAGGAGAGATGGTTTCTTTTGCTTTTATCTCCTCTCCTTTACCAGATTGGGTTTCCCATAGGAAAAAACCCGCTGTTCCCAATCCAGCCACCCCCAAGAAAACCACCCCAAAGACAAACCACTGCGTGTGCCTTTTTTTGGGGGTGGAAAAATTTTTGAAAGAAGAGGGGTTCGGCGAGCGCATTTAGACAAATTTCTTCTTCAACCGCAACACCCGCTCAAAGGCTTCATCGATTTGCTGTTCGGAGAGTACTTCCCGATTAATGGCTTCCAAGATAACGCGACCAAATTTCTCCGGCAGTTCTGGATCGGGTTCAAATCCTTTAATACTGGCAGCGGCTGATTTATTATTGGAATAAATCACCATATCATTGCCCGCCTGCAGTGCCTTCACGGCTGCTTCTTCAAATCCGAATTTTTCTTGGATGGCTGACATATGCAAATCATCACTAATGATGACCCCATCATACCCGTGGTCTCTCAGTTTTTGGAGCGTTCCCTTGGACAAGGTGGCGGGATACTTGGAATCTAACTTGGCGTTAAAGATATGGGCTGTCATCACTGCATCCACTTTTCCTTTTTTCGCCAGTTGAAAAAAAGGATCCATTTCTTCTGCGCGCCACAGGTCTGTCACATCCACAAACCCCTGATGACTGTCTTTTTTCGCACTGCCATGGCCCGGGAAATGCTTAATACAATTCAAGACACCCACCTCGTGAAACGCATCCACCATAATGCCGGCATACTTGACGATGGAGGCGATGTCTGACCCATAAACCCTGCCCAGTGCCCCTAAAATCGGGCACTTATACTCCTTAGGATCTCTATCAACGCACGGAGCGAAATCCCAATTAAACGCGTGTTCTTTCAATTCAATCGCCATCTCATGGTAGAGGCGCGCCATCTCCTCCATCCCTTTTTTAACCATCTCTTCCGGAGAGGAAAACCCTATAAAGCCTTTGTCTTTTGTGAGGCGCTGCACTTTACCCCCTTCTTGATCCACCGTGGTAAACACAGGTGGCAATCCGGCGTCTTCAGCCGCGCTTAAACATAACCGATTCAGGACGGTGATTTGCCGA
This sequence comes from Alphaproteobacteria bacterium RIFCSPHIGHO2_01_FULL_41_14, assembly GCA_001767855.1. NCBI lineage: Bacteria > Pseudomonadati > Pseudomonadota > Alphaproteobacteria > Alphaproteobacteria bacterium RIFCSPHIGHO2_01_FULL_41_14. The sequence continues at coordinate 501,923 of MEMF01000002.1, read as the reverse complement.
GGGTCCACAATGTTATAGCCATACGCAATCACTCCCCCAACGCGCGATAATTTAATATCTTCCAGGATCTTTTCAACGCCCTCATCTTGGGGGGTAGTCCCGTGAAACCCGACGATCAAAAGTTGCCCGATTTTCTGTTCAAGTGTTAACCGATTCTTCATGTCTTATCCTCTATCAAGATCTGTCCACCCACGTTTGGAAAATTCTTGGCGCATGATTTCTCTCAACTTTGCAAAAGCGCGCTCTTCAATTTGACGGATGCGTTCTTTTGAAACCCCCACTTCTTTGGAAATTGCGTCTAGCGTTTTCGGAGGTTCTTCGAGCCGACGGGCCTTTAAAATAACCACTTCACGCGGGGTTAAATATTGAAGGCATTTTTCCAGAATTTCTGTTTGCTTCCGCGCTTTATCTGTTTCAATGGACTTCTCTTCCTGGCTAGGACTCGCGCTTTCAATCCAATCTTGCCATTCTGGCCCCTCTCCTTCCGATGACGGAGAGGCATTTAAAGAGGCATCCCCGCCACTGAGTCGTTCTTCCATTTCCCGCACTTCTGTTTCAGTGACCTTCAATTCCTTTGCAATCACGCGAATATCTTTATCCGTCATACCTTGAAAATCATCTTCCAATTCTGAGATTTCTTTTTTCATACGCTTTAAATTAAAAAAGAGCTTTCTCTGCGCTGCAGTAGTTCCAATCTTAACCAAAGACCACGTTCTTACAATATAATCTTGGATGGCTGCCTTAATCCACCATATGGCGTACGTCGAAAATCGGAATCCTTTCTCTGGATCAAATTTCTTCATGGCATTGAGAATGCCGATATTTCCTTCGGCAATGAGGTCAGCCATGGGCAGCCCATAGCCCCGATAGCCGGCCGCGATCCTCACCACCAACCGTAGATGACTAGTGATCAATCTTTGGGCCGCGTCAGCATCTTGGCTTTGATACCACCTTTGGGCCAATTCATATTCTTCGTCTGGTTCTAGAATGGGATAGCTTTTAATTTTTCTGAAATATTGTCCCATATCCTCAGAGGTGCTCTGAAAAGGTAGGGATCGGGTAGGGAAAGAATCTGGTTCTGATGTTTTTGTCATTTTGTCTTTATCTTAAGAAGGCTTCCTTAGCAAGGGGAACTGACTCGTCACCACAGACAAGAATCGTTTATCCATGGATTCTAATTTTTGGTGAATATATTTTTGAATGCTGGGAACATCTCCCTCTGTCAGATCATGCGTTTCTGACAATCTGAAATAAGCCTTGCCTTTGCCATAGGTGGGCTGATTTCTGAATTCAAAACTAAGGATAATATCCACAAAAAGAGTCTTCATCAAAGGATCTGTTGGGTGATTTTCCAAAGACGCCCGGCCTTCTAATAACCCCAGCACTCCTTCACCCTGGAGTCCTGCCACCATCGCTTTTTCTTGGGCCCATTTTTCCAGATCTAAAAGATGGTCTAAATTCTCGCCTTTGCGAAGCGGAATATAGTTCACCACCGTATAGCTTTTCAAATCCAATTTCAGAGGGAATGGGTTTTCCACTTCTTTTTTCATATGTCGATGGCACCCAGAGAGCGCCAGGCAAAGAACCACGAACGATAAAAAATGCCTCATGTATAACCTCATAGGGGGAGTATATAATAAATTTTCTAAAAACCAAAACGTTACGAGGGGGTGTCGACTTCAAACTTAGGGTAGGGATCCAAAGCCAAACTGAGATACTGAACAAAGATTTCGCCCACATCTACCGTTCCATCTTTGTTGAGCACAACAGGTTCGGGCTGATCTTCCTCAAAATTTTCCGGCAAGGTAGACTCATCTGTGATAGAGGGGAAAAGTTCCAACTTGATGGGCTCTTCTACCTCATCAGGTAAGTCTTTCAGCGTGGTGACACACGATTGGATCACCTCTGCCTTTACGACAGCAGATACCTGAAGAGGGAATTCTCCCACTTTCCCTTGCACTTGGCAGTTAACCTGAAGATTTTTTAGAACGACCAGATCTAACCGCTTGGCAAGATCTTCTTTTTCTTTGTCATTCGCTACAAACGTAAAGGTGGCCGGCAGACTGGTTAGTTTTTTTACATCTAGAAAACGTATAAATTCATTCATGATCATCGGAGGGTCAGAGTGAAACGGAGTGACTTTAAAACAATGTTTTACGCTCATCATATCACCTCATAAATTATAGCCCTGTTATTTTTATAATAACATAAAAGACAGGTACTTTGTCACCCTTTTTGTTCAAAAAATGTGATAAATCTTGGTCTTACTTCGACCCTTCATACATATACTCTCGTGTGAGAGGCGCAAGCCTTGGGTCACGCATGAGTTGGATCTGAAAAACCATAAAGCCAAGATTTCGGAATGCCATCTCACAAGATGTCAGATAATATTCCCATAGGCGACAAAACCGCGCGTCATAAAGCGCCTGGGCCTGATCCCTCTTCTCTTGAAATCTCTCCCGCCAATGCTTCAGTGTTTCGGCATAATGGTATCTCAGAATTTCAATGTCTGTCACGAACAGCTTTGAGTTCTCAATGGGCCCCATGACCTCTGATAAAGACGGGCAATACCCCCCAGGGAAAATATATTTGCTAATCCACCCTTTGGCATTCCCCGGCACGCTTGATTTTCCGATGGAGTGCAACACCGCCATCCCTTGAGGTGTCAGCAAGTCATGGACTTGGTGGAAAAAATCATTGTAATTCGGCGTGCCCACATGTTCGAACATCCCTACCGAAACGATGCGGTCGTATTTACCTTTTTCCTCGCGATAGTCCCTTAAGAAGAACTTCACTCTGTGATCCAGCCCCGCTGCCTTGGCCCGCTCCCTCGAAACCTTCAATTGCTCTTCCGAAAGGGTGAGCCCTGTCACCTCCACGCCCGCAGATTTGGCCAAGAAAAGCGCCAATCCGCCCCAGCCAGATCCGATATCCAAAACTTTTTGGCCCTTCTGAAGACACAGCTTTTTGGCAATATGTTTCTTTTTGTTTTCCTGAGCTATCTCTAAACTATCTGTCAGCTTCTTAAAATAGGCGCACGAATACTGCATGTCTTTGTCTAAAAACAGTTTATAAAGTTTGCCGTTTAGATCATAGTGGTGAGACACATTCTTGCGGGATCCCGTCAGAGAATTATGCTGAAAAATAAACCGAAGAGGATAACATAGAACCTCCACAATACTGGTGAGCGCGTTAAGAGGATGCAGAGCCAAATTGCGGGTACATACATCCAGAAGGCCCGCGAGCGTTCCCTCTTCAACGGTAATCTCCCCCTCTGTATATCCCTCCCCCAAGGCGATGTCAGGGTTTAACATCATCTTTAATTCTATGCTTTTTGCGTGGAGCCGTATGGTGGCTTCAGGACCAGGAGTTCCTGAAAAGGTGTGTTTCTTCCCCGCAGCATCAATAACGTGCAACGTTCCCTGCTGAATAAATCGTTTCAATACCGCTGCTAAGAGCATTCTTCCGTCCCCCATTTTCCTTAGTGTAAAACAGATTGACGTCTTATTTCAAGTATTTGAATAGGTTAGGGAGAAGAAGGCCTATTTTTCTGTAGGTTACGTCTTAATATCCATGTCAATACGATCGAAATTTAAATGGTAGATGGGGTGGGATTCGAACCCACGAGAGGCTTGCACCCCTGCCGGTTTTCAAGACCGGTGCCTTCAACCGCTCGGCCACCCATCCACAAGGATTCCCCTTTGTTGCAAAACTTTGAAGCGGGGTCAAGAAGTTTATTGTTTCCTATTCCTCTATAGGCTACATTTTATGAAATAGAGGGAGGCACATGAAGAAGATACACCAGATCTTATCTATAATGACCATGGCGCTTTGCTTTGTGGTCTCAGCACAAGCCGGCTCGCCTCCCCAGTTTGAAGATTGGCTCAATAGAGAGTTTAAACCCCTTGCCCTGAACAAAGGCATCACGCCAGAAACTCTGAATCGTGCTTTCCAGAATGTAAAGCACATGCCACAATCCATTACGTTCGACGGCAAGCAACCCGAGCAAACCCAAAGCCTAATCCAATACCAAGAAAAACGGATTCCCCCCCGCATTGTTACCGCTCGGAAAAAAGCGAAAAAACATGGTCGTGTTTTAGACACTGTTCAAAACACCTACGGCGTCCCCAAAGAAATGATCCTTTCTCTCTGGGGGCTTGAATCAAACTTTGGCACGAACATGGGCCAATTTATTATTGTGCATACGCTCGCAACACTGGCGTTCGAAGGGCGTCGACGAGAGTTCTTTACACGAGAGCTGGTGGAGGCACTTAAAATTCTACAAAATCAAAGTATGCACCCCCACCACCTCAAGGGGTCTTGGGCAGGGGCACTGGGCCAATGTCAGTTCATGCCTAGCACCTTTAATGCTCATGCTGTAGATGCCACCAAAAAGGGATACAAAGATATTTGGAATTCCACCGATGACGTTTTTGCGTCCATTGCCAATTATCTGGTTAACTCGGGATGGAAACCGAATGAGCCATGGGGCCTAGAGGTGACGTTGCCTGATGGCTTTGACGAAAGATTGGCCACTCTTTCTGTTCAGAAATCCAAACAAGATTGGGCTGCTCTCGGGGTTAAACCCGCGAAAAAAGACACGTCCCTCCCCGATCTTCAAGGATCTCTCCTTATTCCCGAAAATCAAAAGAAAGCTTTTCTTGTTTACAATAACTTTAGAGTTATCTTAAAGTGGAACCGCTCTACCTGCTTTGCGTTAACTGTCTGCCAATTCGCAGATCAAATTAGGTCTTATCAATGACACATCTCTATAGAAATTCTTTTTTCTTTACCTCTCTCTTTTTACTCACCTCTTGCGTAATGAAAGAACAAAAGCCTGAGCGTTTGTTGCCTCCCGAACCTGTTCTGATCAAAGAGGATATGATTGTTAAAAAGAGTGAATCTCCCAAAGAAGAAAGAGGGGAGGCTCTCCCCACGCCCCAAACGGAAGAAGAGGCTCAACGCTCCCTTCCCGCTTGGGCACACGCCAAAGGAGATGGCGTTTATAAACTCGGAAAACCTTACAAGGTCAACGGTGTTTGGTACTTCCCAGCCGAGAACACTCGGTATGATGAAATTGGGTTTGCGTCTCGCTATCCTAAATCCTTCCAAGGACAAAGAACGGCGAATGGAGAAATTTACAGTAATACCCTTCTCACAGGCTGCCATAAAACCCTCCCGTTACCTTCCATTGTGCAGGTGACGAATCTTTCTAACAATAAATCCATTGTGGTGCGTCTTAATGACCGCGGTCCTTTTGTAAACGATCGGCTGCTTGATATTTCAGACAAGGCTGCGACTCTCCTAGAGTTTCCAGAAGATGGGAATGTGAAGGTGCGGGTTGAAATCATGAACCCAGAATCAAAAACCGCCGCCGCTGCCCTTCAGGGAGGCGAGAAACCTGCCATTCCTCATGCCGCCTATCCACCCCCCGTGATTACAAAAGATCCTGAGACGCCAGCTCCCGTGGAAAACACAGAGAGTTTTGTCACTGTTGCGTCCACCCCAGCCCCAGAGGAAAGTCCCTCTGAAGCTTTATTTGATCAGGCAACCCCTACATCCCCTGCATCCCAAGCTGAGATCCTTCCCGCAGAAGTGCCCCCAGCGGGTCCGGGCATGGCCCCCGTGGAACAAGTCTCCCTCCCTGAAAAAGCCTATTACGTTCAAGCCGGCCTCTTTGGAAATCCTGAGAACGCTAAAAACCTAAGTCATAAACTAGGGTCTATCGGTCTTGTGGAATCGTCCCCCGTGACTATTAATGGTCGTTCCCTCCATCGAGTTCGAGTGGGTCCTTTTTCCTCTCTCTCGGACGCCAATAAAGTGCTTGCCCAAACTAAAAAGGGATATAACCTTCCCGATGCCCGTATTGTGAATCCTTAATTTAAAGACTTGTTAGCTGTGACTCAGAAAGCAAAATTTATTACATTCGAAGGCGGAGAAGGGGCTGGGAAAACCACCCAGATTCAGCTCTTGGAAACAGCTTTAAAAAACAAAGGCTATCACGTCATCAAAACACGAGAGCCAGGAGGGACCACGGGTGCAGAATTGTTACGGGCTGCCCTTAAAGACCATCCTGAGACGCACTGGGATGCCGTTTCTCAAGTCCTTATTTTGTACGCAGCCCGGCGAGACTTAGTGGAAAAAGTGATTAAACCTGCCTTAGCCCGCAATATATGGGTCCTCTGTGATCGGTTTGCAGATTCCACTTTTGTGTACCAAGGCTACGCTCAAAACTTAGGCATCGAGTTCGTGCAATCTATTCACACAGCCACACTGAAAAACTTTCAGCCTGACTTGACGTTCTTCTTCGACCTCCCCCCCAAAGAGGGGTTACACCGAGCGCGCAAAAGAAGTCAGCAAGACTTTTTTGAATCCATGACTCTCGACTTTCATGAAAAAGTCTATGAAGGATATAAGGTTCTAGCTCATCAAAATCCGAGATTTTTTACGGTCTCGGGAAAGCTGGCCCCTCCCCACATGACTCAAGTGATTTTTAAGGCTTTACAAGAAAAATTTTCTCTATCACTGTAAGGCCATGACAATGAATCTCATAACGGCACACAAAGACTTAAAGCAAACTTTTTTCCAAGATTTCAAAGAACGCCCCCATCATGCCTGGATTTTAAAAGGTCCTCAAGGCGTGGGGAAAGTGGACTTCGCCAAGCATATAGCGGCACAATTACTGACAGAAATCACCCCTGACGACCACATCTACACCAAAATCGAGAATCAAAATCACCCAAACTTTTTATACATTTCTCCAGAGGCCTCTCCTACCCAAGCTATTTCCATTGAGCAAATACGTGGGGTTTTTCAATTCTTACAACAAACCGCGCCTGATGGGGGATGGAGGATTGTGATTCTCGATAGCTTGAATACACTCACCCCTAATGGAGCCAATGGGCTTTTAAAAATTCTGGAATCCCCACCCCCCCATACCGTGTTTTTCTTGATTCAACACAATGGAGCCTCTCCCCTACCCACGCTTGTTTCTCGATGTGCGAAGCTTTCCTTTGCCGCACCGTCCTCTACTGACTTACTCCCGTTTCTTCCCGAAGGACTCTCTCTTCAAGAGCAAACGATTCTCCTCGCACTTGCCCATGGATGCCCCGCCCATTTGCAGGATCTCTTGGACCAAGAAGCCCTCTCTCTGTATGGCTCTTTCCAGCAAGCGGTGCGGTCTCTTGTGGAACAGGATCATTATGCCCCTGCCCATACTCTCGCCCAAACGGTGGGAAGGGATGCCTCCAAGCTCACTCTTTTCTTGTCCCTTGTGGAATGGTGGCTCCAAAATGCCGTGAAAGAAGTCGCCCTTCAGCAGCGTTGTTTTTTCACAATCCAGTGTTCCCTCGCCTCTTTGCTTGACATCCATCAAACAATTTCTAAGATCATTAAATGGAAAAAGAATCTTGATATTGATGGGCGCCAACTTGTCCTCACCCTCTTTTTTGAGTTAAAAAATTTAAGAGCATGATGCAAAAAACGTATTACATTACAACACCCATTTACTATCCCAACAGCACTCCCCATATTGGGTCTGTCTATACCAACGTGTGCTGTGATATACTCGCCCGTTTTAAACGGCTTGATGGCTATGACGTCAAGTTCCTCACGGGGACTGATGAACATGGCCAAAAGGTAGAACAAGCTGCCAAAGATAAGGGCTTACCCCCCCAAGTATTTGTAGATCAGATTTCCGAAAATTTTCGACAGCTCATCCCCGCCTACGCCCTTTCTTGTGACGATTTCATCCGCACGACGGAGCCTCGTCATAAAAAAGGCGCTCAAGCTTTTTGGACAAAACTGGTGGAGAAAGGCGAAATTTATTTGGGACACTATGCGGGTTGGTATTCTGTTCGAGATGAAGCCTTTTATACGGAAAGTGACCTGGTGGATGGGAGGGCGCCCACAGGCGCACCCGTGGAATGGGTGGAAGAATCCAGCTATTTTTTCCGCCTCTCCCACTGGCAAGACAAGCTTCTAAAGTTTTATGAAGATCATCCCCACTTTATTGGCCCTGAATCTCGTCGGAATGAAGTGATCAGCTTTGTGAAAGGGGGTCTGAAAGATATCTCAGTCTCGCGCACCACCTTTGAATGGGGGATTCCCGTGCCCCATGATCCTTCTCACATCATGTACGTGTGGATCGATGCGCTCACCAATTACATCACTGCTTTGGGATATCCTGACACCACCACCCCAGACTTCAAAAAGTTCTGGCCGGCGGATCTCCACATGGTGGGCAAAGATATTTTGCGGTTCCATGCCATTTTCTGGCCCGCTTTTTTAATGGCGGCTGATCTCTCCCCTCCTCAAAAAATATTTGCTCACGGCTGGTGGACAGTGGAAGGTGAAAAGATGTCAAAGTCTTTAGGAAACGTGGTAGACCCCTATGCGTTGGTAGAAAAATACGGAGCTGATGTGGTGAGATATTTCTTAATACGCGGCGTATCTTTTGGCAGTGATGGCGATTTTTCCGAAACAGCTCTGGTGCAACGCGCCAATACCCAACTTTCCAATGAATTGGGGAATCTGGCCCAACGTATCCTCAGCATGGTCAATAAAAATTGCGAAGGTCAAATCCCCACGTTGCTCCAAGAATTTTCCGATGAGGATCAAAACCTTCTCACCCAAGCACAAAGTCTCCTGGGTCTCGCCCGCGAGCATCTTGACAAGCAAGAGCTTCATAAATATGCAGACACCCTCTGGAATGTGGTGTGGGCCGCCAACAAATATGTGGATGAACAGGCACCCTGGAATTTGAAAAAGACAGATTTTCACCGCATGGAGATGGTCTTGTACACCGTCATGGAAACCTTGAGGTATTTGGGGATTCTATTACAACCCATGATCCCTGAGACAGCCAAAAAGTTATTGGATGCCCTGGCAGTTCCGAGAGATCAGCGCACCTTTGCTCATCTCTCAAGTTCTTTCTGCCTAAAACAAGCCCATCCCTTGCCCGTGCCGTTCCCCCTCTTTCCCCGCATTGAGCCAGAGCCCTATGTTTGTTGATAGCCACTGCCATCTTAATGATCCTCAATTTAAAGAAGACCTCCCGCAGTTATTAGCGCGAGCCAAAGCCTTAGAGATAGGCCGCATCCTCACCATTTCCACCGAGCTGAAAGAGATTCCTGATCTTGAAAGACTCTCTGAAACGTACGACGAGATTTACCATACCGTCGGCGTTCATCCCCATGAAGTAGACAAAGAAGGCGTACCGGATTTAAAAGATCTCCTCACTGCCCTTCATCATCCCAAAGCAGTGGGCATTGGCGAAACTGGCCTCGACTATTATTACGAACACAGCCATCAGGAACATCAAAAACTCAGCTTTCGACATCATATCCACGCCCTGAAGGAAACAGGCCTCCCCCTTGTGATCCACTCTAGAAACGCGGAAGAGGATATCTTGCAGCTTCTCAGAGAAGAAAAAGTTCGAGACCATATGACCCCTGGTGTGATCCATTGTTTTAGTGGCACCCGAGACTTTGCGGACGCCACATTGGACTTAGGTTTTTATATTTCTTTTTCGGGGATTCTCACCTTCAAAAATGCGGAAGAGCTCCGCGAGATTGCCAAGACTGTTCCCCTTGATCGCCTACTCATTGAAACGGATGCCCCTTATCTCGCCCCCACTCCCCATCGTGGCAAAAGAAATGAGCCCTCTTTTGTGGTTCATACGGCCGAAAAGCTAGCAGAACTCAAGGGCGTTTCCCTCAAAAAAATCCAAGAAATCACCACCCATAACTTTTTTACCCTTTTCTCAAAAACAAAGAGGAATATAATACACCCATGAAAGTCATTGTTTTAGGATGCGGACATGCCTGCGGGACCCCTATGATTGGGGAGAGATGGATAAATTGCGATCCTCACAACACGAGGAACCGTCGCACCCGTCCGTCCATCCTCATTCAACATGGCAAGAATAATGTCCTCATCGATACCTCTCCGGATCTGCGCTATCAATTGTTACGGGAGAATATTCCCACTCTCCATTCTGTCGTCTATACTCACGCCCACAGCGACCACGCCCACGGTATTAATGATGTTGGTATTATTAACCGCATAGAAAAACGCCTTATCCCCACCTTTATGGATCGCGAGACTTTCGCTGCTTTGAACCAATCTTTTGGCCACGCCTTTCACTCTGACATTCCCCATTATGCTCCCTTCTTGGAAAAACACATCATTAAACCTGGCCAAGAGTTTTCAACAGGAGGCGTGACCTTCTTGCCCTTTGAACAAGACCATGGGTACGGTATTTCCATAGGATTCCGCATCGGAGACTTTGCCTACTCCACCGATGTAAAGACCCTCTCAAAAGAAGCCTTCCACATGCTGAAAGGCGTGAAAACGTGGGTGGTGGATTGCGTATCAGAACAAGAACACCCCACCCATTCTCATCTCAGCCAAACGTTGGAATGGATCCGCCATGTGAAACCCCGCCGCGCCATCTTAACCCACCTTGGGCCACAACTGGACTATGAAGCGTTAAAACAAAAGTTACCAAAGGGGGTAGAGCCCGCGTATGATGGCATGGTGATTGAGATTTAAGGGTTCGTCATTGTTGCACAGCAATGACGGGGGTTGTTCTTTTTTGATGTATAGACTTGACTCATGAAAACCTCTTCCTCTACAGTCAATTCATACCATGAAACACTTTTCTTATCGAGGGACCTACGATCACTTCCGCGACATTGCGCCCAACTATTCCCATTTTTTATTGGATATGTGGGGCGTGGTACATAATGGCGTGGAAGCATTACCAGGGGCCATTGATTGTTTAGAGACGCTAAAGCGCGACAACAAGCCTATTTTGTTCATCACCAATTCATCGCGCCCCGGTGAAATCCTGGCCCAACTGGTGGCCAACATGGGGATCCTGAGAGGCACTCATTACGATGATATCCACAGCTCTGGGGACGCGGTGATTGAAGGTTTGAATGATCCCGTCCATAAATGGGCCACTAAAAAATATTATTATTTGGGGGATACGTCCTCTGACCACCCCCTCTTGCCCCGAATCCCAGGAAAACAAGTCTTCACGCTAGAAGAAGCGTCTTATGTCTTGTTCACGGCCCTCACCCCGCTGACGGATGCGGTCTTGGCACAAGCGCTAAAGTTAGATCTCCCCCTCTTATGTGCCAACCCCGATGTGATGGCTATGCATGGCAATACTGTTGCCTATTGCCCAGGGCTGGCGGCTCAGAAATATGAGAAACAAGGCGGAACCGTTCTTTATTATGGCAAACCCTATGCTCCCATTTATGAATCTGCTTTGAAAAAACTGGGCTCGCCCACATTGAGAAATGTCCTAGCTGTGGGGGATGGCCTCCATACCGATATCCAAGGAGCTAATACCATGAAGATTGACAGCGTATTGGTGCATGGCGGACTCCATCACCAAGACTCCCTCGCTGTCCTAGAAGAAAAGTTCAAGAGCGAGGACATTTATCCCCAGTATGTTATACCCAGATTGGTGTGGTAATAAAAAACTCTCTCCTTTTTTAGAGAGGTTAAGATACTACCCTCATTTGATTTCTGAACATAATCGTTGAACTTTCCTTGCATGGCATGTATTTTAAGGAACAGTTTCACGTATCCGGAGTTTTATGATGTCAAATATTCTAGAAGAAATTAAACAAGAAGTGGATCAAGAGCGCTGGCTCTCTTTGTGGAAAAAGTATCAGAATCATGTTTACAGCGGTGTGACAGCTGTTCTTGTGATCGCAGCTGGCATGATGTGGTGGCAAAACCATCAGACCTCGAAGACATCCATTCAGTCTAATGAATATACCCAAGCCCTCGTAATTTCGGAATCTGACCCCGAGCGCGCTTTCAAAATTTTTGAACACATCCCGGCCAAAGGCGAAACTATTTATGCGCAGCTCTCTCGGTTCTGGGTAGCGGCCATCTTACTCGAACGCGGAGACACCAAAGGAGCAAAAGAGCTCTATGATATTATCTATCAGAACTCGAGTGGGCTTTTTGCGTCTTCTTCCCTAAAAATCCTGGGTCAATTGGCCCAGCTTCACGGCCTTTATATTGAGATCGATACAGTGGACCCCCAAATCATTATCCAAAAAGCCACACCGTATGCCTCTGCAGACTCTCCCTGGCGACATTTAGGGAACGAGCTTTTAGGTCTGTCCTATCTGAAAAAGGGAGATAAAGAAAAGGCTCGGTCCTCCCTCCATAAAATTCTGGAAGACCCTAAAGTTCCCGCCGCCTTTAAGGTTCGCGCCCAAGCCATTATTAATTATTTAAACACAGATCAAAAATAACCCGATGAAATTATTTTCTGCTTTTCTTATTATTGCGTCTAACGTCGGGCTCTTCCTCCTTCAAGGATGTTCTACATCCAAAGATCTTCTGACGGGCGATCGTACAGAAATTTTGCCTGTCGTCAAAGTTTTGGAAAAGGATGCTGAAGCCGAAAGCATTGCTGTCACCATTGAAGACCCAACCCTCAATATGGATTGGCCCCAAGGAGACTACAACGCCACTCACAAAATCCCTCATTTAGAAGCCGGTGATCTTAAAAATGTCATTTGGAAAACCAGCATTGGGCAGGGGGCCACAAGAACCGGCTTTTTATTAAGCACGCCTCTGATTGAAAATGAGATCATTTATACTCTCGACACAGCCGGACGCATTAAAGCCAAAAATCTGCAAACAGGAAACGATGTCTGGCAGCGCCGCTTAGAAACAACCTCTCGTCGGGATGAGTGTTCTGGGGGCGGGATTTCTTTGGGAGATGGCAAAATTTTTGCAACCTTCTCGTCAGCAGATGTGGTGGCTCTTGACAGTACCAGCGGTGACATGGTTTGGCATATCACTCTTCCCCATTCTATTCGGTCTGCACCTACCTTCTATAAAGGATACCTTTACCTGGTTACCAAAAATAACCGTATTATCTGCCTCAATGCCTTGACAGGAGAGAAGGTTTGGCAACAAGAGGGGAGCGAGAATTCTTGTTCCCTTGTGGGGGGCGGCAAACCCGCTGTCCAATATGACACAGTGATTGCCCCCTATTCGTCTGGAGAGCTCTATGCCCTTCGTCGTGAGAATGGGTTCCCTCTTTGGGCAGAATCTCTGAGTGCCTTCAAAGTATTCAGCTCAGCGGCGACTGTTTCCCATATTAAGGCTTCCCCCGTGGTGGATGGAGACCTGGTGGTTGCCGCTTCCCAAAGCGGGCGCATGGTGGGCGTTGACTATCGTACCGGCACCATTGTGTGGGATCGTGAAATTCTCGGCACCTCCACCCCTGTGGTGAATGGGAACTTTATTTTTGTGGTCACCTCTGACCATCAAGCCGTTTGCCTTGTGCGCCACTCTGGTAAAATTATCTGGGTCGCCCAATTGCCAGGATATGGGGCCAGGGAAAAAACGTCTTATGCTGGCCCTGTTTTGGCGGGTCATAAATTGATCATCACCAGCTCAGAGGGGAAAGCCATCTTCTTGAACCCAGAAACAGGCGAGAATGTGGATCAACTCACCTTGCCTGGGCCTTGTTCTTTGCCCCCCATTGTGGCCAACAAAGTCGCCTACTTCTTAACAGAATCGGGTACTCTGGTCGCTGTCGAGTAAATGAATCATGTCACTGACCATTGCCCTTGTCGGCCGCCCCAATGTGGGAAAATCTACCCTCTTTAATCGCCTCGTCGGGAAAAAGATAGCGCTTGTCCATGATGAACCAGGCGTGACGCGGGACAGACGGTTTGGTACAGGGCATATTGCCGACTTAACCTTCGGGGTCATTGATACCCCTGGCATCGAATCGACCCACGCCCCCAAAGAAAAAGAAAGCTTGTCTCTGGGCGTCTGGCAGCAGACTGAGCACGCTCTCAAGGGTGCCACTCTGGTTGTGTTGGTGCTGGATGGTCGCGAAGGGCTCACCCCTCTTGACCAAGAGTTTGCGCAAAAAATAAGGAAGCTCAACAAACCCTGCCTCGTGGTGGTGAACAAAGCCGAGGGGAAATCCTGCATGCAGGCAATCCGAGAAGCTGAAACCCTTGGGTTTGGGCCTCCAATCCCCGTGTCAGCCGAGCATGGAGAGGGTATGGCACTTCTGTATGAGGCCTTTTTACCCTTTGAGGACAAACCTCTTTCCACACTCAACGCCCTCGATTTTAACGAAGAGGCCCCAGTCCCCCTCAAACCCCTAAACATCGCCGTGGTGGGGCGCCCAAACGCGGGCAAATCCACCCTCATTAACAAAATCATTGGGGAAGACCGTTTCCTCACCGGCCCCATCGCGGGCCTCACTCGAGACACCCAGTCTGTGGAATTTCAATGGCAAGGACGCTCCCTTGAATTGTTCGATACGGCGGGACTTCGTAAAAAAGCCCGGGTGGTACGTACCCTGGAAAAACTCTCGGCGAGAGAAACGGATCGAGCCATTCAGTTTGCAGAGGCTGTTCTTTTGATCATTGACGCCACCACGCCGCTCGAGCGGCAAGACCTTACCCTCGCCCACCATGTGGTGAGCGAGGGGCGCATTTTGCTTTTGGTTCTCAATAAGATTGATCTGGTACCTGATCTTGATGCCTTCTTAAAAGAAATGCGCCTGAGGATTGCGGAAGAGTTGCCCCAGGTGGTGATGCTGCCCATGGTTCACATCTCGGCGCTCGCTGGCCGGAACATTGATAAAATTTTTGCCAAGCTCTTCGAGCTCTATGAGATTTGGAACCAACGCATTTCAACGGGGAAGCTGAACACGTGGCTCGCCGCCATCCAGGCCCATCATCCCCCGCCGCTCGCCAAAGGGCGTCGCCTTAAAATTCGGTATATGACCCAGATCAAGACCCGGCCACCCACCTTTGTTCTGTTCGTCAGCCAAGCGAAGGAGCTACCCGAGAGCTATTTGCGGTATCTGAAAAATCGATTGGCAAAAGACTTTGGATTGCAAGGTGTCCCCCTGCGCCTCTCCCCCCGATCGGGCAAAAACCCCTTTGTGGATAAGGATTGAAGGGGACTCTTTTTGCTCTTCCCATTGCTATCCACCGTCCTGCTCTCTATAATGAGCACAGAGTGAAATCTCATGAAACATATGTCTGTCCTTTCTTTTTGCTGGTATCACATAAAACCCTATAAGTGGTTTTATGTGGTGATGCTTTTGGCGCCTCTAACTTCTGCGTTCTATCCTTTTATGTATAATTACGCTATTAAACTTTTTTTGGATGCCATGACCCAAGAGGGTCCCCTCACCTATCACCATATTATCGTTCCCATCGGACTCTTTCTTTCATTGTCTCTCCTGACAGAAGTGATTTGGCGTATAGCCCAGATGGCGGGATGGAAGTCAGAGCCCTATGTGCGGCGATCTATCCTGTTGCAATCCTATGACTATGTGCAACACCATTCTTATACCTTCTTTCAGAATAATTTTACAGGAACACTGAGTAGTAAGCTCAAAGGATTGCTGGATGGATATGATAAAGTTTGGGTAGAACTCTCTTACGGACTTTTTCTTAAAATTTTAAAAAGCACTGTAAATTTGTTCGCCCTGGTCTTTATTAGTCCAATGCTTGGTTTCTTTGTTTTTTTGTGGTGCACCGTTTATGTGCCCATTATGTATAAACTTTCCAAAAAATTGAATGGACTTTCTTTTGAAGAAACACAAAGTCGGCATGATCTGATTGGACAAGTTTCAGATAAGATCATGAACATTATTTCCCTCTTTTCTTTTGCTTCTCGGAAAAGAGAATTCCAAGGCCTTGACCGTCAGATAACCCGAGATTCTATTCCAAAACAAATACGAGTAGCTAAGTATGATTTCAAGATGCAAATTGTGGCCGGTATTTTTTATCTCATTATGACCTCCTTTATTTTGTTTTACATGATTCATTTGAAAATGAAGGGAGCTGTCTCGGTGGGAGACTTTGCCTTTGTTTTCGGCATCTTCACGGTATTGAGCCAAGACATTTGGGATACAACCGTGTCGATGCAAGAACTCTCTCGCACCCTTGGAGACTTTAAAAGCTCGCTCTCCATCCTAAACATTCCCCATCAAAACCAGGATATGAAAGACGCTATCCCTCTTAAAATTGACACCCCCAAGATTGAATTTAAGGATTTGACCTTTAAGTATGACAGCGGCGAAATCCTTTTCAAAGACCTGAACCTCACCATTAATCCGGGCGAGAATGTCGGTCTCGTGGGGCACTCTGGTGCCGGCAAATCTTCCCTCGTCAATCTCATGCTGCGGTACTTTAAAAATGATCAAGGGGAGATCCTCATTGATGAGCAGAACATCAACAAAGTCACGGAAGATTCCTTGCGGGAACACATCGCTGTTATTCCCCAAGACACCATGCTGTTCCATCGCACCTTGATGGAGAATATTCAGTATGGTAATCCACACGCCACAGAAGCCCAAGTCATTGAGGCCAGTAAAAAAGCTCACATCCATGAGTTCATCATGGAACTTCCCGAGAAGTATCAATCTTATGTGGGGGAACGGGGCCTCAAACTCTCGGGAGGACAAAGGCAACGCATCGCCATTGCGCGCGCCATTTTAAAGAAAGCACCCATTCTGATTTTAGATGAGGCAACCTCGTCTCTGGATAGTCAAACAGAACAGTTTATCCAAGAGGGTCTCAACTTCTTCCTAGATGACGAAAAGAAAACAGTGATCGCTATTGCCCATCGCCTCTCCACCTTGAGACATATGGACCGTATCCTGGTGCTCGATAAGGGCAAGATCGTGGAGCAAGGCACCCACACCCAACTGATCCGTGATCCGAAAAGCCTCTATAGCAAGCTGTGGAAATTGCAGGAAATTTAATCCCTCGCCATCGTCTATCCCCATTAACTACAAAAAAAACTTCTCTCTCGGCCGCCAAGCAGATAAGATAAAATAGACAATGGGGAATAATATCATGAACAAACTTTTTTTCTATTCCATCGCTTTTTGTTTGGCTGCCCTTTTTCTGCCCGGCAGTAAGGCCGCCTATTTCCCTCAGCCCATGATAAATATGGGTCCCTCCTCCCCCCTCGGGCAAAGAGTGAATGCCATCATGGCAAAATGGCAACTCCTCGCCTCCCAATTCAACTCTACCCCCAACCAGATTACAGGAAGTGAACAAGAAATTAAGGAGGATCAAGCCGTTTTAAATCAGGCTCTCAGCACCCCCGGCCCCGGGGATCGCAACCAAATGAGCCAGATTCTTTTTTTGATAGACTTGGCACAATTAAGACTTTTGATTCGTCAAACCAAGGAGGCGGAACAGAGTTTTCCCTCGTCCTTTGAAGCCAACAATAAAAGCGTGGCGAAACAAACCTCTTTTCCGAGAAGACAAGGCCTTCACAGTCCCGACTGGTACAGAACCAACGGGGCTCTCATCGGAAGGTTGATGACCAAATTTGGACAGTTCTTATCTCAAAATCCCACCTATTATACCGCCCCCCCTCTTCTGCTGGTGGGGATAGGATCTACCTATGACGAGGGAAAAAGGGCTTTGGACAAATACAACCAATACATTTCCTGTTTTTCAAACCCTCAGATTCCTCTCTGCACCACCCTCAGCATCGCCGCGGGCAATCCACAACAGTCATCGAATCAAAATGATGATAACTCTGATGATGATAATGATGATGATGATAATGGCTAGTCATTATTTGAGGACCCAGTGTAGGTGAAGAAACCCGCCTATCCGTGAACACAAAAGAAGCCGGATCAAGTTTCTTTAAACAGGCAAGCCTAAAGCGCGCTTCACCTCATTTAAGGTTTGGTTCGCAACAGCCCTGGCTTTCTCGGCTCCCTCTTCTAACACAGCTTGTACCTGCTCGGGCGATTTTTTGATCTCTAAAAATCTCTCCCGCAAAGGGCCGAGGGTGTCCATACAAACCGTGGCTAAATCTTCTTTGAAGTCCGAGAAATTCTTCCCCCCATATCGGTCACACACCTCTTGGAGGGTTCCCCCCGTCAAGGTGGCATAAATCCGAATGAGATTTTCAACTTCAGGCCGATCCTCCAAAGATTTGGTAGACTCGGGAAAGGGGTGGGAATCTGTAGTGGCTTTTTTAATCTTTTTGTAAAGGGTATCCCGATCATCCAGCAGGTTAATCCGCGAGCCTTCAGCAGGGTCAGACTTGCTCATCTTTTTTCGTCCATCCTTCAGGCTCATCACGCGGGTGGCCGATCCTAAAATTTGCACATCCGGTACCACTAAGAGATTTTGCTTATAACTGCGATTCATCAATTGGGCCAAATCCCGCGCCAATTCCAAATGCTGTTTTTGATCATCCCCCACGGGCACGTTCGTCGCGCGGTAAAGCAAAATATCCGCCGCCATGAGCACGGGATAGGAATAGAGACCAAGCTTTTGTTTCTCCTGAGCCTTTCCAGCCTTGTCTTTATATTGGGTCATGCGGTTAAGCCACCCCAAGGGCGTTTGGCACGCCAGCAACCATGTGAGCTCACTATGCGCTGGCACCATGCTCTGCACAAAGATGGTGCTTTTTTTAGGATCAATCCCAGCAGCGATATAGGTAATGGCCGTATCCACAATCTGCTCGCGCAACTGTGCCGGATCCTGAGGCGTGGTTAACGCATGCAAATCCACCACGCAGAAAAAAGATTCCGTCTCGTGCTGCAAGGTCACCCAATTCTTGAGCGCTCCCAGATAATTTCCGAGGTGGAGATTTTCATTAGGCTGAATGCCAGAAAATATTCTTTTTTTCGTCATCGTCCTGTCTGTTCCTCTTCCTCTGTTTTATTCATGGCCGCGTTGAACTCTTTCCGGGTGAATCCTTTGAAGAGAACCACCAACGCAAGATAGGTTCCCAACCCCACCGCCATGTATCCCGCTAAAAGCACAAAATCATAAAAGATCTCTTGCCCAAAATACGGCAAAACAAAGGGTAAAATCAATTGAAGAATCCCCCCCATTCCCAGAGATGCCAAGAGGAGTCGAAAGACGGACGATCTTAACCGCTGATCAAAAGTGAAGGGGGTTTTTTTAAGGAGACTCAACCCCAAGATAATCACATTAATCCACGAAGAAATCACCCCTGCTGCCGCAATACCATAATAAGAAAAGAAATGAAATAGGATTAACGTCAGCACTAAATTAGACCCAATGGAAATACTCGCTGCCATCATGGGAATAAACGTATTATGGCGCGCAAAAAAGCTGGTACTTAAAATCTTAACCAAAACATTTGCGGGAAGAGAGAGAATGTAGATGGAGAGGATCCCCGCCACCTCTCGTGACATCTCAAAGGTAAACCGACCATGCTGAAACAAGGTTATGATCACGGGAAGAGCGAGACAAAACAAGGCCACCGTCGCAGGCAATGTTAGGAAAAAACTAAATTGCAAAACACGATTCTCAAGATGGTTGGCCTGCCTGTCCTCGTGCCGTCCCAACTGTTGGCTTAAAAGAGGCAACAGCACCGTCCCGATGGCAATGCCCACCACGCTCAGAGGAAACTGATTAATACGGTCGGCATAGGCCAAATAAGACACAGCCATGGGCACAAAAGACGCCACACTGTTGGAAACAAGCAAGTTAATCTGATAAACACCGGCACTCGCCATGCCTGGCCCCATGCGCCGCAACAATAATTTAACTTCGGGAGTCATCTTAATAGCACAAAATTTCAAGGGGAAGTCTAGGTGATGGCAGCTAACCAACACCCACGCAAATTGGGCGATCCCCGCGATCAAAACGCTCCAACTCAACAGAGTACTTGTTTCTGCTAAGGTCGACACAGGCCACAGAAGCGCCAGAATGCAAAAAATGTTTAAGAGGACAGGAGACGCTGTCGCCACCGCAAATTTGTGGAGCGAATTCAAGATGCCAGCACAGAGTGCGGCGAGCGCAATAAAGAGAATATACGGAAAGACAATGCGCCCGAGGTCCACGGCTAATTGAAATTTGTGGGGGATCTTTTTAAACCCTGGTGCCAGCACAGCCATCATCTCGGGCATCCACAACTCGAAAACAATGACAAGCCCAATCAAAACAAGAGCTAAGATTGTAAAAACGGTGCACGCAAACTTGAGTGCCGCCCGCTTATTCGTATGTTCGTTCAATCGGGCAAACAGGGGAACAAAGGCCGAATTCAATGCTCCTTCTGCAAACAATCGACGAAAAAGATTAGGGAGGCGAAAGGCCTGAAAAAAAACATCAGAAAGGCCGCTGTCTCCAAAGATAGATCCGATCATAACATCTCGGAAATATCCCAGAAAACGGCTTAGAAGGGTAAGGCCGCTCACTGCAGCCATCGAACGAAAAAAAGTCATGTTTTACAAGTTTTCAAAGAGAGTATCCTGCGACAGCTTCCCTCATTTTTTGTTAATAGCTGTGTTGGTGACTTCAATCATCTTCTTGGCAATGGGGTTGTTTTTCTTTATTTTTAACTCTTCAATCAATTTCTTGATGCCTCCTTGCTGGAGAATAGCAGAAAACTCAGATCGTTGAGTTAAGGCCATACTCACCCCTTCTACCACCACATCAAAAATCTTAAAACTGCCGGCAGTATCTTTATACATATGCCATGCAATGGCGATTTTTGAATCATTTGGCCGTACAATCTTACTAGAGACCACTATCGTCTTCCCTTCTTTATCAATAACCCGATTGCTTGACACATGGAATTTCTCTTGGTTATATTCCCCAAATCTAGCCGCATAAACACGCACAACCATATTCTTAAAAAGATCCATGTATTCTTTCATGTCTGTTTCGCTGATTTGACGACGGAAACGACCTAGAACAAATTTTCCAATGCGATCATAATCGAAGGCCACCACAAATAAAGCTTCAAACCTTCTTCGGCGCTCGGCTTCACCCAGCTCTTTCCCTGTCAGGGTTTTGATCCCTTTATCCCCCAAGTCTTGGATAAATTTCTCAGCACTCTTACCGTCTTTTTCTGAGGATAAGCCCCCTGCCGGCACATTGGTTGTTATCCCTTTTGAAAAAATCATCATCAACGCCGTAAGGGAATAAAGAAAAATCCTATACTTTTTTATCATGAGGCTCCATATCATCATCAAACATAAACTCATCTAGAGAGGGACTCGTGTACTCCACTTTTCCACCCCCTATGTGGCTTGCATCCATGTATTGCTTGTAAAAGCTTCGCATGGCGGCATAAAAATCAAGAGAATTTTCTCGGAAGTTCTTAATGTCTTCCGTGATATTAGCGCGCGTCGTGACTATTTGCAAGCTGGTGCGCCAATAAAGCAAAGAATCTTTATCCGCTTGCTTTGCCGCAATGTTGAAAGGATCTGTAAAGTAATCAACCACCCACCCTATGATGTATCTCGGATTCGCCGACCCAAGGACAGGGAGAACAATGTAAGGCCCTTGGGGCACTCCCCAATATTTCAGAGTGGTGTTAAAATTTTCTTCGTGGGGCTCTAGACCTAAATGCTTCGCCACATCAATCGTTCCCAAAAGCCCAAAAACTGTATTGATAAAAAAGCGGCAGAAGCTTTCTAACGCTCTATTCTTTTTTGCTTGCAAACAGTCATTCACAAAAATAAGGGGTTCCGCTGTATTCTGTAGAACATTACCTATTATGATCTGTACATCGTCTGGCACGCCGAGGCGATACATGTTAGCAACAGGATCAATGAACACCCCGTCCACCACTTCATTGAAGGCAAATATCTTGCGGTTAATAACTTCGAAAGGGTCGTCATCTAACTGATCTTCATAAAGATCGCTTTTCTTTTGTTGTCCTTTATAACGATCTGTAGAATCATCCGAAGAAGTCGAAAATCCAACGGCTCCCATCATTCCTAAATATACGATAAAACAAAAACACCTCAGGAGGCCCGATGACATCTACTAACTCCCTTTTTAAAGTGTAGTAGATGTCAGAACGATATGCAATATTCAAATACCTAATCGTAAGAAAGTAAGCAGTTGATTTTCTGTGTTTTTTCTCAATCTATCTTTTATTGATTGGGAAAGGGAGGAAGAGGGGCAGCAACATTCTGATCCCTTACTCGACCCTTCTTATCACGCCTAGGCATCTTCGCACCCGACAAGCTCATGATATTTCCAATACTGCGCAGTGGCGTGCCCGTCAGATTCAGCTTAATGTTAAGCTGCTGCGCTAATGCCTCCAAAACACTGAGGGCGTTCTTAGAACCAATAGGTCCAAAATCCTCTAAGGTTGCAGCTATGCCTTGTGCAAAGTGTGGATTACCTGTCATCGCACGAAGGACCGACTTTAGGGGAGAGTCCATAGTCCCTTCTGCTCGAGGAAGGGGCGTTCTAAAATCAGCTCCACTTTCAGGTCTGGTCCCTCTCACAGGCGTCATAGGACTGGTTCCAACCTCAGCTGTTTCTCTCTTTGGCACTGCTGTGGATTGACTTTTCTCTTCAAACGTTTTCACCAACTCCTCTAAAGATGTCTTTTGATTTCTGACCTCTTCCAGACCTGCTCTAGCCTCTGCCAACTCTCTCAATAATGTTTCCGCTGAATCCTTACTTTTATCAGCTTGTTGTTGTGTTTCTACTTTCGCTTTAACCCTTTCCATGAGAACCTTCTCAGATTGTTGTGCCCGAGTTTGACGAGCCTGTTGTTCTGTTAAAGAAGAAACAAGTGCCTGCGCTTGAGTATAGTTAGCCTCAAGCTCTTTGTGCTTTTGCTTTAGCTCTTGGTGAAGTTTTTTCAGCGCTTCCAAACGGAGGGTTTGTTGCCTAAGGTCTGCTTCCCTCAATGACTTCTCTTCTTCTTTTTCGTGTAATTCTGCCCTTAATCGCTCACTCACTCTTTCAAATGCTTTTATTTGGGTATCCAAAAACTCATACGCTTTATCAACTTGTTTCTCTGCAGAGTCTTTCATTGTCTGCATTTCTTTCTGCATCGCGATCATTTTCCCCCTCTCGATCGCAAGAAGTACTTCGTTCTTTTCTATTTCTCGTGCATAGTTTTCGTTTTGTTTCTGGACTTCTTGATACGCTTGAGAGACCAACACTTCCGCTTCAGATTCTTTTACTCTTTGAGACGCTATTGCTTCTACAGACGCAGCAAGAGATTCTTTTATCTCTATAAGTTGACTCTCAAATTTTCCTACCCTTACCCTTTCCTGTTCTAGTTGTTCCTGAAGACTGGAGATGGTTTCTCTCAGACTTTTTTCTTTCTCTGTCAACTCTGTCATTGTCCCTCTCAAAATAAGAATTTGAGTTTCTGTCTCCATACGCTCCAGATTACATTTGTCACAATCCTGTATCAGTCCCATGATTACATCTTCTTTCTCGTCCAACGTTTGATGGAGCCCCTCAACAGCCGACTGCTTCTCCTGAAGAGCTTGTCGCGTCGCGTCTAACACTTGTTGTTGCTGAGTAACCTGCTGTGCAAACCGTTCAACAACTTTTTCTTGTACTGTTTTGTCCCTTTCCAGCTGCCTAACAGTCTCTTCTGTACCAGCAAGTTTACTCTCTAGTTCTCTTTCTACACTTTTCAATGCCTTGACCAAAGCGGCCACTTTGGAGGTTGTGTCTGCCATGGACGGAGAAGGGGTGTCGCCTCTTTCAGCCGCCGCAAGCTCATCCCCCAGACTCTGCGATATGCTTTCATCAGGGGCACCACCCGCAATTTTACTTAAAGCTTCTTGAGCTTCTTTTAGTTGATGTTTCATCCCTTCATTGACTGCCAAAACCGATTCTAATTTTTCTTGCAAAGTGGCGATGCTTTTCTTTGTCATGTCCTGAGTGAGCTTTAGGCATTCTTCAAGATTTGCTTGTGATTCTTCTATACTCTGTTTTTCTGCTTGTAAGGATTGAATGCGTTGTTCCAAATCTTCTATTTTGGCTGTCGCTTTCTTCAAGGCGCTCTCTAGTGCATTGACTTCCGCCTGAAGCTGAGCATTCTGTCCCTTTGCTTCCCCTAACTCCTGTTCTCTTACAAGCAACGTTTCTTTTAATTGAAGGCGTTCTGCCTCTAGGGTACCTATTTGTTCCTCTAATGCGGTAAGACTTGAATTTAGGTGTTCAATCTGTCTATCTTTCTGGGCAGATTCTTCTTGTAAGGCGGCTTCCCTTTGCGCCATTGTTCTTCTGGCTTCCTCGGAATCCTTCCCCATTTGAGCTTTCTGCTCTTCCAGTATAAGTATCTGACTTTCAATGCCTGAAAATCGAGTCTGCAAATCCAGCGTCAAATCTTGGAAAAGACCTCCGAGAGTCATCCCGTCTACGAGACGCTCAAAGGATGCCTCATTTGTAAAATATGACTCCAAAGAAAACGAGTCCCCCAAGTTAAGAGTCTCCACAAGCCCACGAACCCCTGCGAAAATCGCACCTTTTTGTTCTGTGAAGTTAGATTCTAATGCCGTCAAAAGTTCTTTGGTCTGTCGCAATGCCGCTTGGTTCTCAAGAAGTGCGGCTTCCAAACCTGCTGCCCTCTCTCTCAGAGTCGCCATTTCTTTGGATTGTTCTTCCCATTTACTTTGTGTCTCTTGAAGATCTTGGGTGAGTAAATCTATTTCTTCTATTTTGGATTCTTGGTCTATCGTTAATTTGTCTAACCTTTCTTGGAGAGAACTGATTTTTATTTTCTGAGCTTTGGTCTCCGTCTCCAGATCCCCCTTCTCTGTTTCAGAACGAACCTCATGAGCTTTCGCCATGATAAGCTCTGCGCGCAAAGCAGCGATTTTCTCTTCTGTTTCTTCCCTGCTGGCCGTGGCAAACCTTAGCTGATCTGTTAACGCAGTAACCTTTTTTGACAGTCCTGCCATTGTATTTTCTTTTTCTTGAATCTCTTGGAGTCTTTCCAGACTCTGCCTTCTGGACTCCTGCAATTCTGCTTCAATCCTGGCCCGCTCTGCAAGGCCCTCTCTGTGTTTTTTGACGGCTTCTTTAGCTTCGTTCAGAACACTTTCGTCCCCAGCTGGTCCCCATCCCACTCTTTTCGCATACTCCAGTGAGTTGTGATTCATTAAATCCCGACCAGTAAGAGCAGCTGAGACATTTTCCACCCTCACCATCCCTGCCATAAAAAAGGCTGAAAAGAGGGCCAGGGAAGAAACGGTTGATAAAAGACGACGACTTTTTATATTTTTCACGACAAAAACTCCTTCAATGATTAATTAATTGATTTTATAAGTAAGGCCCACTTGGGCCACAGAATCAGAGGGTTTCAGGGACCGATAAAATGACTGGGCACTAGTCCCCCCACTGACCGACATCCCTTGATACAGGGTGTATTTATAAGAAAAATCCAGAGACAATTTTTCGGCTAGAAACACACGCATTCCCACCACGGGAAAAACGCCCCAGAGGGCTTTGGATGCTTTTTTTGTATAACCCGCAGTACTTAAAGTACCCTTATATGAGAAAAAGCTGTTCTCCACCCCGACGCCTGCATACCCATAAAGACCTTCCCGAATGAGATATCCCACCTTAGCCCGCACTTCCGCGCCATACTGCTTTTTTAAAATCTCGGAAAAAGAAATAAGAGACCCTCCCTGGTCAATATTGGTCTGTGATTTTGTCCGATGATTGTCCCAGAAGCCACTCACCTCTATACCCAGTAAAACAGACGGACTCACAAAGGTTTCATACCCCAACCCTAGGGAAAAAACCGCCCTGTCAGAACTAAATCCACCATTATTTTGCACCACAAGACTAGGGTCCACCACATCAGTTACATTTCCCTTCCTCGGTACAGATAAATGGGAATGGCCGAGCGCCCCTATCACATAAAAATCAGAAAAAGATTGTGCCTCTGCTGCGGGAGAAATTGTTTCTGATGCCTTATCTGCAGCCATTGAGCAAGAGAAAAAAGAGGATAATACAGTCAAAGACACGTATAAATTCCTGGGGCTCATGTTACATCCTATTAAATTTTTATTTAAGTTTATTATGCCTATACTTAATGTCTTTGCGTTTTCCGTTCTAGGGCAAAATGACCCTAAAAAATATGCAGAAAACACATACCTTAAAGAGGCGGCGATGAAAAATCCCATAGCAGACT
The DNA here is from genome assembly GCA_001767855.1 of Alphaproteobacteria bacterium RIFCSPHIGHO2_01_FULL_41_14. NCBI lineage: Bacteria > Pseudomonadati > Pseudomonadota > Alphaproteobacteria > Alphaproteobacteria bacterium RIFCSPHIGHO2_01_FULL_41_14. The sequence goes on along the minus strand of MEMF01000002.1, from coordinate 475,982 downwards.
ATTTTTGGAAAAGAAATGGGAATAAAAACAAGTTTTCCCTTAGGAACACAGAACTCAGAAAAAACTTGCTAAACAGCAAGGGCCACGGTAAGAAAAGAGGTCAGTTATATGAGACACAAAGTCCCCATCGTCTAGAGGTCTAGGACACTGCCCTCTCACGGCAGCAACACGGGTTCGAATCCCGTTGGGGACGCCAATTTTTGTATTCACAAATAAAAAAAGCCCGGTGTTTTATCACCAGGCTTTTTGGGTCGCCATTAAGATTTGCAAGAAACCTCAATTATAGATAGTAGCTTATACCAATCTTGATGTTATTCGAGGTTGGTTTTTCATCAAACTTCACAGTAGAAGAAGGATTTTTTGCCGAGAATCCATGGCTATATTCATACATAGCATCAACACTCAAGGAATGAGTAACCTTCATTTTGACACCAACACCAGGAACAACGGCCCAAGAACCGAATTTTTTACCACTAATTACGGTTGTTGTGTTTGTCTTATAATGAACGTAGTCGACCCCAAGGCGGAAGAATCCAAGCCAATTGCGGGCAAATTCCCCCCCAACAATCGCACCTACACCAGCTAACCAATCTTGTGTAACTTTTACATTTCCAGTGTTACCATTAAGAGTCAGGGATTTCTTCTTAGACGCAAATCCAAGACCAGCACGAACGTCTCCTCCAAGAAGCAGGGATCCTACTTTTTCTGCATATCCAGCGTTCAAGCCGACATCCAAACCAGCGGGAGCTATGGAAGCCTTAACCGCAGGACTCGCAGCATCCTTAAACTTCATTGACTGCCAACCATATCCAACAGTGGCTCCAACGGTTCCACCATCAAAGTGTCTGGCTTCAGCAGCTGTCGATATCAAAAGTGCAGACAAGGCTACACCAAGTAATTGTTTCTTCATTTTTACTCTCCTAAAAATTTACGTGACCACACTAGTCACGCCCCTTGCGAAAAACAAGATAATGATTGAAAAAGTCTGGATTTCTTCAAAGGGTGTTGTAAAAATGCAACATCCATGATCTCAATGGAGGGAAAATGGTGCCGTTGGAGAGAATCGAACTCTCGACCTCACCCTTACCAAGGGTGTGCTCTGCCACTGAGCCACAACGGCGACTTGAATTTGGGGCACACATTGCCACAGTTTGCAGCGCAAGACAATATAGGGCCCTTAAATTTCTTAAATCGGAACCAAAACCAACCCTGAAAAAAACAGACGGAAAAATCTATAGAATTCCCCTAAAACCTATGCTAAAAATGAGTCATGACTCAGCCCTCTAAAAGCAGTTACAGCGATCGCAACGCAGAGCGCCTTGCCCAGGTGTTGCGAGAGAATCTTTTAAAGCGCCGTCAGCAAAAACAACAAAAAAAAGAACAACCAGGTAGCCAACAGGAGGAAGAATAACATGGGAATTATGCCAGATTCATGGATTCGCAAGCAAGCCAAGAAGGGGATGATTGAACCCTTCGTGGAAACCCAGCACGCTCAGGGTACTATTTCTTATGGGCTTTCTTCTTATGGGTATGACGCCCGTGCCGCAAATGAATTTAAAGTCTTTACTAATGTGGACAATGCGCTCATTGACCCCAAAAACTTTTCTCATACGTCCTTCGTGGATCGAGAAGCCAATGTTTGTATTTTGCCCCCCAACAGTTTTGCCCTCGCCCGCACTGTGGAATATTTCCGCATTCCCCGCGATATTTTGGTGATTTGTTTGGGGAAATCCACGTATGCCCGTTGCGGGATTATCGTAAACGTCACCCCTCTCGAGCCTGAATGGGAAGGACATGTGACCCTTGAATTCTCGAACACCACCCCCCTTCCCGCGAAAATTTATGCCAACGAAGGCGTGTGCCAATTCTTGTTTTTCAAAGGAGAAGGTGTCTGTGAAACGTCTTACAAAGATCGGGCAGGAAAATATATGGGCCAAGAAGGGGTCACCCTTCCTAAAATGATGAAGTACACTTAACCCTCAAGGGATTTAAATTGGATAAACTATGTATTGAAGGGGGTATTCCTCTTAAAGGAAAGATTCGCATTAGCGGGGCGAAAAATGCCGCCCTCCCGTTGATGACGACTTCCCTTTTAACTGAAGAGCCCATTATCCTGGAAAATATCCCCAAGTTGTCAGACATTCGAACGCTCGAGGGGGTTCTAACCTCGTTAGGGGTCTCTGTTCTTCTCTCCGAGGGGAGGGATTCTGATAAACTCATTCTTAAATCTGACCATCTCGACAATGTGCATGCCGACTATGACCTCGTCCGAAAAATGAGGGCCTCTATTTTGGTGCTAGGGCCCTTAGTCGCCCGCCATGGAAGAGCCGAAGTGTCTCTGCCGGGGGGCTGTGCTCTGGGCACCCGACCTGTGGATTTGCATATCAAAGGCCTCGAAAAGATGGGGGCGAAGATCACCCTAGAGGATGGATACATCCGTGCCACCGCCCCTAAGGGAGGGCTGAAAGGCGCCGACATTGCCTTCCCTCTTATTTCCGTCACAGGCACCGAAAATCTATTGATGGCCGCCACCTTAGCCCAAGGCACCACACGCCTCATCAATGCTGCGCGTGAACCAGAAGTTGTGGATCTTGCGAATTGCCTCATTCAAATGGGGGCTAAAATTTCCGGAGCCGGAACCGATACCATCACCATCGAGGGAGTTTCTGCCCTCAAAGGAACGACCTACAGTGTTGTACCTGATCGCATCGAAACAGGTACCTATATCGTCGCTGCCGGCATCACCAATGGAGAACTCGAGCTTACCCACACCTCTCTTGATCTTCTCCCCACCTTTGCCTCTCTCGCGGAAGAGGCTGGACTTTACTTTGAGCGGACACCTCATGGATTTACTGTGTCCCGTTCTCACCCTATAAAGCGCCTTAAAAGTGTTGACATGATTACTGAACCCTACCCCGGATTCCCCACCGATTTGCAAGCCCAATTCATGTCTCTCATGACTCTCTCTGACAGCAGTTCCACCCTTACAGAAACCATTTTTGAAAACCGTTTCATGCATGTAGCCGAGTTGTCTCGCATGGGGGCTGACATCCAAATTCACGGCTCTTCCGCCATTGTAAAAGGTAAAAAAGAGCTTGTGGGCGCCCCTGTCATGGCCACAGATCTCAGGGCCTCTGCCTGCCTTGTGTTGGCTGGACTTGCCGCCAAAGGCCAGACAACTGTCAGCCGGATCTATCACTTAGATCGAGGCTATGAAAGCATGGAGAAGAAACTCCAAGCCTGTGGCGCGCAAATAGAACGCGTCCTTTAACGATCAAGGGAGAAAAAAATGGAAGATCTCAAGCTTCTAAAAATTATGGGAAAAGATTCGGATGATTTAACCATTTTGTCGGCCTGTCTTCAAGACAGTCTCGTCCCTCTGAAAGAAATTCAATACAATAAAGATCAGAAACAATTTGTGTTGCTTGTCAATCGATACCGATGGGAAGAAAAAGAGGCCCCTGAAAGAGGCCGAAGAGTTCACGCAGCCCTCTTGTTTGATTGTGTCACAAAAGCCCAGTTTACAGGAATTGATCTCACTCCCCTCTCCTCCCCTGATCTGTCGCTTCTGAGTCTTCACTATGACGCCCCTCACGTCTTTATTACCTTTTCTCAAAAGGCATCTATTCGTCTAGAGGTGGAAAATCTCAAAGTCAAACTCCGAGATAGTAATCTTGCGTGGCCGGCCAAAACGCCGGTGCATCCCTTTTAACTCTTTGTTTTTTCAGAAAGCTTCTTGATATTGAACAAAGAAATAAAACAAATCTATCTCCCCTAACTCCCCTTTTATTTTTTTTGTTTACATCCCAAAAATAAGGTGGCATTCTGAATATAAGATAATAAAGTTTAACAGGAGCATAAGGTATGACAGAAAGTACCCAGCACATATTGGATAGAGTCCGGCCTCCGCGCGTCCAAATCACTTATGATGTTGAAATTGGTGATGCGATTGAGATGAGAGAGTTGCCCTTTGTTATGGGCATCATCGCAGACCTTTCGGGAGATCGGGATCCAGACAAACCTTTAAAGCCTTTTAAGGATCGCAAATTCATAGAAACCGATCGTGATAATCTCATGGATGTGATGGCTGATATTGCGCCACGCGTTGCGTTCGAAGCGGACGATATGATTTCTGCGCCAGGGAAAGATGGAACACCACCAAAAACGAATGTTCTTTTGCAATTTTCTAACATGGATGATTTTGATCCGGTGAAAATTCTGAACCAAGTCCCCGCAGCAGCAGCGGTTTATACCTCTCGCAGCCTGATGCATGACTTAATGTCAAAAACAGACGGGAACGATACACTTGTTAAACTGCTTTCTCAGATACTGTCTGATCCAAAAGCACTCGGGGATGTTCAAAAGGCAGTTGTCGCAGGAAAAGCAGCGTTAGATAAAGCAGCCGCCGCAGCGGCACCAAAAAAATAAGGTCGCAAGGGAGGACGTAAAAATGGCAGCTACACCAACACCACAAAAGCCACTCTTTAATCAGATTATGGAAGATGGCAAGCTAGGTCGTGACCCTGAACATATGGATCATTCCTTAGGTATGCTCGGCGAGTTCATTGCCCAAATTGCCCTTGCCACAGGACAAGCTGGAACAGATCCTGTTGCCTTTATCCAAAAGCGTATCGAGGCCATGGACCAATTGTTGTCAAAACAGCTGGATGTTCTTCTTCATACGGATAAGCTTCAAAAGCTGGAAGCCAGCTGGCGTGGTCTTAGCTATCTCGTCATGAATACTGAAACCAGTACGCAATTAAAGTTGCGCCTCATGAACGCTCAGAAAACTGAACTTCAGGATGATCTGGAAAAAGCTATCGAATTTGATCAAAGCGGCTTGTTTAAGAAGGTATATGAAGAAGAATACGGCACCTATGGAGGAAATCCTTACTCTTGTTTAGTGGTGGACTATGATTTTGATACCACTTCTCCTGACATGTCCCTTCTGCTGAAGCTTTCGGGTGTTGCCGCTGCTGCGCACGCTCCTCTCTTAGCGGCAGCGTCGCCCACCATGTTTAACTTAGACACCTATGCCGATCTTGGGAAACCCAGAGATTTGGCAAAGATCTTCGAAAGCGCCGACAAAATTAAATGGAAATCTTTCCGGGACATGGAAGATTCTCGCTATGTGGCCTTATTCTTACCGCGCGTCCTGATGAGGTTGCCTTATGGGCCAACCACGCTCCCTGTTCATGGCATCAACTATGAAGAAGAAGTGAATGGAAAAACACTCTCCACATTCGTATGGGGGAACCCTGCTTATATGATGGGTCAACGCGTGAACAATGCGTTTGCTCATTATGGCTGGACAGCGGCCATCCGTGGCGTAGAAGGAGGTGGTTTAGTGGAAGGACTTCCCTCCTATACCTTCAAAACCACAGAAGGCGATATTGCCCTCAAGTGTCCGACCCAGATTGCGATCACCGATCGTCGCGAAAAAGAACTCAGTGATCTTGGATTCATTTCTCTCTGTCACTGTAAAGGAACAGATAAGGCAGCTTTCTTTGGCGGCCAAACCAGCCAAAAGCCAAAGAAGTACAACCTCAACACGGCAACATCCAACGCCAACTTATCGGCTCGCTTGCCCTATATCATGGCAGCCTCTCGTTTCGCCCACTACATTAAAGTGATTATGCGCGATAAGATTGGCAGCTTTATGAGCCGTATCGAAGTGCAGAAGTATCTGCAAACGTGGATCTCTGAGTATGTGTTGCTCACCGACGAAGCGCCTCAAAGCTTGAAAGCACGGTTTCCTCTTCGGGAAGCTCGCATTGATGTCTTTGACGTCCCAGGCGATCCTGGTAAGTATCGGGCAACCATATTTTTAAGACCACACTTCCAGTTAGAAGAGTTAACAGCGTCTATCAGACTCGTTGCAGAATTGCCACCACCCGCAAAATAATAGGGGGAGCCTAAGAAGGGATAAAGGAAATGTCAACAGCACCACACCAAGCGAATAAAGATTTGGTTTTCTTAAAACCAACCACAGATGACGGCCTTAAACTTTTTGCAGGAAGCGTTAAAGTAAACGTGGACAATGCCGATATGAGCCGTGCCGTCCGTTTGCGCAGAATGCCTCAGGTAACTATCACGAACGAGGCCGATAAATCACGCGCTAAAAGCCGATCTTCTGGAAACCCTGAATTCTTTTATGTTGAATGTGAAACCATCGTTGATAAAAGTGCCATTGCTGCTTTTCAATGCGTCACAAACGGAAGTAACTTGGGAGACGTGGGCATTTATCAAATGACGACAGAAGGAGGACAAATTAAGATTTTATCCCAAATGATCCTGTCCGACACCTTTATCACTGCCGTGAGTCTTAAATTTGATGTTGCCCAAGATGAAGCAACCTCTGAAGGCTTAATTGCAACGTATGTTCTTGTTTATGATACGCTGACTCAGATCCGCAACATCTTTGATGATACAGGTGTGAGTTCTGGAAAAATAGGAAGTGAAGCCAGTAGATCAAAACAAATAAGCGCCAGTAAAACTTAAAGAAAAAACGGGGGGAATTTATGTCATCCAATAGATCAAATCAAGTTGCCAGTACAGGCCTCTGTTACTTGATGTGTGCTGAGATCCCCGGAGACGAAACAGTTTCCGATACGGTAGCAACAGGGCATGAAGTTTATTATTATGAATGTGACATTCGTAAACCCGTTATCCCCGGATACAATGGCCATTTAAACGCCAGTGCCCGCGTGTTATTTGGGGCAATCACCATTATCATGGATCATCGGTATACAGAAGCTTTCTCTCAGAAATGCTTCTCGGGCGATATTTTTGCCAAAATTACGCTGCTTAACCTTAAAAATACAGGGGTCAACAGTACGGGAAAGCCCTCTTTTCGTCTTGAAGTGACCAATGCCAAAATCGTAGAAGTCACGGCCAACGTAGATCATCTTGTCACCACCCAAAATGGGGAAAAAATATCTGCCTTGAAGGATCCCAACCTTGATCTCAGCACCCCGGATCACGTTGTAAAATCTGTCAAAATAGCGATCGTGGGAGATACCTATACGTGGACGTATTTCCCCTATGATGAAAAAGGCGCCGCCCAAGGAAATATCGTGGCTGCCTTTGACGTCCACACAAACACTGCCCCAGGGGCCTAAATTCTGAAAGGCTTTATAAATGGCCTCTCGTAAAAAATGGGAATTTCCGGGCAGCCCTATGCCCCTTTTTGATCGTCTCGTGGATATGAATCCCGAGGTAACGGAAGAACCCATCCTCTTATTGAATTATAATAAACAACAATTGATTGAGTCCGTCATCCGGGAAGCTAGTAACTTATTTAACACGCGCTGTACGATCCCTTACAAAGAATATGAAGATCAACAACCCTCTGTCCTCACCTACGGTGTCCCAGAATTGTACGGCCTGTTTGATTCTTCTTACGCAGATCCCTCACGCACCGAAGATGTTCTGAAGTTATGCCGTTTTATGGCAAATGCGTTGCGTATATTTGAGTGTCGCCTGCGCAATATTGTGGTGGAAATGAGGCAATATGATCAATCCACCCAAACGGCCCATTTCATTGTCAATGCCGATCTTCAAATGGGGAAAATAATCGAAGCCATCTCTTTTCCGGTAGAGATAGACCAAATTCAAGAACTTGGCAAATCTAATAAATAACCTTACACTATTGAGTAAGAACAGGGGAACAGGACCCTTCGATGGGGGGAGGATCATATGACGAAGCCAAACGATAGCGATCTACTCTATTTCCACCGTGAGCTTTCTTTCTTGCGCCATATGGGTAAGGCATTTGCTCGGAAGTATCCGAAAATTGCGCGGCGGCTTAATTTTTTGGACCAAGATAACTCTGATCCGCAGATGGAGCGGCTGATTGAGTCTTTTGCGTTCTTGACGGGATTTTTACAGAAAGACATTGATGATCAGCTCCCCCGGTTTTCCAGAGCCTTATTGGGCATTCTGTATCCTCACTTGGTGGCCCCTGTCCCCCCCATGAGTATTGCTCAGTTTAATCCCTCTAGTGCAAAACCGGCTACTTCCAGTGCCATTATTCCACGCCATTTCTCTTTGTATGCGGATTCAAGGTCTAACGACATGTGTTACTTCCGGACGGGATACGAAACCGAGGTGTGGCCTATTGAGGTCTCAAATGTTGAGTTGATTAATGCAGAAACCATTAATTTTTCTCTCTCTTCCCATCCGTATCTCATGAAAATTAGCTTGAGGGCTTTAAAAACGCCCTTTCATAAACTCGATATCAAACGATTGCGTTTTTATATGAATGGGACGTCTGTTGAACAAAGTATTTTGCACCGGTTGATTTTTGAAAAAGAGTATAAAATTGCACTAGAATATGAAAAAGGAAAACCTCCGAAGATCCTTCCAGAAAAATCTGTTAAATCGGTTGGATTTGGCTTGGATGAAAATCTCATTCCCTGCCCCTCTAATGCCCACCCTGCCTACGGGCTTTTACAGGAATACTTTTCTTTCCCCCGGAAATTTATGTTTTTTGATTTAGAAAATTTAGATTTTAGCCAAGCAAATGAAGAGGTTTTTATTTATGTCCCTCTGACGGATACAGCCGCTGCCCAGTCTCTTTCTTTCACGAACTATCGTTTATTGTTGGGATGCACCCCCATTGTGAATTTATTTCCCCACACGTCAGAACCCCTGCGATTTGAGCATAAGAAAATAGAGTATCGGCTCGTAGCCGACTATCGGCGGGAAGTGACAACGGAGATTCATAGCATAGACAAACTCTTTATGTCGTCTCTTCACAGTTCTACCGTTCAAGAAGTTCAGCCTTATTTTTCTTATACACACCAAGCGGCCCAAGAAGGTCATACTATTTTTTGGGCCTCTCGACGCACCCCCACCATTGATCTTGATGTCCCTGGCACTGATATGTGGCTCAGTTTTATCAACTGGGATTTAAAACCCGAATTGCCCCCCACAGACGTGGTCTATGCCTCCCTTCTCTGCACAAACCGAGATTTAGCGTCTTTATTAACAGTCAATACTTTTTTGAAAAGTAATGATCCAGTTCCCATGGATTCTATCGTGTGTCTTCACGAACCAACAGATACCTTTTATCCTGCAGAAGATGGTCAAACCCAATGGCAGCTCATTTCCACTTTAGCTGTCAACTATCTCTCCTTTTCTTCAGGAGAGGAAAGCTTGCGTGTGCTGAAAGAACTATTGAGACTCTTCAATGTATCCATGGATGAAGATCTCAATTTGGCCGTTAGTTGCCTGAAAGAAATGACAACCAACCCCATTGTCCGACGCATGGGAACGGATGCTTGGCGAGGATTCACAAAAGGCACCGGCGTCACCCTTACTGTGGATGAACACGATCCTCGTGGCGGATTGGAAGTATTTTTATTTTCGCAAGTTCTCAGTCATTTTTTTGGGCTTTATACCCAGATTAACTCTTTTACCGAATTATCCCTTAAAAGCATTCACAAAGAAAGTATATGGAAAACATGGCCCGCACGCGCCGGAGAACAGACACTCCTTTAAAAAAACGCTCCTTAATTGGTCTTTTGTCTCAGGAGGCTGACCAATTTGAGTTTCATGCGTTGGTCAAAATCCTTGAATGCCTCAATCCTGAGGCAACTCCGTTGGGGGAAGGGCATCATCCCCACACCGAATCCATCCGGATTAAAACGCACCTCGAGTTCGGATTTCAAACAACAGATGTGGTTGGGGTGGAAGAAATTGAGTCGCCTCAACCCATCATCAAGACAAATTTCCTGAATCTGGCGGGTATTCAAGGACCTCTTCCCACACCGTACACGCAAATGGTGATGGATCGTGACCGTCAAAAAGATACGGCGCTCCATTCTTTTCTAGATATTTTTAATCACCGCCTTATTTCGCTTTTGCATCGCATTCGCAAAAAGTATTGGGTGGGTGTGGCGGCGAATCCCCCTGAAGACACTTTTATGGGGAGAATGCTGAGGTCTATTTTAGGCTTAGGGGTGGTGAATAAAAAAGATCGTCGCCTTCAAGTGTTGAATCGTTCTTTATTATTTTACACGGGGTTGATCTGGCAGCAACGCCGGTCTGTGGTCGCCCTTGAAAAACTACTGCGTAATTATTTTAATGTCCCTGTGAAGATCGATCAATTTCAAGGAGCGTGGGTGAAGGTGCCCCTCGATCAACAAACAAAAATAGGGGACGATGGTCAATTTAACCGGCTGGGAGAAACAGCCATTTTAGGGGATCGTTTCTGGGAACAACAACAGTCTATTAAGATTCATGTGGGCCCCCTCGGCATTAAAGGCTACATCAATTTCTTAAAGCCAGGAAAAGCTTACAGCGCGCTTAAAATCCTGGTGGCTTTTTTCTGCGGAGAAGACCAAGATTTCCATTTAAATCTGATTCTCAAAAAAGAAGAAGTTCCCCTGGTGAAACTGGGCCAAGGGATAGCTCTGCATTGGACCAGCTGGCTTAATCGCAAAAGCACCGAGTGGACAAAAGATGATCACCAGAACACCATGAATAAAAAAGCCTTCAAAATTCTTTGAAGAGAGACCTCTTTTCCTGTAAGTTGCTCCCAAGGTATAGATCATGGTCACTAGAATTCGTTTTTTCCGTCTTTTTTTTCTGTTGGCACTGGGGGTCCTCCTTTTTCAAATAGGCTCTCAATATAGACACTTCTTGTGGGCAACCTTCCATGAGTGTTTTACAAAGTGGCAATTTGCCCTTCCCCAAGCGGGTGGTGAGTTTTATGTGCGGAATAATGCCCCCCGCGCGATGCAACGCATCATTACCCGAGCCTTTCCAGAGTATAAAGTCATTTTTTCGTCAGAGTCAGCGTCCCCCCACCTTATTCTGAAAGAATATTACACCCCCACCCATAAAACGCATACCACACACGCCCCCTATTTGGCCTACTCTGGAGAATACGACAATCTACGCTGGAAAAGATATCTGCCCTCTGGCTATCCTTTTTTAGAGATAACTGCTCGGTATAGGCAAGGAGATAATTTTATTTTTATGCCCTATATTGTGTATGGAAAACAAAACCTGCGAAAGCTCCTAAAAGAAGCCATGAGAGAGCGGGAGAAGAACAAGATCCGACCCCTCCAAGTGGCCTATATCAGCTCTCACTGTATCAAAGAAAGGGACGAGATGTTCCGCTTGCTGCGGGAAAGGTTTAACGAGAAAGCCATCTCGCTGGGCAAATGCTCTCAAACCCCCGGGTATGCAGCCCCCGGCACGTATTATGATCTGAAAAACATCTATAAACAATATAACTTTGGTCTTGCCATGGAAAATCATGATCGTCCGGGCTATCTCACGGAAAAAATCACCAATGTCTTTGAATCCGGCGCCATTCCTATCTACTGGGGAGATGGAGACCTCGCCAGACGATTTTTTAATCCGGACGCCTTCATCGACATAAAACAGTATAAGAATTTTGAGACCGCCGCCGATGCGGTTGTTGGGATTTCAAAGGACAAGCAGCGCCTCTATACTTTGCTGAATGCTCCCCTCTTTAAAGATAATAAGATCCCCCCCTTTTTGCTGATTAATGATGATGAGCTAACAGCGGAGGAAGAAGTCCTTCTTCAAGAAATGGCGCGAAAGCTTCGGCGAGCGTATGATCAATACCTCCATCAAAAGAAACATCGGAGGCCTTATTGGAGAGCCCTAGACCTCCGATTGTTGGTGAAAGAAAAGATAAAGAAATTCATCCCCCCTCTTTCCCTAAAATAACCCTCAAAAAACCCTTGATAAAAACGACGGATTCTCGTCTACTATTAGCGAGGCTTTTACAGAATGGTATCACCCCTAACCACAGGCAAAAACGTTTATCTCACCATCACCACGGCGTTGGGAAAGGACGCGTTTATCCTCAATAAGTTTGAAGGAACAGAGGGCTTCTGCTCCCTTTTTGAATTTAAGGCCGAGCTTTATGCCACCCATGTAGCAAACGCCAGCAACAACGATATTGATTTCACCGCGCTTTTGCAGGAAAGCGCCACCATTGCGATTCAATTTCAAGACTCTGTCAAATACATCAGCGGCATTGTCACCCGCTTTACACAAGGGTCTACCGTCGCGGTGACCGATCCGCAAAATTATCGACAGCAGGAGCGTACGTATTACTATCTAACCCTCAGGCCCAAACTGTGGCTTGCCACCTTGCGCGAAAATTGCAAAATCTTTCAAAATATGGCGACCCTCGATATCATCAAAGAGGTTCTAGGCGATCACAGCATCACGATTATGGATAACACCTCTTCTGCTGGGCAAACAGTGCGGGAGTATTGTGTGCAATATAACGAAAGTGACTTTCAATTCATCTCTCGTTTGATGGAAGCAGAAGGAATCTACTATTTCTTTGCCCACCTTGCGGGCGACCATATCCTCGTGCTCTGTGATGCCTCCACCACTTTGCAACCGAATAGTGAGGTAAGCCTCATCTCCAATATTCAAAATGCCAACGAACCCAGCGCCCATCTTGCCGGTCTCTTTGACCTTAGGGTCTGCCAAGAATTAGTGTCTTCTATCTATACCACCCAAGATTATGATTTTGAGAAACCCACAGCCCCTTTAAAAGCCACTTCTCAAGGAGAAGGAACTGACCAAGAGGTGTACAACTATCCGGGCAATTACGTGGTACAAACGGATGGCACCAAAATTTCAGATCGTCGCTTGACGGCCATTGAATTCCCCTTTGCTTATTGTACAGGCCGTACCAATATCCCTCTGCTTCAAGTAGGCACAACGTTTACGCTGACCAATTGTCCTCGCCAAACAGAAAACAAAAAAGACTTCGCCATTTATGAGATTCAGCATGAAGGAAAACAAGCCGAAACCAATGAGGATCTCGAGCAATCCCTGTACTCAAACAAGGTGACTTTTTTCCATAAAATACAACCCTACTCTCCTCCGCTTAAAACACCTCGGCCTAAAATTTATGGCACACAAACCGCCATTGTCACCGGTAAAGCGGGGGAAGAAATATGGACCGATCAATATGGCCGCGTTCTCGTCAAATTCCATTGGGACCTCAGCGATACCAAAGACGATAAAACATCCTGCTGGATTCGCGTCAGCCAAGGCTGGGTTGGAAAAAGTTGGGGTATCCTCTTTACGCCACGCATCGGGCAAGAAGTGATTGTCTCCTTCTTAAATGGCGACCCTGATTATCCGCTGATTACGGGCTGTGTTTATAATGGGGATAACCCTCCCCCCTATTTGCCCGACACTCCCACGAAAAGTACCATCATGACAAACTCCTCAAAAGGCGGAGGTGGGTTTAACGAGCTTCGATTTGAAGATTTAAAAGACAGCGAACAAATCTTTATGCACGCCCAAAAAGACTTGGATACGGAAGTGTTTAATGGGAATCGCACCGCCACTATCTTCAATAATGAGGGCACGGGCGGCAATGATACGCTGACCCTTAAAAAAGGAAATCGCACCATGACCCTCAATGAGGGGAATGAGACCATCCTGTTGGATAAAGGGAACCGCAGCGTCACGCTCACTCAAGGGAATGAAACCATCATTCTCACACAAGGCAACCAGGCAACCACCCTTCAACAGGGAAACCAAGACATAACACTGGCTGCAGGAAATCAAACCACCAATGTGACGGGCAATGTTGCCACCGTCGTGAGTGGCAACTATGATCTCACAGTGGGAGGCAACTTAACCCTCACTGTTACCGGCAACATCATGATCAAGACGCAAGCCAACTGTGTGATGGACGTCACCGCCAACATGAGCGTAAAAGCAATGCAGATTATGGCAGTGGCCCAAACCATGGCAGGAGTCACCGCCGACACCATCACGCTGACGGGCAAGACCGGCGTCATCATGGCAGCCCAAAACATTACAGGCACGGCTCAAGCCGGCCTGGTGCTCGTAGGCACTGCCACAGCTGTACTACAAAGCAGCGCGCTTGCTGCCGTTAAAGCCCCTGCCGTCATGTTAGGAGGATAATGATGCCTGATCCCTTTTCATCCGCTTTTTTAGGCCAATTAAAAGAAAAAGAAAAAACAGCGAGTGCCGTGCCGCCCGTTACAGAGCCACCCCCAGCTCCAGCAGAACCTGCTGCCCCTACAGTCGAGACGCCTCCTTCTCCAGAACCCAAAGAGGGGGTGCAAGAAGTCAAAGACACCCAAGGACGGGTGGTTCAACGTATCCCCTTTAAGGACGGAAAAATAGAGGGCACCTTCCTTGCCTACGATGACTATCAAAAAGTCGCCCAAGAAATCCCTTATGTACAGGGTCAAAAAAAGGGCGTGGCTCGTTTCTATTTTCAAGGATCTAAACTGTCGGAAATTACTTACGACCAAGACAAAAGGAATGGCCCTGCCATTTTTTACGGCGCAAGCGAGATGATCCAAGCCCTCGCCACTTATAAAGAAGACCACCTTGAGGGGGAATTCCAAGTCTTTACCCCCCAGAAAACTCTCCTGCGTCAATGCCTCTACGTGAATGGTCTTTTGGAGGGCCCCTCAAAACTCTTTTACCCCAGTGGAAAGGTGCTTGAGGAATGCATCTATAAAGACAATAAAATCCAGGGCCAACAACTTCAGTATTTTGAGGATGGCACTCTTTTAAAACGGGTAACCTACAATGAAGAAGGGAAACCCATCCGAGAAGAAACCTTCTCTCAAAAAGGGGAAAAATTAACCGACAAAGAGATTGATCCGACCCCCCAAAAGGTGTTGTGAGAAGGGTAGAGCCGCCTTCGCGAGCCTATCCTTGACACCCCCTCCCTGAAGCTCCAGAATAAAGGTAATAATAAAACAGGGGTCTCATGACAACGCTTTCTCAAATCAGTACGACCAAAGTGGCATGGTTCCAAAAATCTCTGAGAAGTCTTCTTGTGGGAATGGTTTGCTTCAATGCCAGCGCCACCTCCTCCCTAAGCCAGCAACAGGATTATCAAGAGGCTCTAAAAAACCCCCAGACTGCGGTGTTAAATGCACCAGACACCGGTATACGGGGTGACTTGACTCCTTCCAACCTGAAAGCCTGGCTCAAAAGAGCGCGGCTCCTTAATGTTAAATTATTCAGCCACCCCTCTTGTTTGACGGTGACGCAGACTGATACCAAAGGAGGGTCTTCAACTGCACATCTTTTCTTTGTCAGATATCGGCCAGACTGCGCCCGTGACCAACCTTTTAAAATGGCGTTTATTATCAAGGAATTACCCTCAAAAAAGGCGATGAGAGAAGCCGTTAATCTCAATGTTTTACAAAGAAGCCCCTACCTCAGAGAGCTGGGAAAAGTCAGAAATCCGTCCTTGCCCCAGATGACCTTCGCCGAAGACTTTTATCGCTATTATGATGCAAGGGGGCAGGAAAAATTCATTGTTCTCCTCCATTCTGCCAAGGGACACAGCCTTGTTGAATACCTGAGGCTAGGAAACAATCCCCAAACCATCCAGGCGTTCAAAAAATTGGGCGAAGTTCTGGGTCATTTCCAAAAAAGATTCATGGGGGGACAAAATTGCCTCTTAACAGGCGGTACTGATTTAGGGCAATGCACCACCATCGTTCATGGAGACTTCCACCCCAATAATATTTTTTACGATGGAAAGTTTATTTACTTTATTGATACGGAAACCATGGCACAGTCTTTAGAAAACAGAAAATCATTCATGGATGACGCGGTACGTTTTTATGCCCTCCCCATGTACGCTTGGCGTAAAAATAGCAAACTCTATTTCCCTCTCTATAAGGTTTTCTTAGAGGCCTACGTGGGTGAGCTAAGCCCTGACCCTAACATTAGGAAACAGATAAGAAGCGCTATTATTGATAAAGTGAGGAATGAAAAAAATAACCCACGGTACCAATGGAACCGGAACGCCCGGAAACAGAAACCCAAAAGACGTTAAGCAGACTTTTCTCTCTCATTAAGGCGCCGCCCTCCCTTTTTCTTAGAAAAAAATTAATTTTGCCACCCTAAAGGGCTTATGATATGGTCAGGACTCCCGTCGGGTCTTATCAAAACCGCGGGCCAAAAAGAGGGTTAACCGCGTGATGATATCATCCTTTCTTCTCATTACTCCTGATCGGTGGCTGATTGTCAGCGGATTATTTGTGCTGCTGGCCTTGTTTATTCCCAAACGCATCCCATTAATTGTCAGTGGCACTACCTTTGTCACGGGCACCATCAGTTTTATTTATCCTTTTTTAACGAAAAGCTGCCCCCTTTCCACCACTATTCAGCTGACTATCTTTTTTGTGCTCCTCATTTTGAGTCTTCTGTTTATTCATGCAGCCCCTCCTGCCTCTGCCCAGCATCCTCTTCGGAAAGAAGATGTGTTTGCCCTCACCTCTCCCATTAAAAAGGGGAAAGGCACCCTCACGTGGGGAGAAAAATCGTACACCCTCGTCGGCCCCGATTGCCCTGCCCAAACCTTGGTGACGGTTGTCTCTGTTCAAGGAGACACTGTTTATATTAGCCCTATCAAAAAAGAAGTGAATGCAGATGACTAAACCTGAAACGTCCCCTCTCCCTGAGAATTTTGAACAAGCTATGGGAGAGCTAGAAACCATTGTCCGTCAGTTAGAGTCGGGTCAAGATTCCTTAGAGAATTCCATTTCTTTGTATGAACGCGGGATTCAGCTGAAAAAATATTGTGAAAACCAACTGGAGGACGCTCAGATGAAAATCGAAAAACTAACCTTCGATGCTCTTGGCGCCCCAGCTAAATCAGAGACGTTGAAATAACGCCCAGCTCCTTCTCTATCAAGGCTTCCACCACCAAAACCCGCAACGCACTGGCAAGATTAGCTGGCATCTTCAGGTCAACTTGTTGCACGAGGCGGGATAAAGAAATACCCCGCTGCTCTGCCAGACGTTGCAGCTGCTGCCAAAAAATGGGCTCCAACGCGATGGAGGTGGCATGCCCCGAAAGACGAAAGGACTTTTTCTGTAGAGACGACGATCCAATCATAGTCTTAGTCTAGAAAACTTCCGCTTCTTTTTCAATGCCCATTTTCCTGAGTGTGTAGACTCATACCAAGTGAACAAATAAAAAATATAAAATAAGATGTTGATATTTTTTTATTTTTTTACTATAAATTACTTTCCTTTTTATGTTTTTATTTTCATGGAGACCTTAAATGAACGTTATTTCTATCCTATCCTTAAGCCTAACTCTGACACTCATCCTTTTCAGAGATGCGTCGGCAGCGGCCGATGCCCCTAGGGACCTTCCCTTAGAAAGAACCCCCGTCTCTCGCTCTTTTACTGATGGACAAAGAACAATTTTAGCCAAACTTGACATACAGGAAGATTCAACTCTCCACGACCCAAGACTCAATCTTACTGCTGAAAATGTTGAAAGAGGCATCATCGCAGCAGAAATTACCAATGCTATATTCGATAATAGAGTATTTACGGATGAGCACGGCAACCTTAAGATGAGGTTCGGATCTTCTCCCGACTCCCTTTCTGTTGATATTACCGCCTGGAAAGCAGACTGCTTCAAAATAGCAAAAGCAAAACAAGGTTATCTTTCCTCCCGTCCTAAGTCTAAATAGACCTCTTTTAGAGGAGAGACAGGGGGACCATCCTCCCCCTTCCCTTTGCTTGATCCCTGTCACCTTATCCCGTGGGATCGGGCGTACTGGGGCGCTAGTTTGAGGGGCCCATACATTTCAAAGAACACTTGTTTCAAAATATCCATGTTCTTCATAAATCGTGCTCGTTTGGTATCTTCATGACGCAACACCCGTCGAGCGCCCCGATAAAACCCTTTATGAAACGCCACCCCAAATAATTTTGTGTCTTCACTCTCTCCTCGAACTACCTGCTGAGGATCCCTTTGTCTTGTCCAGTGAGAGGAAGTGGCGCCTAAAACAATCCCTACGGCACGCACCGTGGACTCGTCTTCCATGGACCCCAAAAACTGGGCTAGAAACCGTACGGTTACCGACAAGCGGCACGTCTTGAGGCAGTGCAAAGCCTTCCTCGCCTCTTGCTCTGTATCTGAGAGGTATCCTGTGGCTGGCTGCTCTAACAAGGCCATGATCTGAGGCACCGGCAAATTTGCATGCTGGCGAAAATAAGTTTGAAATGCTTCCCCACCTTGCCACCCCACCTTTTGGTTACAGTCGGTATAGCATGTCACGTTTTGAGCGAGTGGGCTTGTAACCTTGTCCACCGTGTCCATGACTTTATGCAAGGTAGGTTTTAGACAGGCCGCCTGGGCCACACACCCCATACCCATAAGGCTCCCATATAAGAGGCCTTTTCTCAACCCCGAAAATAATCCTGTCATTGCCTCTCCCCAGCTTTTTATTTCTCTTTTGATTTTGCTTTTGTTTTTCTTTCATTGTACCCCCTTTCCCAAAAAAGTAAAAGTGGGGAAAGGTCAGCAGCTTACCACCCGACAGTTTTTAAAAAAAGAAAAAACCCCGCCGTAAGCAGCGGGGAATACAATCCTATGGTTTGATCACACCATATTAAGGGACGTCGATTTCTTCTCCGCAGAAGAGTGAATTGAGGTCGCATAAAGCCTGATAGTCAGGGCTGAGAGTGAGATATATGGCGTGTAAAGCACTGGATCTTATCTGCCCTAAGGGGGTTGTATTGAAGGTAGCTTCACGCATTTTGTCTCCCAATAATTTTGCTAATATTTCTTGTTTTTGAGGAAGCAGGTTCAGCAGTTCCGTTGTTTCACCGTTTATAATCACCATGGTTTCATAGGTTCTGGCGATCAACTCTGCTATGTGGAGGTGCCATTGATCTAAGCGGGGAAAGGAGGATGTTATAAGCACTTCTTGGTCTAAAAAGTAGGCCTGCAAACTAGCGTGTGACTCTCTGAAAATTTGGTCTCTTTTTTGGAAAAGCTCACCATCTATTTGTGATAATCGTATACAGGAAACAAACTGTAAGGTTGTCTCGTTTATCTGTTGTATGGTTAGGGTATGGTCGTCCCTGAGGTGCTGAAGTTTTGTTTTCAAAAGAGAGGCCCTCTCGGACCCAAAGGACCCGCTGAGAATCTGAGAGATTTCCAGGGCAATAGAGGGATCCAGAGTCATTGGGGCTAAGGGGGAAGTGTCACTTCGACTGGCGAAAGTGCCAAGGGCCTCCCCTATTTTCTGTTCTTGGCGTTTTTGGGCCAAACACTGCGCCAAGGGCCGTTCACACCGCGCCGTGGGCAAGAAATTTTGTCTAGGAGAGGAGCGTGCGGGACGAGTGTATATAGGACTAGAGGGTTTGGCTAATAATCTCAAAAGTGTACCCCGATCTAGAGGTTCTTCTCGGGAGGCTTTGGGGGATACAGAAAGGAGGTGTTGATTATCTACCCCCATAGAAACCTCTTCTCCTTGCGCTGCTAAGGCAGAGAGGGGCAAAAGCAACATCCCAAAAATAATAATAAAATACAGTCTCATCATTTTTATATTCAATTCTACTTAAAAAAAAGAATTATTACCAATAAACTAAGATATAGTCAAACAAATCAAATATTTATTGATTTTTGAGAGAGATTGATTTAGGAAGATGGTTTAATGAATGAATCAATGAAAGAGATGAAGATGATGAAGACTCTAAGCCGTATTATGTTCCTTTTAGGGCTTTTTGTTGTCCCGTCGTCTGCCTTGGCTGTGACGGCAGAAGAATGGTATCCCTCCTTAGTTTCTTCTCAAGGCAATGGACAAGGGTTTAGGGCTCTTGTTGAGACGTGTGAAGAGGAATATGAACAAGAGACCCTTTATACTAGTAGGCGCCATCCAGATTTTTTGACGTTCCATATGCAAGTAGTTACACCTCAGAGTTGGCTTTCTTTGAACTCGTCGATACAAACGGTCCTTCCTCCCCCTCTTTTTTATCTACCTGGTCAAGGAAGAGCTGCCGCAGGAAATGTTCCCCCTCCTCCTTTGCTCTATATCCCTCAAACATTTCCTGCTCAGGCAGAAGGATGGCAGGAATATCCTCCGTCCCCGTTGCCGATCTCTCCAACAGGGGTAGACTTTTTCGATGAAGCTTCTGTTTCTGAGGAGGAAGAATCCCTCTTTGCAAGAGAAAGAAGGATGGGCAAGGTTAATGAAAGAAGAAGAGTTGGTGTGCAGCGCAAGGTGGAGGGGCAGCCTACTTCCGACAGTGAGTATCTTAAAAAGTTAGGACTAGGGGCGTTTCTAGAAACAATTCGTGTTCAAACACATGAGGAGAGCCAACAGCGTACTACGATGATATTCCAAATGGCAAGGAATTCAAAAGCAGAATTCTATAGGCGTAAGCGCGATCTCCAAAAAAGGATAGACCGTCAAATGCACAGCAGAGTGAGATTGGCCGCACGCCTATGTTCCCAATTAGAAGATGAACACATAGACCTGGATCAGACTTTACTTATACAAACTCTAAACGGTCTTAATAAGGAAAAGATCTTCAACGACTATCTCGCCCAACAGTGGATACCGGAATATCAAGAACTCTCTCCCAGTAAGAAAGTAACGGCGGCAAGACGAGCAACAGATCCTCTCATTAATCTCTATCGAGAGCAGTATAAGCGTCTGATCAGAGAGCGGTCCGAGTGAAGCTAGTCTAGGTATTCAAACGTACCTGATTTATCGTAATTGCTTGTTATTCCGTATCCTGAAAACTGTTCTTGTGTGAAATCTATCTCGTCCCCATCGAAGACCCTTTGAGAGTCGACAACCAAACCCTTGATAAAATCACGAGTATTACCAAAGAAAAGAACCATGGCATCAGCCGCTTCTCTTGCTCTTTTTCTATCATTTCCAAAGGCTTTTTTGAGCATTTGAGCGAGAGTTGTTTTAAATGTACCGCTAGCATCACCACGAGCATCATTAAATCCTGAGCCATTTCGTACCCATTCTACGTGCTGCCCATAGGCTTTCGTTAAAATCACAAGATTTTTATAAAAACCTTGGGATTGCTCTAATTGGTCATATAAGTTTTGGTGTTCAGGATGGTTTTTGCGAAACTGTTGCCACTCCATTTTTGTATCGTCCAGATACGTTGCTGCGTCTCTCCTGGCTTGTTTAGCTTCTTGCTCCATTGTTCCACGAGCGGTTTCATACATAGAGCTGCCCTTGAGTTTCTTTCCGGTACAATGGGTATCACAGAGAGCCCGGTTTTGTTCTATCCTCTCTCTTACATCACAATTATGCTTACAAAATACTTTGCGGCATTTCAAAGTATCACAGCGTGTGTTAACTGCCTTTTTAAATTCATCTACATCCACACATCTGTTTGAGTTTAAAGTCCGACATTTCAGAGGTCGCCTAATATCCCCAACAGAATTTGGTGCTATGACGCAAAGTGACACTGAAATGAGAACAAAAGATAAAATATTTTTCATGGTTAAAAGCCTCCTGGTTTTTAGAATCATATATTTTTTGATCGCTGTCAAACGAAAATGGGATTGAGCTTACCCCCCCGTCCTAAGGCGCAGAATCTCTAATGTTTTTACAATTTTCCCCTCCCTCCTTACAATTCCAACTTCTCTATCTTTTTGTTTTTAATGATGTTTTAGGTCTCCTTCTGAACATTTTTTGGCAAAATTTCATTGACTTCCCATGTCATCCCATGATATCCCATAAGACAGAGGCATAACATGAAAGGTCAGGGCCGCAGATGTCGTTATTTTTATCGACATATATAAATAAAATAGATCGAAAGGGTCGGGTCTCTGTCCCGTCTGCTTTTCGCGCCGCTCTGACCTCCCAGCCTACTGGTGGTGTGATTGTCTTCAAATCCTATACCTTACCAGCCCTTGAAGCATACCATAGGGACCGCATGCAGGCGCTCAGCGACAGTTTAGATCAGCTTGATTTGTTTTCTGAAAACCAAGAAGATTTAGCTGCTGCCCTTTTTGCCGATGCCCAACAGCTCACCTGGGATCCAGAAGGGCGCATCATGATTCCCGATTCTTTCCTGGCCTTTGCTCATCTGGAAGATTCCGTTGCCTTTGTGGGGCGTGGTCCTACCTTTCAATTGTGGAACCCCCAACGATTTGAAAAACATCAAGAAGAGGCCCGTGCGAGGATTCGCAGCAAAAAAATCACCCTTAAGCTTCCCGCGAAAGAGGGAGCCCCCGTATGACCCATCAAACCCTTCACACCCCTGTCATGTTATCAGAAGTGCTTGATGTTTTGTCCCCCCAAGAGGGTAAGATCTATGTGGATGCCACTTTCGGCGTTGGCGGGTATAGCCGTGCTATTTTAAGGGCAGCCAATTGTACAGTGTATGGGGTCGATCGCGACCCAGACGCCGTGAAGCGCGGCAAGTTACTTCAAGCAACAGACAAACGCTTCACCATTTTAGAAGGCAACTTTGCCAATCTTGATATTCTTCTCTCAGACGCTCACGTGGGTCTGGTGGATGGCATTGTCTTTGACCTCGGTGTTTCCTCTCCCCAGTTGGATGATCCAGACCGTGGATTTTCTTTCCAAAAAGATGGTCCGCTCGATATGAGGATGGAAAAGAAAGGCCCCACCGCGGCCGATGAGATCAATACCCTTCCCGAAAAAGAATTGGCCACCATCCTCTGGCAATATGGCGACGAACCCAAATCGCGGCAGATTGCCAAGGCCATTGTGGAGCGGCGCAAAACGCACCCCTTTACCCGCACCCTTGAGCTCACCCACCTGATTCACACCATTTGCAAAAAAAAGCCCCATCAAAAAATTGATCCGGCCACAAAAACATTCCAAGCTTTACGCATCCACCTCAACCGAGAACTTCAGTCCCTGGAAAAAGGGCTGCGGTCTGCCGAAAAAACCCTGGCTTTCCAGGGAAGATTGGTGGTGGTTTCCTTCCATGCCTTGGAGGATGAACGCGTTAAAAAATTCCTGCGCCAGAAGAGTGGGGACATCCCAAATCCGTCTCGACACAGTCCCGTCCCCCTAAAGACGATGACCTCTCTGTCTTTCCTGACGCAGGAACGCAAAGCTCGCAAGCCCTCCGCGGCTGAGATTGCCCAGAACCCGCGCGCGCGCTCAGCTCGTCTGCGTTGGGCCAGTCGCACTGCCCAACCTCTCCTCCCGGAAGGATGGCTGTAACATGTTGTCCCATGATTTTTTAAGGAAAAGCTCGATCATTTTGATTTTTCTCAGTCTCCTCATGGGCATTGGGCTCTATCATCTAAAGCATTGCGTCTCGAATACCGCGCACGACCTTCAGGAAGTTCGGCTCCGGATCCTCAATACCAAAGAATCCCTACACACCATGCGGGCGGAATGGGGGTTTTTAACCAGCCCAAAACGCCTGGCAAATCTCAGCCAGAAACATCTTAAGTTACACCCTATGCGGGCCGTTCAAATTGCATCGCTTGAAACCTTTCATCAGCGGTCAAATAAGGGCATTATGGTCGCTTATAAAAGGGCCCCTTAATGTATGATCAGGCCCTCCAAACCCCGCCATCCCGGATGCGAGCTTTCCTCGATGGGCAACAAAACCAAAAAGGGGCCGAGGCCCCTTTAACGCGCTTTACCGTGGCAGCCATCTTGGTCTTCTGTGTCTTTCTGGCTATCGGCATTCGTCTCTTATGGGTCATGGTGTTATCTCAGCCCCATAGCCGTGCCTCCACCCCAGAGCTCCCTCTGCTCAAACGATCGGACATTGTGGATCGCAATGGCACCATCCTCGCCACCAACTTAATCACCTTTTCCCTTTTTGCGAACCCCAAGCACATTTCTGATCCCCAACTGGTCGCAAAAAAACTCACCAAGATTTTCCCAGAGATGTCCGAGAAAAGTCTTTCCCAAAAACTCACCTCTCAAAGTCCTTTCGTCTGGATCAAACGCAACCTCACCCCCAAACAAAAACTAATGGTACAATATTTGGGCCAAGTGGGTTTGGATTTCCAAAAGGAACAAAAGCGCATTTACCCCCACGAGACCTTGACCGCCCACGTGGTGGGATACACCAATGTGGATAATAAGGGCCTCACGGGTGTAGAACGCCACTTTGAATCTTCGCTGAAAACCGGTGACAAGCCCCTTCAGCTCTCCATCGATCTTCGGGTCCAACATATCCTGCGCGAAGCTTTGGTGAATGGAGCTGAAAAATATGGGGCCAAAAAAGCCAGCGGGATCGTGTTAGACGCCAACACCAGCGAAATTTTAGGCATGGTATCCCTGCCTGACTTTGACCCCCACCACTCTAAAACCAGCGAGGCCATTTTTAACACCAACACCCTCGGGGTTTACGAGATGGGGTCCGTGTTCAAAATTTTCACCTTTGCCATGGCTCTTGATTACAAGGTCGTGTCTTTACAGGATGGATTCGACACATCAAAGCCATTCCATGTGGGGAAGTTCAGAATCAGCGATCTATATCCTAAAAACAGATGGCTCTCCATCCCCGAGATTTTCATGTACTCGTCCAACATTGGAACCGTTAGAACAGCCCTCAAAGTGGGGGCAAAACGTCAAAAGGAATTCTTCGAGAAGATTGGTTTCTTGAAACCCCTTAAAATTGAATTAGGCGAAAACGGAGTTCCCATGGCCCCTCGCGGAGAGTGGAAAGATATTAACATGGCTACCATCTCTTATGGATATGGTTTGGCCATCAGCCCTCTGCATCTCACCAACGGCATTGCCACCTTGGTAAACGGGGGTGTTCTGCGCAACCCCACCCTGCTTAAAAAAGAAGGGGCTGACACCTATACCCGTATCATCTCAGCCGCTACGTCAGAAAAAATGCGCCGTCTCATGCACCTGGTAGTAAAGAGTGGCTCTGGCCAGAAAGCCAATGCGGTCGGCTATATGGTGGGCGGAAAAACAGGATCTGCCAACAAAAAAGTGGAAGGTGGCAAAGGCTATGTGGCTAAAGGTAAGCACCGAGCCATCTTTGTAGGGGCCTTCCCCATCACCAGTCCGCGATACCTTGTCTTCATCATGCTCGATGAACCCAAAAATGGCGGTGCTGCCGGCGGTATTTCCACCGGAGGCGCTGTCGCTGCCCCCATCGCTAAGGAAGTGATCGAAAAAGCAGCGTCTCTCTTAGAGGTGATGCCCGTGGACGAAACGTCCCCTGCCATTCAATCCGCCATGCGCATTCAACAAGAAGGGCGAGGAGCCACTCGTGCAATTCAGTAAGCTTCTCGCCCAGCTGAAAACCCTGCGCGTGGCGACGCTTGTGTCCTCACCTCCTCCCCTTCTGGCGACACAGATCAAAGGAGTGACGTCTTCCACGCGCGACCTCCATCCCCACTTTATTTTTGTGGGCATTCAGGGCACCCAAGTCAATGGGGAAACCTTCATTCCAGAAGCCATTAATAAAGGAGCCACCGTTATCGTTGCTTCCTCCTCTGCGTGCAAACAATACAAAGACCTTTTTCCCCAGGTGGCGTTCCTCGAAACAGACAATGCAAAATCATGCCTCGCGAAGATCGCCGCTTTGTTTTACCCCAAAGCCCCCGCCCATATCGTGGCCGTCACCGGCACCAACGGGAAAAGTTCCACCGTGGAATTCGCCCGTCAGTTATGGGAACATCTGGGGTACAAATCTGCCAGTATGGGCACACTTGGGATTCAAAGCACCTGGTTTAAGGCCAAGAAACATCTCACCACCCCCGACCCCGTTTATCTGCACCAAAGTCTCCAAGCCCTTCATGACAAAGGCATCACGCATTTGGCCCTTGAGGCCTCCAGCCACGGCCTCACCCAATACCGACTCGACGGACTGTCCTTTTCGGCAGCAGGTTTCACCAGCTTTAGCCGGGACCATTTGGATTACCACGGCACGCTTGAAAATTACCTCGATGCCAAAGGGCGTCTCTTTTCCGATCTGCTCACGCCGTCCCATGGCGTGGCGGTTTTGAACACCGACATTCCTGAGTTTGACGCTCTCAAAAAAAGAAGTCATGGGGTTAAAATCTTAACCTATGGTCGGAGCGGCAAAGACCTGCATATCAAATCCCTCATCCCGCTGCCTCAGGGCCAGAAAGCAGAGCTCTCTTTGCTGGGTCGGCCCTACACCATTACGTTTCACCTTATGGGAGAGTTTCAGGTTTATAATGCCCTCTGCGCGCTCGGGCTGGTGCTTGCCGACCCAGAGGTGAATGTGGAGCGGGCTATCCAAGGCCTTCCGCATCTGACCCCCCCCGCCGGTCGACTTGAATTCGTGGCAAACACCCCAAAGGGCGCCGCTGTGTATGTTGACTATGCCCATGCAGAAGACGCCATTCAAACCGTTCTGAAAGCCCTGAAGAAGCACACCCAAAAACAAGTATGGATTGTCTTTGGCGCCGGCGGTGGTCGTGACCCTGGCACCCGCCCGCCCATGGGAAAAGCGGCGGCTGATCACGCAGACCAAGTAATCCTCACGGATGATAATCCGCGGTTCGAAGATCCAGACGTCATTCGTGCCCAGTTGAAACAAGGCGCGCCGGACGCCCACGACATTCCCGACCGTCGACAAGCCATTGCGTACGCCCTGCATCATGCCCAGGCAGGTGACATTATTTTAGTGGCCGGCAAAGGCCCCGAAGACGGTCAAATCGTCCAGGGAAAAACAGAACCTTTCCTCGACCGTCGCGTGATTCTTGAAACCATCGCCGAGATTCGTTAAGCTGAAGCGTAATTGTCATTCCCGCGAAGGCGGGAACCCAGTCTTTCTTAGATCGATTGTGCAGACGCTTCGGGCCCCCGCCTGCGCGAGGGCGACAAGCAGAAGGCAGCGGCCACGCGAGCAACGCTATGACGACAACACGAACAAAAGAATTGAAACCATAAGAACCAGATAGATATGAAAAACAAATGGACCGCGACGCGTCTCCAATCCATCACCCAGGGTATCCTCGCCGGCCCGCCTACCTGGACAGCCACCACCTTTACCCATGACAGTCGTCAAACTACGCCAGGTCAATTGTACGTGGCCATCAAAGGAGAAACCGTGGATGGACACGACTATGTGGAACAGGCCTTTCAAAACGGCGCTGTCGCTGCGCTCGTCAGCCACATACCTCCCCGCCTTCCCAAAGACAGCCCCTTGCTCCTCGTCCCCAATGTAGAGAACGCGCTGCTGCAGATTGGCCATTATGTGCGCGATCAGTTGACCGCCACCGTCATTGGCATCACAGGCAGCTCGGGCAAAACCACCACCAAAGACATGCTACAACTCTGCCTTTCCCAGCAAGGCAAAACCCACGCCAACTTTCGCAGCTTTAACTCCCGCTGGGGCGTCCCACTGACGCTCGCCGAATGCATGGGAGACGAAAAGTATGTGGTGCTTGAAATGGGCATGAGTGCGCCGGGCGAGATTGCGGCGCTCACCCACATGGCCCGCCCCCACATTGCCCTCATTACCACTATCAATCCGGCGCATCTCGCAGACCTAGGGTCCACCGAAAATATTGCCTGTGCCAAGGCTGAAATTTTTGAGGGTGTCCCCTCAGAGGGCGTCGCTCTTATCCCAGGTGATCTTCCCGAAACCTCCCTTTTATTGGAGAAAGCAAAGGCACAAAAAATTGCCCATATCTTTTTGTTTGGAGAAGGCCCGCAGTGTGACCTGAGGCTTATGTCTTACACACCAGACGGTACGCACGCTCAGGTGAAAATCACGTTGCAAGAGACACCGTACACATATACTCTCAACTTGCTGGGCAAGCATTTTGCCATGAACAGTTTGGCCGTGTTGGGGGCCGTTCAAGGGGCGAAGGCCAATGTGCCCCAAGCTTTGCACACCTTGGCCCAGTTTCAAGGCTCTGACCGGCGGGGTCAAGTGATCCATTTGGGCCACCATATTTCCTTGTTTGATGAAAGTTACAACGCGAACCCTGGGTCCATGAAGGCGGCATTGGAAGCCTTTGGCTCCCACCCCCATACCGGGCATCGGTATCTGGTGCTCGGTGACATGCGGGCGCTCGGGGCCAACTCAAAAAAATATCACGAGGGGTTAAAGGATTTAGTCTTGGCCACCCAGCCTCGGGGGGTTTTCACCTATGGCCCAGAAATGAAAGCGCTTCACGATCAAATCAAATCGTCCGTTGACGCTCACCATTACGAGGATCTCGAGGCCCTCATCACCGATGTTCTGGACATCCTCAAAGAAAAAGACGCCATCCTGGTGAAGGCGTCCAATGCGGTGAAGTTAAATAAGGTGTCTGACGCGCTCATGAAAAAGTTTATCCGTTAGGATCACCTATTTCCTCCAAGGTATTTGGAGCCAGAGAGGGAATCCTAATAAAATTCTACTTTGGCTTTTTAAATCTGTTAGCTTGTCCCAAGCCATGATAGGTTTGAATGGTAAGTGATTCAAAAAAAAGGGGGTATAATGACGATGCAGAGCTTTAGAGAAAGCCTATTGGGAATTTGTATTCTTTCCTTCTTTTCTTTCTCCCTCTTTTCAGCCCCCTTGGAGGAAGATTCCCGTTCATTGAGATCGACGCTTTCCACCCCCTCCCCTGCTGAAAGTTTTTTTGATTATGGCCCCTCTGGTAAAAAAAGAGGGGGAAAATCGCGTACCTCTCGAGCACTGGTAATGGAGAAAGCTGAATTAGAAGAGCTGACTTCTTTGGATCTCAGTCATAATCATTTTCAACATGTGTCAGGCGCCTTTGAAGCGTGGTTGTGCACTTGTGGAAGACGGCTTGATTCCTTGGATCTGGGGCAGAATCCCTGGACACAGGAAGCCCTCTCTAAAATCAAGAGAATTCTCAGAAACAGTACGGTTCACACATTAAGTCTGCAACAAGCAGGGCTTACGGGCGATTGGAACATTCTTCAGGGTTTTTTTGACCCCTCTGGGTATCCGGCTCTTTCCTATTTGGACGTCAGGGGAAATAATCTTCACCTCCGAATTTCATCTATCCTTCATAGCATCGTAAGGAAGCCTTTCTTTGTTCTAGAGTCAGATCAAATGACCGTGACGGTAAACCATAAAAAATTCATGAAGAAGAAAAAAGAACTCGAACCTTCGAGTTCTTTTGTACACCTCATTAAAGCAGGAAAAGATCTGGATACCCTGAGATTGGGGGTAGACATATCGACCGACGAAGCACGTGCCCTCTTTAAAAAACTAAAGCCCTATCGGCTTAAGCATCTCGAGATATTAGGAGAGGTGGGAGATATAATGGAAACCCTCCCGGTACTACTCTCGCTCAAACAGTTGTGTACCGTAACGTTGGGCATGACGTCCTTAAATAATACCAATGTTATAAAGCAAGTGGCGTCATCCCTGATGGCACATCCTAATATTCATAAAGTGTTTCTGAATGGGGGCGAGGATATCAGTGTGGGATCTGCGGAGGCATTTCTCTGGACGATAAGTCGAGATTATACGCCGGACCTCCCCAAAAGGAGGCAAGCGTTGTTGGACAGAACACAAAGAAAATTACAAGAATTAATGAAAGAAAGTTCTTCTTTTCCGATGCGCGCACAAAAGCAGAAAAGCTTAGAACAAAGAGTGATGAAACTGAGAGGAAATCAGCCTTTAACAGTAGTATTTCCAGAATCGCTAGAGGTCTATAAAGATCGGCTAGACGCTCAAAAACCTGGAGATGTGAAGCTCGCGTTTGGTTCAGAGACAGTCTTTTGATGCGTGCAGCATCACGGCGGGGCAAGAACTTAGGATTAACCCCCCAAACCTAGGAGCATCTTCCCTACATGATCTTCCAGAAACGCTATAATGGCTTCTCTCCCCTTCTGAGTAATCTCATTCTGGCGAAGCGACACACTTTTTAGGATCGGGTTCTTCTTTAGGGCCTCAGCCAGGGCGTGTGCCCCCTCGTACCCAATGTAATTTCCTTCAAGATCCAGATGAGTCAGAGTTCTATTCTTCTTCAAAAGAACGTTGGCAAGGGCCTTTGCGCCTTCATTACCAAGCCAGTCTTGATTCAAAAAAATATTTTTTCTTTTAAAACCCAGCGTCAGAGTAGTCAGCGTTGTGTTCCCCTTCAGGAAGGTAGCGAGGGCACGGGCACCCCTATCCCCAATATACCGCCCGTCAAGACTTAGACTTCTCAGTATCGTATTCCCTGCCAGGGCATCCACGATGAGGGGTATATCCTTCTCCATGAACCCGAAGCTCTGAATCCCCAGGTGGGTTAGCGTTGTGTTCCCCTTCAAAGCGGCAGCAAGATTCTTTACCTGTGTGCCATACGAGGGGCTCCATTCCAGGATGACTCGACTTGTCTTCGCGCTTTCGTCTGAGTCTTGACGGCTATAGATGGCCCCCTCCGAAACGCCCAAGCTCAGTAAGACACTCAAAAAGGCAACGCAACTCAGGGAGTGTGAAACACTCAAAAATCTTTTCATGATCTATTATCCTTCATTCATTGAAATGGTACAAACGAGACTTCTTGCAGAACCAAATATTTTTGTTTGTGCAAGAAGTCTACTGAATCACATACCACCTTCAACGATAAGATTCAAAAAGAAAGACAAAAAGGTACAGCTTTAAACCCCCGTCACTCTCGAGCCCTCTTAAGGGCGCAGCAATCCACATATTGCCTGGATTATATTTAAGACAGCTGGATCCCCACAAAAATTGTTCAAATTTTTTCGGAATGATGACAGGGAAGAGTGGGAAAATAATCTATTAAACTCTCTGCTGCCCCCATGACAACCAAGAAAAACTCCTTTATGATGGGCGGGAAGGATGCGTAAACAACACAAGTCAGGACCACAGAAATGCTCTATAACCTTTTTTATCCCCTTGCCAGCAAAGTGCATTTCTTTAATCTCTTCAAATATATTACCTTTCGCACAGCAGGGGCCACCCTCACGTCCTTGATCATCGGATTTCTCATTGGCCCTCACGTCATTGCGTATCTCCGGAAAATTCAAGGCCAGGGCCAACCCATCCGAGCTCTAGGTCCTGAAAGTCACCAGAGTAAAAAAGGCACCCCCACGATGGGGGGAAGTATTATTCTCATCAGCCTCACCTGCAGCACTCTTTTATGGGCTGACCTTTCTAATCCTTTTCTGTGGATTGTCCTTCTCGTGTGCCTGAGTCTCGGTGTTCTAGGCGGGTATGACGACTATATCAAAGTCAGCAAACAAAATGCCGAGGGTATGCTCAGCAAAATAAAGTTTGTGGGCCAACTTTTCGTTGGCACGATGGCTGCTTATGCCATTTCTTACTATCTCCCCTCCGCTTTAAGTACCCACCTGGCATTGCCCTTTTTCAAGGATATTCTCCTTAACTTCCACCTCTTCTTTTTCCCCTTTGTGGTGGTGGTGATTGTGGGCAGTTCCAATGCGGTGAATCTGACGGACGGCTTGGATGGCCTCGCCATTGGTGTCACCATCATCACCACCCTCTGCTTTGGGATTATTGCCTATCTCGTGGGAAATGCTGTGTTTGCCTCTCATCTCCAACTTCATTTTGTCCCTGGCAGTGGTGAGCTTACCGTTTTCTGTGGCGCTTTAGTAGGCGCTAGCTTGGGGTTCCTCTGGTACAATGCGCCCCCGGCTCGAGTGTTCATGGGGGATATGGGGTCTCTGGCCATTGGCGGCGCGCTGGGGACCATCGGCGTCATCACCAAGCACGAACTTGTCCTTGCCCTCATCGGTGGGTTGTTCGTGGTGGAAACTCTGTCAGTGATGATTCAAGTCGCCTATTTTAAATATACGGGTGGCAAGCGCATTTTCCTGATGGCACCCCTTCATCATCATTTCGAAAAAAAGGGATGGTCTGAGTCCACCGTGGTGATTCGCTTCTGGATTATTTCTTTCATTTTGGCTCTCTTGGGCCTCGCGACTTTGAAACTCAGATGACCAAAAAAAGTCTTTTCCACGATCAAACTTTCTATGTAGTGGGGCTAGGTAAATCGGGCCTTTCCACTTTAGCTGCACTGAAAAGAACCGGGGCACATGTCTTTGCGTGGGACGATAAAAATCTGAATAAGACAGCCCTCAAAAAATTGGATGTTCCGTGGATCAGTCCTAAGCAAGCGCCGTGGGATACGATCGACGCTCTGATTTTAAGCCCTGGCATTCCCCATGATTTACCCCACCCCCATGCAGCGGCTGTGCTGGCTAAAAAACACGATATTCCCCTCCTCTGTGATGTGGACTTGTTTTTCCAAGAGCAGCAGGGAAAATCCTTCGTAGGCATTACCGGCAGTAATGGCAAGTCCACTACCACCTCCCTCACCGCCCATCTCTTAAAGGCAACTGGCATAAAAGCCGAGGCCGGAGGAAACCTGGGAGTCCCTGCCTTTGACATGCCTGATGTGGGCCCCAAAGGCGTGTATGTGATGGAGCTATCGTCGTTCCAGTTGGAACGCCTTCAAACCCCCGCTCTGGATGTGGCCATCTTTTTGAACATCTCCCCCAATCACCTTGATCGTCATGGCGACATGCCCCACTACCAGCAAGCCAAGCTACACATTTTTGACCTTTTGAAACCCCATGGTAAAAAAATCATTGGGGTGGACGATCCGTTGTCAGAGGCCATCTATAACTCTCTCGAAGGGCCCTACACTATCCCCGTATCGGGCACACGCCAATTAAATACAGGCGTCTATGTGGATCGGGGATGGTTGGTGGATCATCTCGGCACCCTCCCCAAAGACGTGTTGAACTTATCCTTATTGGGGTCTTTAAAAGGATCTCATAATCATCAAAACATTGCAGCTAGTTATGCAGCAGCCCGCATCTTGAGTGACATGAGTCATACCACTTTTATCGACGCCATCCAAACCTACAAGGGTCTCCCCCATCGTCAAGAATGGGTGGGGACAAAGAATAATATTGCCTTCATTAATGACAGTAAAGCCACCACGCTGGAAGCCGCCACAAAATCCTTAAGTGCTTTTTCGAATGTCTATTGGATCGTGGGGGGAGACCCCAAAGAAGGGTCCGTCGAGCTCGACCCCATCCGCCCCTTCTTTTCCCACATTAAACATGTCTACACCATTGGTAAATCGACAGAGGCGTATCATGCCCTTTTAAAGGATAGCCTTCCCACGGATGCTATGGGAACGTTGGCGAAAGCGGTAAAAAAAGCCTTCGAAGACGCCTCTGCCCGCGGAGGAAGAGCCACCATTTTACTGGCGCCAGCCTGTGCGTCTTATGACCAGTATGCCCATTTCGAAGAACGAGGAGATCATTTCCGAACTCTCGCTCAAAAATTGTTAAAGCCCAAAAAGGTTTCTAAAAAATGATTGGTCAATCTTTTGCCCGCACAGATCGCAGTATCCTTGGCCAATGGTGGTGGACCATCGATCGCTGGCTTTTTTTCGCTTTGCTGCTCCTTATGATCACGGGTATTTTTCTCAGCTTCGCCGCGAGCCCCAGTGTGGCTCAACGCATTGGGGTGGATTCCTTCTTTTTCGTGCGCCGTCATATTGTTTTTCTGGTGCCTGCCATTGTCTTGATGGTCTCTGTCTCGCTCCTGTCTCCTCGGCAAATTCGATGGCTCTGTTGGGGACTCTTCATTTTCTTTTTGTTCTGTTTGGTGATGACTCCCTTGATAGGACTCGAAGCTAAAGGGGCCCGTCGATGGATTAATATGATGGGGTTTTCCTTGCAAGCCTCCGAGTTTATCAAGCCCACCTTTGCCATCATTGCCGCCTGGCTTTTCTCCCAACTCAAAACGTCTCATCCCCTCTCGTCCAGAAACATCTCCATCCTTCTTTATCTAACGGTGGCAGGCCTCATTTTGCTTCAGCCCGACTTTGGCATGGTCTTTGTCATTACCCTTGTCTGGTTCTTCCAGTTTTATCTCGCGGGTCTGCCGCTCTTTTGGGTTTACCTGTTAGGCGGAGTGGGCGCCACTGGCGTCACCGCTGCCTATTTTGTCTTCCCCCACGTGGCTAGCCGGATCGATCGATTCCTCAACCCCCAATCGGGCGACCAATATCAAATCACACGCTCCCTCGAGGCCTTCCGGGAAGGGGGCATTTTTGGGCGCGGTCCCGGGGAAGGCATTATCAAACTAAAGTTGCCAGACTCTCACGCCGATTTCGTTTTTTCCGTGGCGGGGGAAGAATTTGGCTTTTTCTTTTGCCTGTTTATTCTGGGGCTCTTTTTCTTCATCACAGGCCGTTGTCTTTGGCACGCCCGAAGAGAGAAAAACTTTTTCTTAACGCTCGGCATCAGCGGTATCACCATCCAATTTGCATTGCAGGCCATGATTAATATGGGATCCAGTCTTCACCTCATTCCCACCAAAGGCATGACGCTACCATTCCTCAGCTATGGGGGGTCTTCTTTGTTGGCCATTGCCTTGGGAATGGGCATCGTATTAGGGTTTACTCGACGGAGGTTAGATGATAAAGGGCTTTAAGAAAATCAAGAGACCATTTATTACGGTTGTAGGCGGTGGCACCGGCGGTCACATTTTCCCTGCCCAGGCGCTCGCCGAAAAATTAAAACAGCGCGGACATAGAGTCCTCTACATCACGGACAAACGGGGCATGGGGTTTCACACTCAACCCAAAGACATCCCTTTCTTCGTGCTTGACCTTCCCTACTATCGTCCCGGATTGATAGCAAAATTGGCCCTCTTCGTCCGTCTGACCATCGAGATTTTTTACGTTACGTGGCGTTTCCTGTTAAAACGTCCCGCTCTAGTGGTGGGGTTTGGAGGCTATCCCAGCTTTCCACCTCTGGTCGCAGCGCTGGTGCTGCGCGTCCCTTTCATCATGCATGAGCAAAATGCCTATGTGGGACGGGTCACTCGATGGCTTGCCCCCTTTTCCCAAAAAATTACTTCTGTGTTTTCGTCCATCAACGGTCTCCACCCTCAGGACAGCCAAAAAATTGTGGTCACAGGTAACCCCATCCGGGCCAACATCGCTGCCCTACGCACCGCTCGCTATAAAGCTCCCACCAAAACCATTCGCCTTTTTGTGGTGGGTGGCAGCCAAGGTGCCAAAGCGTTCAGCATTATTTTGCCACTCGCCATTAGATTGTTACCTCCCCTCTTAAAAAAACGTCTTAAAATTATTCAACAGTGTCGCCCTGAATTTGAGAAAGAAACACGAGCCCTCTATAAAGAAGGGGGCCTCTCTGTCACACTCGCTCCCTTTTTTCAAGACATTGCGAGCGAGTATAAAAAGGCCCACCTCATCATCACTCGAGCAGGCGCCTCTACCATAACTGAATTGGCAGCAGTGGGACGACCCCCCCTTTTTATCCCTCTCTCCACTTCTATGGACGATCATCAAACTTATAATGCTCAGTCTATTGTCAATCAAAAAGCAGGATGGTATACCTCTGAACGAGGGCTCACCCCCAAATCTTTGGCTCACACCCTAGAAAAAATATTAAAAGATCCAAAAGGACTTGAAAAAACTGCAGAAAGGCTTCATGCTTTAGGAGTAACCACTGCAGATGATGCCTTGGCTGATACAGTTGAAGCTGTGCTTCTGAGTCGCCAATCATAAGGTGGAGGAACAAATAAGGGGGAGGATGGGGATGACCCCACCAAGCTTTGTTAAACATTTCAGAAAATCAGAATGAAAACACATCCTCTTTCTATTGGTACTCTTCACATTATTGGCATCGGTGGCATCGGCATGAGTAGTCTTGCCGAAGTCCTTCATCGGTCTGGCCACTCTGTGCAAGGTAGTGATCGAGCAGATAATAAAAACATAGAACGCTTGAGGCACTTAGGAGTCCCTGTCTTTATTGGAACAGATCCCAAGAATGTGGAAGGGGCGACCACGGTGGTGCGTTCTTCCGATGTGCCCCTTAACAACCCAGAAGTGGTGGCCGCTCGCAAAAAAGGCATTGCGGTGCTCTCTCGCGCCGAGCTTTTGTCAGAAATCATGCGGTATACTTCTGCCATTGCCATCAGCGGCACCCATGGAAAAACAACGACGACTTCTTTAATGGCAACGATGATGATAGAGGCGGGCCTGGATCCCACCGTCCTCAGTGGCGGTATTTTGGTTGACCTTCTCTCCAATGCCCGTGCAGGTGCCGGCAATTGGATGGTGGTGGAAGCCGACGAATCGGATCAAACATTTATTCAAATTCCTGCCACAATCGCGGTGATCACCAATATCGAACCTGAGCATCTCAACAATTATGGTAGCTTCGCCAAATTAAAAGAAGCCTTTATAAAGTTTGCAAATGACGTCCCATTTTATGGATTTTCCGTGGTCTGCCTTGATCATCCTGTCGTGAAAGAAATTTTACCCAAGATCACAAAACCTCATATTACTTATGGGACCCACAAAAAAGCAGACTGCCGCGCAACCAACATTAAGCATACATCCACTGGCATGAGCTTTGATGTTCATTTCGATAATTACGATATCAAAGATGTTCAGCTTGCCCTCCATGGGCGTCATAATGTGTTGAATGCCCTAGCGGTGATTGTTGTCGCCATAAAAATGGGCGTTTTCCCGTCCATTATTAAACATACCCTGGCTTCTTTTTCGGGCGTGCAACGTCGCTTCACCACCGTCGCGGAAGTGGAGGGTGTGACCATTGTTGACGACTATGGGCACCATCCAACCGAAATTGCAGCTGTGTTGACGGCAGCTCAAAAACTCACGAAGCACAAAGTAATCGCCGTGGTACAACCCCATCGTTATAGCCGTTTACATGATTTATTCAAAGAATTTGCAACTTGTTTTTCCAATGCAGACACGGTCATCTTGGCTCCCGTTTATGCCGCCGGAGAAAAACCCATACCGAACGCAACCCATACGGCCCTTGCGGCCGAAGTGCACAAACACTTCAAAGGCAAAGTTTATACCATTAATGCGGAAGAAGAATTGGCCCCTCTTCTTAAAACAATCGTACACAAGGGGGATTACGTTATTCTCTTGGGCGCTGGTAGCATCAGCCAATGGGCCCACAATCTTCCTAAAAGTCTTGAACCCTTGTTGAAACACTCATGGAAAAAAATCTCCTAAACTACCTGCCACAGGTGCGGGGACGGTATCAACCTCAAGCTCCCCTGGGGCCCCAGGTCTGGTTTCGCAGTGGTGGGCCAGCCGAGATTCTTTTCAAGCCAGAAGACATCGCCGATTTAGAACATTTTCTCAAACACATCCCCCCCTCTATTCCGGTGACGGTGATTGGAGTGGGCTCCAACTTGTTGGTCAGAGATAAAGGGGTGCGCGGGGTTGTCATTAAGCTTGGAAAAGGGTTTAATGACATAAGAGTTGAGGGAACCACTTTGACAGCCGGCGCTGCGGCGCTTGATCGCACTGTTGCGCTAGAGAGTGCAGAGAGAGGCTTGTCAGGATTCGAGTATTTTGTAGGAATTCCCGGCACCATAGGGGGAGCTATCAGGATGAACGCAGGCGCCTACGGCCAAGAGGTCAAGGATCATTTGATTTCCTGTGAGGTGATCAACCGATCGGGCGAAAGATCTACCAAGATGCCCCTTCAGCTAGGATTTACCTATCGCAGCAGCACTCTTTCCGCCGACGACATCGTGATTTCTGCCACTTTTCAGGGCACCCCGGGCACCCCCAGCACCATTCATGCCCGCCTCAGCAAGATTATGGCGGAGCGGGAAGCGACCCAACCCGTTCGCAGCCGCACCGGAGGCAGCACCTTTAAAAACCCTCTTCCCCAAAAAGCGTGGGAGCTGATCGATGAAGCCGGCTGTCGTGGTCTCACGAAAGGAGGGGCACAGATCTCGGAAAAACATTGTAACTTCCTTATAAACACTGGTACCGCCACCTCCGCAGATCTTGAATCTCTCGCTGAAGACGTGCGTCTTCGTGTCAAAGAAAAAACAGGCGTCTCCCTTCAGTGGGAAATTAAACGAATTGGAGTTCTTTGATGACCACCCCCTCCCCCCTCCTCTTAAAGAGAAGCCATGTTCCTTCCAAAACCAGCGTTGCTTTCCTGGTGGGGGGATGGAACAATGAACGAGAAGTCTCTCTTATGTCGGGCAAAGGCATCTTAGAGTCTCTCCAACGCCAAGGATATCAGGTGAGAACCCTCGACCTTCAGCGCGATATGAAAGAACTGATCACCTTCCTCACCCCCAAGCCCGATATCATCTTTATGGGCGCTTTGCATGGCCTCTTTTTTGAAGATGGGCGTCTTCAAGGGTTACTGGATATTCTTCAAATCCCCTATACCCATTCCAATGCTCTGTCCTCAGCCATTGGGATGCATAAACCCACCTCTCTGAAAGTTTTCCAAAGCATGGGTATTCCCATTGCAAAGGGAGGGGTCTATGAGTGGGAAGAGATTAAAACCAAGCATCCCATGCATGCACCTTATGTCATCAAACCTATAGATGAGGGGTCCAGCGTCGGGGTATATATTATTAACGACACCTCAAAGCCGTTAGAAGACCAAATTCATTGGATCTTTGGCGACCAGGTGCTTGTAGAAGAATATGTTGCTGGCCAAGAACTTTCCTGTGCAGTCATCGAAAACAAAGCCCTTGGCGTGTTAGAACTCTCCCCCAAAGAGGGATTCTATGATTTCACCAATAAGTATACCGATGGAAAAACAGACCACTATATGCCCGCCCGCATTTCAAAAGAGGTTTATGATCAAGTTATGGAGTATTCAGAACGTGCCCATAAAGCCCTCGAGTGCAGCGGTGTTACCCGTTGTGATATTCGGTATGACGCCAACACGGGTAAAATGGCTTTCCTAGAGATCAATACTTTGCCTGGGTTTACCCCTCTCTCCATCGTGCCAGAAATTGCGGCCTACCGGGGTATTTCCTTTGATCAACTCGTCTATTCACTTATCGAGGAGGGACTATGTCGCGCCTCGCCGCGGTAGGATCACGGCCGCCAGTCCGCCCCTCTCTCCCCAAGTGGAAACTGTTTCTCAAACTCTTTCTGTTTGGGGCTCTCCTTATTGCACTTCTATTGGGTTGGCTGTCATACTCAGGAGTGTTTGAGCGGGCTCATGCAGCATTAGTGCATCGATACGAACGCTATCAAATTGCGCTCGGGTTTCAGATTAAAAAGATTTCTATCCACGGGCGTCACGCCATCCCCCAAAATGATCTTCTCAAGGGGCTTGAGGTGCGCCTGGGCGACCCCTTCTCGCGCTTTGATCCTGAGCTGGCATACAGCCAACTCAGCCAACACCCGTGGGTGAAGTCCATTTTGATTCAACGCCAATGGCCCGATGGCATCCACGTGATAGTGCATGAACGCGTCCCGATGGCTCTTTGGCAGTATCATCAAAAAGTGGTTCTGGTGGACGAAACGGGCGAAGTCCTCACCCCCCACATTGAAGACTATAAACAATTCCCCTTGGTCATTGGTTTTGGCGCGCCCCAAAGTGCCCACGACCTTCTCCAAGAGTTGAAAAAATATCCCAACCTTCTCCAAGACGTGGTGGCAGCCACCCGCGTTGGAAACCGTCGGTGGGATCTCAGGTTAAAAAATGGGGTTACCCTTATGTTGCCTGAAAAAGAATATGCCCAAGGGTTAAAAACATTGGACGGATTACAGAAAAAAATACAAATCTTTGAAAAGGCAAAAAAAGTGATCGATTTAAGACTCCCTAAAAAAATGGTCATGAGATAAGACATGGCCGCAGATACACTCACCGCTCTTGATATTGGAACCACAAAGGTCAGTTGTGTGATCGCCGAGTATGATGCCCGCACCCTTAAATATCATTTGATGGGCGCTGGGTCCCACGCGTCCCGAGGTGTTAAAAAGGGCCTCATCACCAGCATCGATGACACAGAAAATGCCATTCTGAATGCGGTGCACGCCGCCGAGAAAATGGCCTCCACCACCATTCAAGATGTGGTGGTTAATATTTCAGGTCAGCACCTGTTGTCCGAGCTGCTAACACTTTCCATCCCCCTCTCTGCCCAAGCTGTAACCGATGACGAGATTAACACGCTTATTCGACGCGCCAGCCATGTGGATGCCCACCACAACTTCGATGTGATCCATGTGTTTCCCCTGCAATATACCCTGGATTCTACCCAAGGAATCCAAGATCCCCGCGGGATGATGGGCCGCACCCTCGCCGCCAAAATGCACGTGATCACTGCCGACCAGCAAGTACTGAAAAATGTCTTACATTGTGTACACCGATGCCACTTGAACGTCCGGTCTGTGATTGCGTCGTCTGTGGCCTCTGGGTATGCGACCCTCACCGAAGACGAAATGAAAATGGGCGTCACGCTCATTGATATGGGAGGCGACACAACAGAGATTTCCATCTTTTACCAAGGCAATGTGATTCATACGCTTTCCGTTCCGTTAGGAGGATTGCATATTACGAACGATATTGCCCACGGCTTTAACACCTCTTTGGCCCAAGCCGAACGCTTGAAAACAGTGTATGGCAGTGCCCTTGAAACGGGGGAAGATGATAAAGTTCTCATGAGTTTCTCTCGCCAAGGAGATGAAAAACCTGACGCCCGCACGGTGAAGAAAAAATATTTAACTCAAGTTATTAAACCCCGCGTGGAAGAGATATTTCAGGTAATTAAAGCTAGACTGGAATCGAGCAACATGTATAAAATAGCAGGGAGAAGAATTGTTTTAACGGGGGGCTGCAGCCAGCTTTCAAGTATAAAAATAATGGCGGCCCAAATATTAGAAAAACAAGTACGGCTAGGGCATCCCCTTAAGATAAAAGGAGATCCTGACGTGATAGCAAATCCATCGATGTCCACCGCCACTGGACTTTTGGATTTTGCGTACCAAGATTGGTATCACCGCCGTGCCTCATCGCAACACATCTCTGCCTGGTCATCCATGATGTCTTGGGTAAAGGAAAATTTTTAAGAGGAAAGAACATGTCACAAAACTTTGAAAATCTAAAACCAAAAATCGTCGTCATCGGAGTTGGTGGGGCGGGGGGAAACGCTGTTAACAACATGATTCGATCCAACCTAGAAGGCGTGGAATTTTCCGTCGCTAACACAGATTCCCAAGCCCTCCACCACTCTTTGGCCAGCACAAAAATTCAGCTTGGCTATGAGCTCACCCAAGGGCTCGGCGCTGGCTCTAAACCCGATGTGGGATGCGCCGCTGCCGAAGAGACACTCGGCGAAATTGAAACCAAAATTAAGGGTAGCCACATGGTGTTCATCACCGCAGGTATGGGGGGAGGTACCGGCACCGGGGCGGCCCCCGTCATCGCGAAAGCGGCGCGTAATGCTGGTATCTTAACCGTGGCTGTGGTCACCAAGCCCTTCCTCTTCGAAGGCGCTCATCGCATGCGGGCCGCAGAAGTGGGCTTAAAAGAACTTCAAAAGCATGTGGATACGCTCATTATTATCCCCAACCAAAACTTGTTCCGCCTGGCTGACACCAAGACCACCTTTGCGGATGCCTTTAATATGGCGGACAATGTTCTTTACTCTGGTGTACGGGGCGTCACAGATTTGATGATCATGCCCGGCCTCATTAACCTTGACTTTGCCGACGTCCGCACCGTAATGAGTGAGATGGGCAAAGCCATGATGGGCACAGGCGAAGCTGAAGGTGAAAATCGGGCACTGGCTGCGGCCGAAGCCGCTGTGGCGAATCCTCTCTTGGATGAGGTTTCTTTGAAGGGGGCAAACGGCGTGCTGATCAACATCACCGGCGGGATGGATATGACCTTGTTCGAAGTGGACGAAGCCGCCAACTATATCCGCGAGCAAGTGGATAAAAATGCCAACATTATTTTTGGATCGACCTTTGACGATCGTTTAGAGGGTCGTATACGCGTCTCTGTGGTGGCGACCGGTATCGAAGATGGCAATGCCCACGGCGGCCGCCTCAGTCGAGACATGGCCAAAGACTTCTTGGCCAGCCCCCTTCCCCAAACCCAGTTGGATTTTGAGGAAGAAGAAATGGCAGACCTCAACCCTCTCTCCCTGGGCACCGAGGATGACATCTTGGTCACAACCACGCCCCCCCTTACCACCGAAGAGGGGACCACCAAACGGTCTTTCTGGGAACGCATTGGGCTAAAAAAAACCAAGGAAGATACCCCTCGTCCTGAGCTGGTACTCAGCCAAAATGATGAGCAAAATCCCGGCCCCATCGCCGACGATACACCGGACGATGAAGACGAAGATTTGGACGTTCCCACGTTCCTGCGTCAGCGAAAGCCTCAGTAAACGGAATGAGCTGAAACCGTAAAACTGCCGTGCTCTATCATCTTCTCACATCATTACCTATTCTACTTATATCTCTGATCTCTTTCACCTTATATGAAAGAAAGAATCTATTATAATGAAGAATCATTATACAACCCATAAGTTGTATAATTTTATTTACTACACACCTTATAAGGTGTAATTATTAAGAGATGACGATAAAAGAAAGGGCTCATGATGACACATCTTATAACACGACAGATTTCTAGGCGAGTAGAAAAATTCAGGAAGGTTTTTACAGAACCTATGCCTAATAAAGGGTGGATTCATGCCATAAGATCTGCTTTGGGTATGACCCTAGAACAATTGGGATCTAAAATGAAGGCCTCATATCAATCTATCCAAAAACTAGAAAATACAGAAATACAGGGATCTCCGACACTCAAAACGATGCAGTCGGTTGCAGAAGCCTTGGACTGTCAATTTGTATATGCTTTTATTCCTAGAATATCTTTAGAAAAAATAGTTGAGGCACAGGCAGAAAAAAAAGCGAGAGAAATCATCGACCAAGTAGGACATTCTATGTCTTTAGAAAATCAATCCATAAGCAAAGAAGAACTAGAAATTCAAATTAAAATTTTAAAGGAGAATTTCAAACGCGGAAATTTAAACAAAATATGGGAATAAAATGAAATTTACATATCCAGAAAGTGCAACGCCACTTGAATTAGACGAAATTCATACCCTCTTGCAAAAACATATTAGTACTCAAAAAGAACTGGATGAAGCTGAAGCTGAAAATATCGTCAACGGACAAAACTGGGCTTTTTCTAGAAAGAGAAACCATATTTTAACAATTCCTTTTCTATTGAAGGTTCACAAGAAAATGTTTGAGCATGTTTGGGCATGG
This sequence comes from Alphaproteobacteria bacterium RIFCSPHIGHO2_01_FULL_41_14, assembly GCA_001767855.1. Classification (NCBI taxonomy): domain Bacteria; kingdom Pseudomonadati; phylum Pseudomonadota; class Alphaproteobacteria; species Alphaproteobacteria bacterium RIFCSPHIGHO2_01_FULL_41_14. The sequence continues at coordinate 433,180 of MEMF01000002.1, read as the reverse complement.
GCTGGGAAATACAGAAAACGAGATACCAATATAGGAGTAACCCCCCATCAGATCTCTTTAGAGCTTATCAACCTTTTAGATAATGTGAAATTCTGGATTAAAAATTCTGTTTATAGTTTTGATGAAATTGCAGTAAGGTTTCACCATAAATTAGTATGGATCCACCCCTTTCCGAATGGAAATGGCCGACATGCAAGACTTATGACCAACCTTCTATTATACAATTACGATAAGCCCCAGTTTGCCTGGGGAAAACACAATTTAGGTGAGAAAAATGACATCAGAAAGTTTTATATAGATGCTCTAAAAGCTGCCGATAAAAATGACTTCAGTCTCCTTTTGAAATTTGCCAGAAGTTAGAGAAATTGGAGAGAATTTCAGATACTTACAGAGGTGAAGACGAAGATTTGGACGTTCCCACGTTCCTGCGTCAGCGAAAGCCTCAGTAAACGGAATGAGTTAAATTCCCAAAAAAAATCCGAGGTATGACGAATAATGGTTGATTTGCAACAAAAAAAGCTTCATTCTTGAAAAAGGAGGCGACACACATGCAAAAAAAATTAATTCTACTTTTTTCTCTATGTTTTTCTGTAGGAACAAACATATATGCTAATACCCTAAAATTCTGCAAGACCACTTGTCTGGAAAAGAATATAGATTCAACCACACGCTCTTCTTGTGCGAAAAAATGTCTCAAGGTTAAAGTGTTAAAAGAGCTTCTCATGTTCCAACGAAGAGGTCTTTATGAGAATCTCCTTTTACATGTTGATAAAAACTCAACAATCCTAGAACAGGCAATGAAAACCGCACGTCGGACAATTGCACGAAACCATACCATCCCAGAAGAGGAACAAGAGGCAATGATTATAGATCTAGCCCATTCCATCTTTCGAGGAGAAAAACTTAAAGAGGCCGCAACCCTAGAAAACAAACTTCTAGATTCCCAATCTTTCCTCAGTGCTCTTAATGATGACGGGCATGACACAAGCGTTCTTAATTGGATAGGCGATCAGATGGAAGCTGTTGTGGCTACCCAAAAGGCCCTCTTGTCAAGGACCTCTAGGCATTCTCGTTTAGGCCACCCCCGCTGAGTTTATTAGGGTTGGGTTTTCCTGTCGCCCGAAGCCGAGCAACTGTAAACCAGCAGACATTTTTTAAATCATCAAAACTTTGCACAACAGACGCCAAGTCATCCATGGCTTCGAACGCTTTCGTACATACCCGTTTATCTTCTTGGCAGGCGTCAGATAAGAGAGCGTCTATTTTTAATCTGTGATAGGCCTCAATCCACTCTGTGCGCACCACCACTTGGTACATCACATCTTCCACATTTATTCCGTCTCGTAAAGGAATACCCGCCAAAATTTTCTTCAAAAGAATCATTTGATTCAGCACGATCAAAAACCGAGGCCGCAATCGTTTTATCCCCTTGTATACCTGGGGATCCTTATATTCAAACATCTCTGCCATCCTCAACGTGCGACGGAATCCCTCAAAAAGACGATGAATATCCAAATTTTCTATGCCATAAATAATGCGATTGATGCGCTCTTGCCCATAGGCCTCATGCGCGCTCTTATTATGATGGCAAAAACGGTTGAGAGACTGAACAAAATTTTCCCGTGAAGCCTCAGTCACTATAAGCGGACGGTCCAGAAAGCTGGAGGAGAGATCTGCCTGACCTAGCCGCTTGCAAATTTCCTTTATCAGCACCTGTTTCAGTGCCGCCTCATAGTTCATCTGATATTGGCGATTTCTAACGTTGTACGTCCGCTCAAATCGGCGGGACAACACAGATCTTTTTTGCTGCAAGGCATCTAGGGCCGTTTTCAAACATCCTGCATAGGTCTTGTCTTTTAGAAGGGCGTAGGTGACACGTTCCAAATCTGTCTCGCACGCGCCCGCGCGATAGCGAATTTGCTCTACGGGGCGAAAAGGCAACCGAAACGCTGCCGTCTGCAGGCTGAGTAAAAGGCTTATAAAAAGAACGCCATACCACATAAATTTTCCCCGTTTTCTAATGGTACCGCAGCTTGGGCCAAAAAGGAAGATGGAAAATGAGAGAAGCAAGGAAAGACTTTATGTATGCTCTGCTCTCTCTGTCATCGAATGAGTTGACTTTTACAGGAATGACAAAGGGGAAAAGCGGGAATGACTCCCCTTGTCACCCTCGCGAAAGCGGGGGTCTAGGAAAGAGAGGAATAGGGATTAGGAGATATTTAGAGGATGACCTGAGGCAGCTCTGTTGGCTATGACGGTTTCCACCAAAGCACGGGCACCCTCAGCACCTATGTTGTTCCCTGTTAGATACAGCTTGGTGAGGGTTGTGTTGTTTTGAAGGGCTTCTGCCAAAACACGGGCACCCTCATCACCGATGTTGTTGAAGCCTAGAGACAGCTCTCTGAGGGTTGTATTGGTTCGAAGAGCTATTGCCAAAGCATGAACACCCTCAACACCAATGTGGTTAGCTATTAGATTCAGATGGGTGAGGGCTCTGTTGGTTCGAAGAGCTTCTGCCAAAGCACGGGCACCCTCATCACCGATGTTGTTGAAGTCTAGATACAGCCCGGTGAGAGATGTGTTGATTTGAAGAGTTTCTGCTAAAACACGGGCACCCCCAACACCGATTTGGTTATTTGTTAGACACAGCTCGGTGAGGGTTGTGTTGTTTTGAAGAGCTTCTGCCAAAACACGGGCACCCCCAACACCGATTTGGTTATTTTTTAGGCCCAGCTGGGTGAGGGCTTTATTGGTTCGAAGAGCCACAGCCAAAGCACGGGCACCGTCAGCACCGATTTGGTTTTTAAATAGATTCAGCTCTCTGAGGGCTTTATTGGTTCGAAGGGCTGCTGCCAAAAAACTCGCACCATGATCACCGATGTTGTTGAAGCCTAGACACAGCTCGGTGAGGGTTGTGTTGTTTTGAAGAGCTTCTGCTAAAGCACGGGCACCCTCAACACCGATTTGGTTTTTAAATAGATTCAGCTCTCTGAGGGCTTTATTGGTTCGAAGGGCTGCTGCCAAAAAACGCGCACCATGATCACCGATGTTGCTGTCGCCTAGACGCAGCTCTCTGAGGGTTCTATTGGTTCGAAGGGCTGCTGCCACAGCACGGGCACCCTCATCACCGATGGAACTAATTGATAGATCCAGCGTAGAGGTAGAAGAGAGAATAGAAGGGAGGCAGGGGAGAAGAGAAATGATTGCTTGTGCACTTTCCGGTTCACTCTTCATCAAAATGACCTCTTGAGGGCTCGTCTCTAAAATCTCTAAGGCAGGGTCAGGGAACCCCACAACCTCAAGGGCAGCATAGGGTGCATGGGGATTTGTGGGTAGAGAAGTGAGGTAGCCAGTTGGATCTACAAAATGCATCTGTTGGAAAAGATGAAGAGGGAGGATGTACCCATCCACCTGACAGTTCCAGTCATGACAGCGGTCTTCATTGAGCGCTGGGTTCAAAAAGACTTCTAAGACTTGTAGCTGTTGTTTCAATGCTGGGGGGAGGTCTTTCCCTTGGCGTTTCGCCCGGGCCTCGCAGAGCACAAGCTGTTCATAAGTTTTCCATTGCTGGGCGAGAGGAATACCCCTGAAAAACTCCGTCGTAATAAATTCTTTGATCTCATCGGGAAGTCCTTGGGAATGGGTTCTCCGAAGCGCTGCGAGGGGTGTGTCCTCGGCGGCGTCTGCCCCTCCTGTTGCGGCCAGGGCGGTGTAGGAAAAAAATCCTAAGCCGAGGATCAGGGCCAAGCGGGTAAAAATCTGTTTCATTTTCCATTCCTTTAAAAAGGGTTGCGTTTTAGATATAGAGTTTTTTTCAGAAAATGCAAGGGTCTAAGTATTTTTTTAAAAGAGTGTATTCCCGTTTTTACGAAGATCTCGTTTTCAAAAATTCTCACGAATTTTCTCGAGAGTGACAGGGTACGGGACACTACAAAGACCAGGCCGTAGGCCTTCCCGGTGCCGAAAGCGCCAGCTCCGTTAGCGCCCAGACCAGGGCATCCAACCGATCCGGCGACGATTCCTCGCGCACGCCCGTGAAACGGCACATTTGATCTTCCAGCTTTTGAAAGCACTGCCGATGGAACACGCGTTTCTTTTCATAGAGCGCCGCGATGGGCTCGGCCCGCACCAGTTTGCCCCGCGTCGCCCGCACCCCTTTATAGCTGAGCCGGGGGTCCACCATCCGCAATGTTGCCTCCACCAAATCACCGCCCTGATTTACCTCAGCCACCACGCGATCAGCCCCATACTCCTCATAGGCCATCGCCACCCGTTCGGCCCATTCGGTGGGTCGATAACGGCCACTGAGGTCTTCCAACACATAAAAGTTATTGTCACGCCCCAGACCCGCCACAATAATCCCCGTTTCGTCGCTGTTTTCATGGTGCGTCACGGCGGGGTCTACGCCAATCACCACCCGGCGAAAACAGTCGTGTGTTAAAGTTTGTTCTGACATGAGTTCCTCCTTTTGGTTGCATTATGAATTGATTCCCCCTTCCCGTCATCGCGAGGAGGCCCCTAAAGCCGATCACACGCGATTCAGCTTTTATAAATGGAGAAGACAGCTGGGCTGCTTCAGAAATCCTGGGCGGATTTCTTCGCAGTGACGGGAGCAACAAGAGTGACGACGGCTACCTTTCTGCTCATCTTTCACAAAATCTGAGTAATGCGTTGTGAAACGAGGACCAAAGAAGCAGAGCGTACTTAAGAGTACGTGAGCATTCTGAGATCCTCGTTTTGCAATGGAGGACTTAAGTTTTTGGGGAAGATAATTGGATCAAACAAAAAGACGGGGTGACGGCAACCCGTATAGAATCAAATCCCGACTCCATAATGCCCCTGGCCGATCCAAGAGCAGTTCTGCATGAATCTCTTGGGCCCCGAGGCGTGTCCCTTCATAAGCCTTTAGGATTTGATGAATAAACAGAGGCGACAAATTCTCTGCATTCTCATAGGTACTGCCTCGTGTCAGATAAGTGGCGGGATCATTCATGAGTTTTTCCAAAAACGGCAAGGGGCGCGGCGTGGTGGTGACCACAGCTTGGGGGTGATCCCCCAGACGGAGCCCAAACATCAATTGATCCCATACTTTTTGGGCATTCCGAAATTTGGCCAGCTCGTCCACCCACGCCCCACCAAACTGGGCTCCGCGCAATTTTTCATAGTTCTCTGCCGTATAGATCATAGCCTTTGCGCCGCAAGGCCACAGCAGTTCGCCCTTACAAATGGTATATTTGGGGCGTTCCCCTTCGCGACTAATGGTGAGAATCCCACTTTCTCCCTCCACCATCACCCGCCGCACCTCATCTTCCGTTTCCGCCACCAAAGCGAGGAGGCGACATTTCTTTTGTCGAATCCAGGTGAGCAGGGTCTCGGCCCCCGTGCGGGTTTTGCCAAAACCCCGCCCCGCGAGGATCAACCATACGGTCCAATCGCCCTCGGGTAAGCGTTGGCTTGGCCGGGCCAATTCTTCCCACTCTCCTGTCACGGCTCTCACCTGGGTGTCGGTTGATGTTTTTATGTCAGCTATCATTTTAACCCCTCCCTTTTTTTATAAAATGGACCCACGAAAAAACCCTCTTGCAAAGAGGGTTTTTCCTAAACTCTATAAGACTCTAAAAAGAGACCTTGAGGTGCCTATTCTTGCTCTAAGAAAGTGTGGCTGGCCGCGCATTCGTCGGTTATTTCCCACGCGCCGTCTTCTCCCACAGTGCCACCTTTGTTTGTGTCTGGAGCATACAAGACATAATCCGCCGCATATGACGCCCCTGCAGCAGAGAGCACTCCAAACGCTAAAATAATGTAAAGTTTTCGTCTCATCATCATGTTATTCCTCATTCATACTACTCTTTATAAGTGTGACATTTTTTGTTTTAACAAACAAGCCCTTATTTTGGGGGTGTCAGGCGGAATTTTAGACGTCATGAGCCATAAATCCTCCTTTTATAGCTCATAAAACACAATTTTAAGAGAAGCGATGGAGTACCCTTGCGTTTGAGAAAGATAAAAAGAAGTTTGTTTTTGTGGTTAAAACTGGTAGGTTAACCGAAGTTTAATTTACAGAGGATGATATGACCATAAAACTGCCTGATTTACCTTACGCTCTTGATGCGTTGGCGCCTTATATTTCAGAGAGAACTCTGTCTATCCACCATGGCAAGCATCACCAGGCGTATGTCACCAACTTGAACAAACTCATTTTGGGAACGGATCTTGAACACAAAGATCTCCAAACCATCATTAAAACCGCTCATCAGAACCCACGGTTAACGGGCGTATTCAACAATGCCGCCCAGGTGTGGAATCATACCTTTTTTTGGCACAGCTTGCATCCCCACGGCGGGGGCAAGCCACCTCAAGAAGTGCTGCACCTGATCGAAAAGTCTTTTTCCAGCTTTGATCATTTTAAAGAAAAGTTTAAAGAAGCTGCCCTGACGCAATTTGGCAGTGGGTGGGCCTGGCTTGTCAAAGAAGGCGCCACGCTGAAAATTGTGAAAACAAGTAATGCGGAAACGCCTTTGACAGACCCCAGCCTTACCCCTCTGCTGACATGTGATGTGTGGGAGCATTCTTATTATTTAGACTATCAGAACCGTCGACCTGACTATGTGGACACGTTTCTTGATCACTTAATGAACTGGTCGTTTGTTCTAAAGAATTTAGAATAAACAAAAAAAAACAACTTCCACGAGGGACGTTAGTTTTTTAAAGTGTCCAAGAAGACTTAACAGGAGGATTTTTATGACTCATTCTTCTCATTCCATCGTTATTGTGGGGGGTGGTTTTATAGGGCCTTTGATGGCCATGACATTGGGGGCCAGATATGGTCGCATCTATCTCATTGACCCCACCCCCACAACGTATCAAGTGTCAGCCCCCACTGATGGGCGGGCTATTGCCCTGACGCAACCTTCAAAACAACTCCTCGAGCGTCTGGGTGTCTGGCCAGACATCGCCCCCAGAGCTCAACCCCTTTTATCTGTGGTCACACAGGATGAGAGCGGTGCCACTCTGCGGCTCAGTGCGAGAGAGGATAACTTTGGAGAACCCTTTGGTCATATGGTAGATTCCAAAGTCATCCGGCTCGCCATATTAAAACAGCTCCACAAACAATCGCACGTTACCTTTTTGACGAATCAAGTGGTTCAACTGGAGTATCAAGACCCCTTTCAATCCTCTCTGGTGGTCCACCTGATCACAGGGGAAGCTTTGCCAGCCTCACTTGTCATTGGCGCCGACGGCGCCCGTTCGCGCCTACGGCTCTCTGCAAACCTTCGCACCCATCAGTGGCCTTACAATCAAACCGCTTTCGTGCGGCTCTATCAGCATACAAGCTCTCATTATGGATGCGCCCATGAGAAATTTCTAGAGACAGGGCCCTTTGCCATTTTGCCTCTTCCAAACCGTTGCAGTTCCATCGTTTGGACAGCCAATGCTGAAAAGGCTGAGGAATTACGTTCTTTGTCAGCCGTTGACTTTGACAAAGCAGCCTTTAAACACATGGAAGGATATGTGGGGCTCACTCCCTACTCTTCCGTCTCTGCTTTTTCTTTAAATGCGCTCTGGGTGCCTTTTTTCACAACACACCGATTGGCCCTTATTGGGGACGCCGCCCATCAGATCCATCCTCTTGCCGGGCAAGGGCTTAATTTGGGCATGCACGATGTGGCAGCCCTTGCAGAAACCTTGGCAGAAGGCGCCGACTTGGGTCTTGATATTGGCAGCCAAACCCTGCTCAAACGGTACGAGCAGCGGCAACGCGCGCAACATCTTGCTTTCTTGGGTGTAACCCATGGTCTAAATCGTCTCTTTTCCAATGACGATGAAACGTTGCAGTGGTTGCGTACCAAGGGGCTTGAGTTTGTGGAGAAAACCCCTAACCTCAAGCAATTCTTTGTGCAGCACGGAACTGGGGTCAAACACCCTGTGGCGCAGTAAACAACCATTTTTCCGTCTCGTTCCCGCACCTCTTTCCGTCATTGCGCGGAAATCCGCCCAAGATTTCCAAAGCAATCCATCTTAATAAAGCTGTCTCCTCTCTGATCATATGCCGGGAGTATATTTAAGACAGCTGGATCCCACGCCAATTCGTGCGAATTGGCTCTGGATGACGACAGGGGGGAAGACTAAAACTCTTCTTCATTATTTTCTCTCAGGGGATACACCAAAATTTATTCAGTTTGTTTCTTAACATAGCGAAGGGACTTCCCAAACAAACCGGTCGTACGCCCCTAGAAATCCTTTTCATTCCAGGCTTTTTCCCACTCTTCTTTCGCCTCTTGTTCTTCTACTTTTACCACTTCTGCGGGATCCCCGGGAATTACATAATGGCCAGAAACCCATTTATAAAGATCTACCATCTTACATCTTTTCGAGCAAAAAGGACGATAAGACAAAGACACCTCTTTCTGGCACAAAGGACATTGTTCCGATTTTTTAGTTTTTTTTTCTGGAACAGACGTCCTCGTATCCTCATGTTCAACTGTCATCCGCCACACCCTCTCATACTCACCCGTTGAAGATATCACTGAACGTTTCCCCAAGACAACTCTTTAATTCAAAGAGAAGGCTTTGACATCCCGCAAGAGGTGATGTACTCGACTGTTATTCCAGATTAATCTTTAAGCATCTTTTTTGGTGTGACTTGTTCCCGTCGCTTTCGCATAGTTACCCTACGCGAGCAACACGGGAATGAAGGATCAAACAAAAAGAGAGAGCTGGTCCAACCTCAGATTTTTGAATTGAGACGAAGCCCTAGGCGCGACGCGTAGTTACCCTACGCGAGCAACGCAGGGATGAAGGATCAAACAAAAAGATGGGGTTGGTGTTGGGCTACTTTGAACGGAAAGTAATCCGCCCTTTCGTTAAGTCATACGGGGTCATCTCGACGGTCACTTTATCCCCCAACATAACTCGAATTTTATGTTTGCGCATACGGCCCGAGGTGTGGGCAATGATTTCATGACCATTTTCTAGTCTCACGCGAAAGGTTGCATTGGGCAATAGCTCAAAGACCTCTCCTTCCATTTCAATTAAATCTTCTTTTGCCATAAAGTTCCTTATTCAAAAATTCAAATCTAGCCGGTCTCACGCCTCATCCTCTTGGCGTCTTAAATTCTACTTCTCTTAACCCTTACGTAAAGATCAAGGGTTCCTTCCTATCCGCAATAGCAGATTTACTCTCTTTTGCCCAGAATAAAGTGTAAGGGTATAGGTATAGGTTCACTAGATATGGAAAAAATATGTTGAATCAGATCCTGAAACCCGATATACGAAACATAGATAATATTAAATGAAACATGGAGGATAGTTGATGAATTTAATCAGAACAACGGCTCTGGGGCTGATACTCGCCCTTGGGGTCACTTTAGGGAATGCGGCTGGGGAAGAACAAGATCTCCCCGTTCAAGTTAGCGCCGTCAGAGCAGAAACACCCGAACTTAGTGTCTTGACGCTCGAGCCTGTTCCTACCGGGAGCATAACCCAAATAGGGGACCTCCTAAAAGATGAAAGCACTCTTCCAGGCCCATTATCCCGCAGCCCAGTAACGGTTCCCCCAGCTGACTTACCAGCAGAAGAAGCTGCTGCAGCTGCTACCTCACCTAACTTATTCGCATTAGAAGATTACGATTCAGCAGCCTCAGATGAGGAAGAAGCCATTGCTCCCTCTGCCCCATTGCAAGAAGGACCTGGTGTTGATGAGAAATCCGATGACAAAGACGCAGCACCAGTACCCCTCGTAGGCGCCCTTTCTAGAGAGACCTTCCCTAGGGAGGCTCTTGACCTTATTTTTGAATACGGGGGCAACCAATTAAATACCCCAGAGACTACTGAGGCAGATGTCATGAAGTGGTTTGTAAGGATCTTCAGAGATCTTAGAAGCCATGTAGATGAGGGAGATGGAATAATGCTAGGATCTATTCAAAGAGTAGAAGCTCTGGAGGAGATGTTAGCGATGACTAATCAGCAAGTCGGTGACCTAGCTGCCCAGCTTGAAGAAGCTCAGGTAATCAATGCAGATCTTCAGATGAGGGTAGATGCATTCGTAGCTCAGGCAAAAGCTCAAACGGCAGCGGACCAAGAAGCAGCAGATCTGACAGCGTCAACTGTGGCAGAACAGACTCATGATGAAAGTGAAGCTCAGATTTAAACTTTTTGTGTGAATCGACTAAAAACTAAAAGGCCAAGGATTTCCTTGGCCTTTCTCTTTTGACCTCGGGTGCGCCTCCCCTAAGGGAAATCGTTATTGCTGTAAAAATCACGTAAATAGTCTATATTAAATCCAGGGATAACCACTTCCATGAAGGAGGCTTCATCAAATTAAAATAGGGAACACACCCAAATGACTTTCGTGAAATCAGCGGCCCTCTGGGTGATCCTTGCTCTCAGCATGGGTCTCAACCATGCGGCAACGGGAGAAGACAAGGATGAATCCCCTCCCCTCCACCACAAAATACTCTTTCTTTTGGGTGAAGTCGACCGGTTAGAAATGCACAATATTAGGCTCAGAAAACAGGTCAATGTCATGGAATCTCTTCTCCGAGAGGTTCTCCTTATTGCCTCTTCGGAAGAGCCGGAACAAAATATAAAAACAGCCTTACAACAGTTGAATCTCGACCAGTTTATCCCAGAATCTAGGCCCACCGAGGCCGACGTCGCGGCGTTTCTTGCCAAGCTCTCCTCCCTCTAGAAATCACTCTCGAAAACATTCATAAAAATTTCGAAGGTGACGGGAAAAAGTGACCACGAGGTCAAAAAAAAGAAACCAGAAAAATCTGTTTTCTCTCCCTCCCCTTTTTCTTTCCATAGATTTTAGATTTTTAGCCCCGTATACTTTAAAAAGGCCACATACCTTAAAAAAGATCGGCTCACACATGAATAATAAAGGTTTCTTATGCGCTTTCTCCTCTTTATCTTAATGACCCTCCTTGCCCTAAGCCCCCCCTTCCCTTCTGTTTCTGCCACCGGCTTCTCGCCAGCAGAAGAAAGCCTTTCCCCCCCGTCCCCTCTCAAACATTATGAAGAATTGATAGAGAGGTGGAAACTTCAGCTCTCTCAGCCAAAGCGCAGCCCTGAGAAACATACAGCTGGTCCAGAGTTAGGGGCTATTATTACGGGCGCTGTCATAGACGAACTTACCATGTTAATCCACGAGCTCCGAGAGGTTAGAAAACAGCTCAGAACCTTCAGATGGGAAGTACTTCCTGCCTATCTGCTAACGGACCAAGAAGCCGCGAGAGAACACCTCACAAAAGCCTTAAAGTGGCAACTTGGGGCAACCGGAGGATCTCAAAACCAACTCATTCTTGAGCGGAAGATGATGCCTCTCTTTGAAAAACTTATTTTTAGAACCCAAAAAACCCGCGGGGTTTTAGGACTCTCCCCTTCTGGCTTTGATTCCTCTGAAGAAAGGAAAAAACCGAAAGACGCCTCCTCCTGAATTTTCTCGCAAAGACAGTGGTTTCCTTTTTTTAAAAAACGGTCGGAGGGGGAAGGCTATCTGAACAACAAGTATTGTCTTTTCCCCCGTAATCGAGTCTAATAAAGGAAATAAGGAGATCTTCATGAAACCTGCTCTTCCTTTTTTTATCCTTATGTTGGGATTATTGTCCAGCTTTTCTCAGGCCATGACAAACGCAGCAGAACCGCTCGGGTCTCCTAATACATTTCATCGCCAAGAATCTTGTCCTCCCTCTTTAAACCGTCCTCCCCTTTCCCCTTTTTTTGTATATGACGACCACAACCAACCCCGGCATTCTTTCGACAATTCCGTCTTTAACAGTTGGGATGATCCTGTAGAGGCTTCGGGGAGCATATTTAACACTGCCATACCCACCTTAGGTGAAGAAGCCGTTGCAGCTGAAGACACCGCCGATGTTTTCTTGACAGAGTCTGTCGCCTCTCAACCACCAACAAAGGAGTCGACGCCATCCTATTGGTACCCCAAGACAGAGGCAGAGCAGGAACGGTGGTATGAAGATCAAATTAGCTTTCAAAATGCGTATTATTTAAACCCAAAGGCTTATCCTGATCTAAATCCTGACTACCTAGATTACCCCTGAGCCAAACCTCAACGCCCCCATAAAAACCACAACTGATCCTACGATTAGCGACCCCAGCTTTGAATCAGCTTTTGCGGCGCAAAAGAAAACCGTGGATCATGCTCATTGCCAAGGTATCCGACACCAGCCGTTCCGGACGTGTGGGACATGGGGGACGGAGGCGCCTGAAACAAGGGCCCTGTGATGGGTGGAGGGGTTGCACTCCAGCCGGCCTTATTCACATAATCTTGATGGGAAGCTGTTTGCCCCCAGAGAGGCGGGGGCATGGTGCCTGACGGAAGAACCAGCGGATGGCCCGGAACCGCCGCCGCCGGTACAGTGGATCGCTCCTCTTGACGCACTGCAGGCTCAACGGTGAGGGGCCCAGGAATTTGGGTAGGCATCTGGGTAGACATTTGGACCTGACTATTTAAGGAGGCGAGAGCCGGCGCCGTAACGGAGGCAGGTCTTGGCGGTTGATCCCCATCAATCACAACACCTCGTTTAGAGCCGGTCAAAACCGACCGATGCAGATTGGTGCGGGGCATGTTTTCCAGCAACGAGCTATGAGGCCGAATGCCCCCCCGCTCTTGAATGGTGTGATCCACCGCCATGATTTGGCTTCGGTCATGGAAATAATCCACCTCTCCCGTCTCCGGATGAGACGGTAACGACGCAGAAGATGCCCCATTTCGGGGTTCTGAAAAGGGAACGGTTTGATGCCCCAGTCGCTCAGACAGCCGATCGATGCGGGCCTGATACTCGCGCTGTTGATCGAGGGATCCGGGCATCGCTTCCAGTTGGGTTTTCTTTTCTTCCAACGCCTGCAGCCGCGTTTCCAAAGCGGCACGATGGGCCGGGTCCTGAGGGTGCCCCTTCAAGGCCGGCGGCAGCATGGGGGCATCACCCCAGCTCGCAAGTGTCATCAGAACAACCCCTGCTCCACGCCCAAAAAATCGCCAAGAAAATTTCAAGACTATTTGGTGTTTTAGGGTCAAAGGAATTTTTTTAATAATCATGGTGTTTTATTTTCTTTCTTCTTCTGAATAGCTCCCTGGTCTTGCGGAGGCTGAGCCTGTTCTAAACGACGATGCCTTTTTTGCGCCAATTGAGAGGCATGGAACGGAAAATTATTTAAAAAAATAGGGGGGAACGTTTCTTCTTTCGCCTCTATCATCCTACCTGGATGTACTCTTAACGCTAAGGAAGTGAACGTCTCATCCCCTGCCGCCCCAAAGACTTCCCCCAGAAGAATCATCACCAAACACAAGACAACCCCCGCCATTCAGTCTTCCATCCCCTCATTTTTTAGTGTTATAACCGATCCCTTATAAAATGAATGCGTTACTCCTCATTCACATAGGTTTACTCCGTTTCGCTGCGCCGTGCCTATGCTCAATTTAAATGGTTCTAGCTATAGATCTTTATTTTTATGGAAGATTTTGGAATGCGGGTCAACCCTTTTTCCATCCTTGTACTCCTTTTATCATTCCCGCGCGGGGCTGGGATCTAGTCTTCCTGAGATCGATTATGCAGAAGCTTCCCCGACACACCACCCAACCTAGAATAACACGCCTTCATAGCACGCGGCTTCGACAGCGCGGCGGGCGATTAACCCGGGCAATTTCCGCCCTTTGGCCCACACCCATCGATGGAACTCGTACGGCACGTCTAAGTGTTCTTGCCGATTCACTTTCATGCGCAGGGTTGAGCGCTGAAACGCCCCTCCTCCCACATTGAATAGGAACGATAGCAGGGCCGCTTCTTGATGGCGTTCCAGCGGTACCGTCACCAACTGGGTCAATGTCCGCCCGCACCGCTGCAAGTCGTGCACCAATAAAACCTCAGCCTCTCTCAGCGTAAGGGATACGAAAGATTCGTACGGCAGCACACGATGCCCCCACCCAATCGTTTTGTATCCCCCTGGGCACGCGTAAGGCACCAGACTCTTTCCCTCAAATTTTTTAATAAGCCTTATAGCCTGAGTATTGACGAAGGTGTCGTCTTGACCATTTACTCGACGATTCATGAGACTACTCTTTCTTCAATCGGCGAATCAAGGCCCGTTGACCAAACCAAAAGGACACCACGGTTGCGAATAAAATCTGGTCTTCCTCATGCCAAATTTTGCTCAGCAGATGCTCCCCATCCGGCCAGGGGCAACCAGTGCCACAACCCATAAATTTGCACCCCCTTCAACCCAAGATACAAGCCAAAAAAAGCATAGGTGATCACCGGACGGACGCTGCCGCTCAGGGCATCCACCCACCGAACTCCCATTTTGGGGGGATATTTATACAGAACCTTTAAGGCTTCTGTCTGACCCACCATTTGTAAGTCTTCCAAGTTGTGGGCATGGCGCAACTTCATCATATCGACTTGCCGATCTAGAATTTTCAGCTCGTGTGATTGGTCGGAACAATCTCGAATATATTTAAAAATCTCGGGCACAAGGCTGCCCACAAACCCTAGAAGAGATCCTAAAAGTGTTAACATGTTTGTTCTTCCTTTCTTTTCACTGTCATTGGTTGAAGGGGCAATCTTTAAAATTTTGAAAAAGAGAAATTTTTTGTTTTTTCATCTGTATTTATGAAAACAAAAACATTAATATCGGACTGACAAACTAGTAAGGAGCGTGACCATGACAAATACTATACCTCCCTTTTTTCCCTCCCCTGAGTCCTCTGAGTATGAGTCTGAAGAAGATTTTTGGATGGTGGATCCGAATCGTACAAATGTTTATTGCGAGCTTGCCTTAGAGGAAGAAGAGGAACCGTTGGACGACGAAAAATAATAAGATACAAAGGTCTTTTTGTGGGTATGCCCCATCTTCAAAGACCCTTTGTTTTTGGATATTGATAACAGGCACTATGTCAGAGCGAAGACAGGCTTTATAAGCTGGATTGCCGCGTCGATTCTTCGAATCTCCTCGCAAAGACGACCTTTTTTTACGCCCCTTTAATTCTGTCGGGGGGTAGATACGTGTTTTTTTGCATTGACACCACCCCTTTTTATCCATTATCTTGATGTAAATATCTATTTTAGGAAGTCTCGTCTTTATAAATCAAAAATTGAGGTCCGGAAATCGGACACTCACAGGGAAGCTTGCAGGAAAAAAGAGGGCTACCTTACAGATATAGAATGAATCAGCTTAGAAAGCCGGACAAAGGTTCGGCTTTTTCTCTTTTAAAGTCGTTTTGCTCTCCTTCCCAACGTGTGTCGGCGCCAAAGAATTACCCCTAAGAATTACCCAAAGGGTTGATTAGCAGGCCTCCTATTCTTCATAAAACGGGGGGAACTGCCTCAAAGGCTGCTCGGTTCTTAGAAGCCTCATTATAGAGCGCAACAAGCAGTTTATATTTTTCACGACGCTTACGCGAAAAGAGCGTACTTCTTATTGTGACACCTTATACTTTGTTTTTCTTTTTTTCTAGGCGACACTCCATCGAGTTCATCTTGTATCTGTTGCTGCTTTTCGCTTGCCTGCCCCTCCAAAATGGTCTCCATGCGTGCCCTTAAATAAGAATCCTGAGAACATGGGGGGGCCAGACTCTAAACCCTTTCCTTCGCGTGATAGGAACGAAAAATCCTGAGGGTGAATGGGGCCATCAAGGTCAGCTACGATCGTTGAAAGGGTACGTTTTATTTCTTGTGGCCTGTCCTCGATTAAGCAATCAGCCTAAAACGCTGAACTTGCCGCCACGGCTAAACTGAATCCACCGAGGCACACCATCCTCACAATCGTCGTTATTTTCATTCTTTTACCTCAAGATTACTGTCTTTCCTTGCCACTTCTCCTTATTATAGAGAAAGCAGAACTTAGACTATATATAGAAGAAAGATTAATAATACAGTATTTTAGAATTTATTTACTTAACTTACCACCCGATACTTTTCCAAAAAAAAGAAAAAACTGTCGGGTGGTGAGATCTGAGTCCGTTTTGAATTGCATCTCCAGAAAAAATCTGATATTTTTCAAATGTTTATTGGAATGGTGGCAAAATGAACTCTATAAATAAGCTATTTTTAGGCGCTTTGGTATTCCTCAGCCTTCTTGTAAGGGATTCTTTTTCAGCAGCGAAAGTACCCGAAGATATAGATTTTTCTCGTTTAAATGTTCTCAGCAAATTTGCAAAAAATGTTTTAGATAACGGTGCAGAAGAGGATTCTTCGACTCCATCAATTTATAGTGATGCAGATTCCATTTCGGAAAGATTTTCTCGCTTAGAGTTGTATCCTACTAAAACCTATGTTTTGAATTTTTACCAAGACGGGATGGATGATGATGCTTTTTCGGAAATTACCCAAAGCCTTTTACCTGAACTCCGGCCAAAGGAAATCAAGTGTGCCATTCTTGATCTCTCCTTTAATTGTTTGACAGCAAAAAGTGCTGCCCACCTAAAAGAATGGAGAGATACTTTAGGCTGTGATTTTATTAATCTTAACGGCAACTCAGACTCTTCCAAGAAAAATATTGCGAGGCTATGCAAAACCTTAGAAACTTTAGAGAAAGGAGACAAACAAAAAGTTTCAGATTTTATGTCTCACATAATCTTTCTTCCTCAATATTATATTTATCAAGCGTCCACACGAGTACAAATCTATAGACAGCTGTTAGAAGAAGGATATCTTCCTAGGAATTGGGCAGACCGTCATCGAGAATATTACAAAAAAAGAGCAGGAGCTCACCCCATTTCTTTCTCGGAAGAAACGTGGGATACCGATCCTGATCAAAGCAGTTCCTTAAGAGACTTCGATGCCTCATAAATTAACGGCTTTTCTTCTCTCCTTTTTAACAGGATTCTTCCTTTATTCTTTCTCAGCGCCCTCGGATGGATCATGGGGGCTTTGTGATCTGAAGGATACCGCAGGTCATCCTATTACATTATATGGACAACCCGTTCTAAGACTCCATCGAGAGCTATGGGAGAAGGAAAGAAGAATTACTGCCCTTGACCGTCAAGAAAATAGAGGCAATACAACTAATTTTGTAACCGCAAAACTAGGTTTTTACAGAAAGGACGATCAAACTGGAGAAATGCAAGCTTCATTTAGGGAACTTCATGAACTCTTCTCCCTCTCTTCCTTGCCCCTTGTTTTTGACAGTTCGGCCAAAAGATCTGATATGCAAAAACTCTGCACACCAGAAATGAAGATTTCTATTCGAGAGTCTCCTCTTGCTGTGGAAGAAATTAAGAGGGTTGTAACCCAAAATTTCACACCTCTTAGAACATGTGAAAAAGAAGCTTTAGGCTTATTACAAAGGCAACTTAAAGTGTATGAAGACTCCTCTGAAACAGCATTCAAGGCTTTCGAGTCTTTTCAAAAAGAATTTGACAATTATCAATCCCACTTTCGTAAAATCATGGCAGAATCCTCTTTAATCAATCGAGGGGTTTATGTTGATATGCCTCTGTCTGATGGATCCGGGGAGCTTAAAAATCAGGAAGAAAAGTGGAGAAAAACTTGTGAGCGTGCTACAGCTGCTTTTAATCAATTAATAAAAAACTTCTACCATAGTGAGCCTAGAGTTTTACGTGTATTCCAGGAGAACTCTATCAACTTTCTACCTCACGAACCTTTAGAGAGCGTTATTCTTCACCTCCATTCCACGTATAATAGTTGCGATTGTTGTCGAATGCAGTTTACAGGAGCCTGTTATAATTGGCTGTATGGTAAAATGAAAAATTATCATGTGAAATTCTTCCACATCGTTGTGACCTGGTTTGGAGATCCAAAAAGACAAATTGAATTTGGAAATCCTAAAGAGTATACAGAGATTAGTGATCACATGGCGTCCATCACCCATACTCACTTAGAATCCCCCTTCACTGAAGGCACGCCGTCTTTTGTGACGTTCGTTAAGCTGCTATCCATTTAAAGATCTGAAGTATTGGCGCTTTATGTCCCCGCTTGATTCCTGATCTCGCTCATGCCATCATGCCCCCATGGCACATGGACCCATTCAACTGACCCCCGAGCTGTATGCATATTACCAATCCGTGGGATATCGCGAGCCCGCCGCATTGGCTGCCTTGCGGTCGCATTTTCAGCATCACCCCCAACTGCACCAACATACCTTACCCGAGGCCGCCCAATGCCTTGCGTTATTAGTTCAGATTGCAGAGCCGCATCATATTTTAGAGATCGGCACGTTTATCGGATACTCTACCTTGGCTATGGCCTTGGTGATGGGGGCCCAGGGCCACCTCACCACCTGTGGAACAGATGCGCAGCTGGCAGAAGACGCCCGTGTGTTCTGGGATCAATCAGGCCGTGGCCCTCAGATCACCTTTCGCCAAGGTCCCGCGCAGGTGACTCTCGATCAATTAGAGCAGGAGGGTACCCCTGTTGATTTCATTTACATTGATGCGAACAAGCGCGGATACGACAACTATTACGAATCAGCCCTCAGACTTTGTCCCGCAGGAGGCCTCATTGTACTAGATAATACGCTTTCAAGCGGAGATGTGATTAACCCCCATCCCGCGCCCTATGCCCAGGCCATCCAAGACCTGAATGCCAAGATCCATGAAGATACCCGCGTGGATATGGTGTTGCTGCCGCTCGGGGATGGTTTGACCGTGGTCCGCAAACGGGGATTATTTTCATAAAAAGTCCATGTAAAAATGGAGTCTGACTCCATTTTTACAAGAAGAAATTCTTTCTTAAATCCAGCCCACAGGGATTTGGACGATCTTATCATGGATCCATTCGATAGATCGGCCATGGTTGATAACGATTCCCAAGGGAAATTGGTGTTCTTCTACGAACTGGATTAAAGAAGAAATTTGTCTCAACTTCACGGTAGAACTGTATTTAATCTCTATGGGCAAAACCCCAAAAGGCCCTTCTAAAATAAGATCAATCTCTGCTCCATTTCTCGTCCTATAATAAAAAGGCTGCCAGTTTGTAACCAGCGTTGACTCTAATCCTTTCAAAAGCTCCTCTATAACGAAAGATTCAAAAGAAGCACCGACCAAGGGATTTTCACTCAATTCTTCAAGGGAGCTTATTTTTGTTAGATAATGAAGCAGACCTGAATCTCGAATATATCCTTTCGGCATTTTAATAACTGATTTGATAATATTTTTCTCGAAACTCGGCAGAGAACGCCACAAAAAAGTGCCCGTCACGATATGGAGATATTGTTTTATCGTGCCTTCATTGACCTCTAGCGCTCGGCCCATGTCTCGCTTATTGAGAATCGTTCCAGATAATTTAGAAAGAATGCTGAGAAAACGACGATAATTGACTTTATTAAGAGAAGGAAACAGCCTCGCTATATCTCGGTTAATATATGTATCCCTGTAGTTTTCCATCCATTGATTATAGAAAAGCGGATTCTTTGCCAGTAAGGGCTCTGGATACCCCCCCTTCATCCAAATAAAGTCTATCTCTTGGCCTGAGAGGGGTTGGGAACCAGAAGGAATGCGTTCAGGTGAAATTTTTGAAGCAAATAAATTATAGAAAGGACTCAGAGGTTTTTGATAATACTCATTTGCTTTTAGAGTTCCTATTTCTAATATCCCAACTCTTCCCGCCAAAGTTTCTGACGTCTGAGAAAGAAGATCGGGGCTACTAGACCCTGTTATAATAAAACTTCGTTTTAGAGACATACAAAGCGGTGTGGGATAATTGCTTCGCGTCTCTGAAAATGAATTAGTGTGCAGATTACGCACTACATACTGCAAAATAGGGTGAAGAGAACTTTCTTACTGATGGATGTATTAGAAATTTACCAGTGTTTTATAATCGATTAAACATGTATTACAGACTAATATTATGGAAGTTAGATATACTTTTGCTACGGCACAAAGATGTTTGAGTGGTTTAGTTTTGAAAAAAAAGCGTGTTCACCATAACTCTTAAAGGGAGAGTTCTTTAAACTGTGTCAGTTGAGATCTTTTTACCAAACAATCGGCGCTGGTTGCTTGGTAGTCCCACATAAAATGCCTGAAGAATATAAGTTTTATTGTGTTAACGAAATTCCCCCCCTTGGTGGCGGCGCATTTTTCAAAAGAAATTATTTGATTCAGAGAAGAGATTGTAGAAGGCCCCACCAAACACGATGATCATTGGATGAGTAATGATGCTTTCGAAATGCTTGAGCCTGGGGACATTATAGAAAAACACTATGGAAAATTAGGACTACAATAAGGAGGGTCCTTAAAAAAGCTGATTTTTGGTGTAAAAAATTAGGTTTGCTAAAAGATACTCTCAGTTAACTTAAGGTATTCATAAATTGATATACCTCTTATTGGTTTTTTGATGTATGTTTCTGAAAATATTGAAATATCAGCAAAGAAATTGAGGGGAAGAATGACGAAGATTGGAAAGTTTATATTGGGAGTCAGCGTGTTAAGTCAGGGTCTCATGGGGTACACAAGTGCTTTGGAATATGACGGGGGGCATTATGCCCATGCTTTATCAGCGGCGCCTCAGTGGGAAGTGAGGCCTTTGGAGGACTCGGGGAACAGTGCACTGGATGGATCTGCTCGGGAAGATTTAACACCTAGGAGTGTCATTGACTCTGAACCATTTTATACAAAAAAGAACAGGGGAAAGATTTTCTTAAAATTCCACGAGAGAAATTTTTTGGGAGATAGGGAAACACATAAAAATACAGTTACAGAAGAATATGAAGAAAAGATGAGACCGGGGGAGTGGGTGAGAGATGCAGAAAGAAAGCTTTCCAGACTCATCGTCAAATCTTTCTTTGTGAAGAATAATGTAGAGGTTCCTTTTGGGGAGGAGGAAAGAGAATCCTTTCCGTGGGTCCGTGTAGAGCCTTCAGAAGAAGACCGTCAGAAAACCATCGAGGAAAATGGAGTAAAATATGAATTTGCCTCTACAGAGGATATTTGGGAAGTCTCTCCAGGCGTGCAACTTCATGAACCAAAACCATTTGAAGAGTGGAAAAAGGTTTATGTAGCAGCGCCTCCCGCACCTCAAGAGGCTCCTAAGGCACAGACCCAATCTACCGGAGGGGGGAAGAAAAAAAAGAAAAAAGTTCTTGGTTTGTTTTAACGATAAACAGGACACCCTATCTTTTTATTCAACTATTGTGGAGGAAATAAAATGAGGAAAAACCTATTTGGGCGGAGATGGTTAATTGTTAGTCTTCTTTTATTATTTTGGGAGGCATTCGGCTCTGCCTTTGTTTTTGATGAACCAGATAATACGAAAGCCTATTCTTCAATTTTATATAATGGTCCTGTTAAAATAGGGATTGACAAAAAAAACTCCCTTTCAATTTTAGGTCTTCAAAATTTAGAAGTTTATGGACGAGAGGGAGAGAAGAAAAAAGCTATCTCTGTCCAAGAAGGGAAACGCATTTTCCTTAAGAAGGGTCTCAACCAACGGTATTTAGGGTGGAGTAACGGATTAAAAATCGACTTTTTTGTAGACAGCGAAGGAAACGCAAAGATTTTTTCTCTTGAAGGATCCAAAGGTCTTTCTTTTGTAACTCTAGGAGGTCTGACAACCTATAATATCAACTCTTGTAGCAACATCTTTTTGAATAGTAAAACTTATGAAAATATAGGTCTATTCTCTTTTGGGGAGGAAGCTTCTGTTGTAGCGGATAGTGGTATTTGGGGAAGCAACCTTTTTAGAGGAAATCGTCTAGATCTTCGTAGTGCGGCCTTCATTAAATTTGAAGGAGGATCCATCGAAGGGCTTCACACAACGTTGAGGGCGCCGTCTGTTTCTCTTAATTTTAAAAGCCTCATTACGTCCACTCTGTTAGAAGTCATCGCAGAAAAGTTTGGGTTGAGGGAGAGTCGTATCTTTTCTGCCACGGCTCAGGTGACCTCTAAAAAGTTTTTCTTAGATCAATCTTATTTCCATGTAGAGAATCCTTTTAGTTACACGGGGGATGTTTATAGAGCGGGGAACCACAGTACATTCAGAGGAGAAGGGGCTCTTATTTTTAATGTAAAAGATTTTGATAATTTAAGTTCCTCTATTGGAAGTACAAAAGATTTTTCTATAAATCTTTCAGTGGCGAGTCAGAATCCTCTTCTAAATCATCATGGCCGTCTCTTCTCCTTGGGGGACTTACTTATAAATGCGCCTCTTAGAACCCTTGACAACATCGGAGGGGCTATTTTAAGCCAGAATGAAATGGACCTCAACATAAGAATTCTTAACAATAAAGAAGGGTCTCTCCTTATGTCTAAGACGCTTTCTGCCAGAGCGACAAGAGTGTACAACACTCATTCTAAGATAAGGTCGGAGCAAACTTTAGATATGAGAGTCTCTGAAGGGATTTCTAATGCTATCGTCGCCCTTATTTCTGGTGGAACGGTTAGAATTCAAATCGGAGAGTCCACCACACCCATTCTCAGCAATAAAGATTCTAGTTTTGATAGATATAGCCAGTCTCATGCCAAACGGTTTGCGGAGGCGTCATCAAACTCAACAAAAGAGAAAGAGGGTGGGGATAAAACAGCGCCTGCAATAGATGAATTATTAGGAAACTTTATTAATTCAGAAGGATCTTCCGTTGTTGGAGAAACGTTAGTGGAGACTAAGACAAACGGGGACATAGTGAATGGGGATTGTTCAAAAATTGAAAGTCCTGAAGGCAGAGTTTCTTTAGAAGCCCAAAGTCGGATCTTAAACCATGATGAGTCTACAATTAAATCTAAAACCAGCACGCATCTTGCAAGCCTACAGGGAAATATCTTTAATAATGACGGCGGCGTTATTGCTGGACCCGAGGTTATACTAGAAGCTCAAGATCTCATTAGCACCGCGAGGGGACGGGTAGAGTCCACTCATCAAATAAAGATGGGAGGGAAAACACTTGATAATACGGAAGGAAAGATATTTTCAGAAGGAAATATTGATCTAAAAAAGATGCGGAAGATTTCAAACATTCGAGGAAAAATAACGGCAAAAGATCAGCTATCTCTCAATGAAACAGAACTTCATCTCGCGAATGGAAGAGGACAGATAAAAGCTAAACAAAAAATTGAGTTTAAAGAACTTAGAGGATTAAAAAGTCGTACGTTATCTCAACACGATATTGATGCTGGGGGCACAATTGAGTCTGAGGAAAAAATATCTTTTGAAGGCGTTGAAAATTTACCGTCTTTTTTGAGAGGAATATTAACAGCTCCTATTTTAGAATTCCACGAAACAGCTAGCCAAAAATCGAGAACTTTAGAAGAAATATTGGGTTATAAAAGCCACCTAATTGATTTAAACTGTGAATCCTTATTCATCACCTATGGAGGTGTTATTCAGAATAACACCCCTCTAGAAGACCTTCCCTACAGTTTGAACCTCCAGGGGCTTGAATTTTATAATAGCAGTATTCTTAAGACGAAGAAAAAACTTACAATAAAGGCTAAAACAATCATCAACGAGGCCAATCTCGATGTGGAAGATAGAAGAGAGGATAATTGCTTTCCTTTTCCATATTTGAAACATGCAAAAGAAGACGAGTTCTTATCCCAAGTGTTTGAGGACTTGGATTTTCGTTTCTCTAGCAAAGAAAAGCCTCCCGAATCAATATTCGGGGCGGAGAAACTCACTTTGGTTGGAACAAAGCAGATTTTTAATTATGGAGGAATGGAGTCTGCGGGAGATACAGAGTTGGTCTCTCCCCATATCCAAATGGGTTGGGCGATCGGAGACGAAGAAACAGAGATCCTGACAGAGGGAGATGTTCGACGAGACAAGTTTGATTGGAAACATCATTTTTATAAGTCTCAACCTAATTGTTATTTGAATGTAGGAGGACAACTTTTTATCGAAGGCATTCGAGAGGGGAAGTTCCTCAGCACCTTGGGGTTAGTACAGGTTCAAAAGGGTGTCAGTGTAGAAAATTTAAATTTATTCCTCAACTTTGGAGGAGCCTTTCATATAGGGACGCAACCAGAAGAGTTTAAATGGAGAGTTCCCTACTTTTTAAATATGTTGGGCATTATTGATACAAGCATCGTCTCCCATCGGTATTGGCAGATAGATTATGCCAACACAGATCCGGCGGAATTCAATATAGGAAAAGGAAAATTAAAACTCAGAGATATAGTTTATGCGTTGAATGCCGCAAGCTTTTTGTATGCGCCAGGGGGGATTGAGATTGAGGGGATCCCAGAAGAACAAAAGAGAAAGTTCCTAAACACCTTTGAAGCGGATGATCAGGGGGCCAGGAGTGAGGTTGGTATTGATTTTGCAACAAAGGTTGTGAACCAAAATTATGTAAAAACCCATATCCAAACCCTTACGAAGACAGGGGTTGATGTTTCTGTGGAAAAGCATTCGACCTTTGGAATAGGGAGTAAAAGTAAATCCTATACGTATTGGCGGCGGGACTATCCTGAAGCGGGGACAAGGGGGGTTGTTCATGCCGTCATGAGTTCGGCAGAAAAAGTTGGTGTCACAGGCATAGGCGAAGCGGACCTTTCGGGGAATATGGTGAGTGATACCATCAACGTTCAGGCCACGGGGGCTGTTACAACGGGATATCAAGGGAACATTAAACTCCCAGAAGTTAAGGAACTTCCAGAATTTATGGAGATACTTCCTGAAGAAACGCATGGGTTTGATCGTCAGATGTATGTAACTGCTCCAGAAGAATCTCCTTATATTTTACAAACGAGTTTGAAAAGAAATTTTAAGGAAAAGATCCCCATGGTTGTTATAGAGGGGGCTGAAAAAGTGGAAGACCTTGAGTCTTACAAAATGCTTTTGCCTCCTGAAGACATTCAGGGGCTGATGACCAGACTTCTTCATAGAAAAATGAATACGGGATATATCCCTTCCATGAAACAAGTGGCAGATGCAGGAAAAGCTGCGTATGATGCTGCGTTACAAAAAAATCCCTCAACAGTTGCTCGAAAAAACTTTGTCTATCTTCCTCAGGAAAGTGGGGGAGAGCCCGACCTAGAGTCTGAAACTTATTATAGAGAGATTCTGGTCATTACTCCTGAGGAAGTGGATGAGGGGTTATATTTCGTTCCAAAAATTATTAATGAGAAAAAATGTTTGGTGCCCGTCCTTCATTTGAAGAAAGGAACCCTTCATCCGGATTTAAATCGTCCGGATGGCGCTAATATTGCAGAGAAAGAGTATGTCATTGATACAGAGGGTAAAGTTATTCTAGATGGTGTCAACATTGGAAAAAAGAAATTTAAAGTTCGTGGAAAAGACGGGGTTCATTCTTCTTCCCATACATATGAAGAAGATGTTTCAACGAAAGAAAGGAGCGCTTCGGCAGAAGGAGGATTCTTATCGAGTTCGTCCAAGATACAAGAGACGACCCATCATCATACAATACGTCGGCCTGGTCTTCTAGCAATTGCAGGATCAGGGCAGGACGGGAGTGTGGCGTTTGAGTCAGATAAAGATATTCTCTTAACAGGCATGAATCTCATTGGGGGCGATGTGACTCTTAATGGGTGGCGGGTTTTGCTCAATACGTTAGATCTTCAAGAAAAAATTCTTAACGACTTGGGCCAAGAAGTGATTCTCCCCACTTATGTGCAGACGCTTGTGTTTGGAAGTAAGAAAGGACATATCAAGGCCAAAATTTTTGAGAACCATGGAAGTTATTATCTCACGGTGAGAGACAACATTGTTGAGGCCGAGTATGAGATCAAGCAAGAATACGCGTCTAAGGAATATCGACAAAACCACACATGTCGAGTAAAACAATCGGCTTTCTCAGCCAAGGCGACAGAGGACGAACTCTATCAAACGGCCTTTAGCACCCCTGAGATGGGAAGTCTGGAAGGAAGCTTAAAGCTGTTGAGTCAGGTGATTACAGCAGAAGGGATTGTACGAGCGCCAGAAAGGGAGCTCATCTTCAAAGGGGAAACGCTCAAGACGGGGGCGAAGGCACGTCATAACAAACACACCTCAACCATGACACAAGCCACATCGTTTGGTGGGGCAGAGCAAAAAAGTACTACAGAGATGCCTCAATTTTTAGACACGCATGTTGAAGGAAAAACGATCCAGGTGGACACAAAGACCGCTGACTTTGAAGGAACGACGATTCGTGGAGATAAACTCACGGATATGACCACCCAAGGGATGACCGTACGCCCCACGGTGGAGGTGATGCTCACACGAAGTGAATCGAGCCAGAGCGGCTTCTTTGGAACGATGGGAACGAGAACGGAAGCAGGTCAGGAGGTAGAACATCGGTCCAGTGTAGACGTAAAAGAATGGGAATCTATTCATGTGCCGGCTCAATTTACAAACGTGGACTGGGATAAGTATGCAACGTTAATCAGCGGGATCGACCCGGAAGAGAGGACACGTCAATTAACCTCTTGGGTGCATACCAAAAGATTTTCTACCGGTATTGGGCAGGAGGGTGCCATCATTGTTGCGCTTGCTGTGTCCGTTGCGACAGGGGGTGCCGGGAGTGGTATCTTAGCCGTTATGGGGAATGCAGCCTTCAGCACTCTTTGTTCCACGGCGGCTGTCACCTTTCTCCAAACAGGAGGAGACCTACAAGCAACTTGTCGAAGCCTCGCTTCGGTGGAAAGCCTCAAGACGGTTATCGCTGCAGCGGCTACAGCTGGGGTTGTGAACAAACTAGCGCCCACCTTAGGTATCACGCTGAAAGGGGCTGATATGACGCCAGCTCAGCATGCAGCGAGAGCGGTGTTTACGACAGGCACCCAAACAGCTGTAACAGCCCTTGTCAACCAAGAAGCACCTGATCTAAGCCAAGCAGCACGGCTTATGGTTGCAAATGTTGTGCAAGGGTATGCGGCTAACCAATTAGGAAAAGCAAGGGCTGCAAACCAACCCAAAGAGGCAACCGGTTCTGTAGAGTCCTTAGATGGAACAACCCACAAGATTCTGCATGCGGCCGTGGGCGCTGCGGCGGGGGCCATTCTGGATCCGAAGCATATAGGACGTGGCGCGCTGGCCGGAGCGATTGGAGCGGCTGTTGCAGAAATGGTTGCAGAAGGGCTCACGACAACAACATCGACTCAGGAAGAGATTCAAAGAAATGCCAACACGGCTAAGATAATGGCGGGGATCGCTGCGCTTGCCACCGGCCAAGGGGGGGTGGGCACTGCAGTTCATACAGGGACGACAGCAATTGATGAAAATTTCCTACAAACCATGGAGTTGATAGCTCAAGAGCAGCAGGATGAGGACCAAGGGATACTGAGTACTGGGGAAGTATATAAGCAGGTGTTAGAGAAAGCTGGGCAGAAAGCAAGTAGCCTTCTCGATGGAATAGAAGAGTCTGATATCTGGATAGTGAAAGCCATAGGAAGGGGCTTTCGTCGGGGAGACCTCGGTCCTGTAAGTGATTTTAAAGAAGTGATCTCAGACATACAGGCACAGAATGAGAGAACATATCATGCGACCCTAGAATCATTTGTAACATCAAGGGATTCGTCGGAACTGTTTATGATACAACAAACAGCCCAAAACATCGCTGAAAGCGAAGCGGTATTGGGAGCATTTACGCTGTTCGGCGTCAACACCCCTGCTGAGCAACGCTTGCCGCAAAGTTTTTTGGATCAGATAGGCAGAGCCTTTTTGGTAGGCGGTCCCCTTGTGAAAGGAGCAGCAAAGGTTTTAAAAGGTATAGGAGGATTTGTTGCTAGCGCTGATGAATCCATGAAACTGTTCGACATCTCTCGTTCTGTTGTTCGTCCAAAAATGGTGGCTAATACCTCGGGTGCTGCACGTTCTACTGTAATGGCAGAATCGACCGGGGCAAGGGCTGAGGTGTTGGTGGGGGAAGTTAGAAAAACCAAACCCGTTGATACAAAATGGGCAGGGGGTGCGGTAGAGTATATCCGAGACATGGAAGCCCGATCTGGGTTTAAATTTACCGAACTGCAAAAAAAAGAATTGGCAACTGCCATGAGAACGGGTAAGTTTGAAAAGTTGACACCTATGGAAAAGCAGCTGCATTCTGATTCTTTTACGAAAGCTACAAGGCAGAATCTCATCAGTGAATGGGAACATCATACGGGGCAAGTGTGGCCATTTCAGATGCGCAATATCAGAGGAGAGTTAAAAAAAACACGAGTTGATGCGCATCATATTATTCCTCAAGAGGTAGGAGGGCCACACGTTTGGTGGAATATGAAACCAGTTTCTTTTGGAGCCCAACACCAAGGTGGCATTCATGGGACAGGGTCCCCTTTAAATAGGTTGTTAGAAACGAAACAATAATGACTTACGAATATTTAAAACAATTTATTCCTGGAGGCAGTGAAGTTAACGACAATTGGTTCTTGCCACTAAAATCTGAAGAAATTGTGACTGCAGAACAAAAATTGGGAGTTAATTTTCCATCTCAATTAAGATCTTTTTATCAGGAAATTGGTTTTGGAATGTTACGTTCCCCTGAGATTCCTCCGGCGGGATACGAATTTTATAATAATAACGAAATTCTTCCTCCCTTGGTGGTGGCTCATTTTTCAAAAGAAATTATTCGATTTAGAACAGAAACTATAGAAGGGCCTGCAGAATGCGAGGATCATTGGATGAGTAATGCTACTCTCGAAATGCTTGAACCTGGGGATCTGCCTTTTTTTGAAATTGGGGATTCTTCGAGGTTTCTTATTATGAGACCAGCTTCTCATGACCCTAATGCAGTATGGACTCCTAGTCATATAAAAATAGAAGATTCCTTCGAAAGATTTATTTGGCGACTGTATTATGAGTCACCTTGGTTTTATGACGACATCATCGAAGCTCATTACAACAAATCAAGATTATCATAAATTGAGAGGATCTAGACGAACATAATTGGTTTGGATAGGTTAAAACCATACATAAACCAAGTGAAGGGTAAGGCTGCAGCTGTAACCAGGCCCTGGCAGAAGAGATACAGGTATGGAAGAAGCAGAATCCGAGACAGGCCCTTTTGGTTGACAGTATAGCGAGGGGGCTTCCTGCGCAGGGAATGCTGGAGACAGTAGAGACTGCGATGACTCTACACGAAGGAGTATGTCCGGCGCGTATTACGCGCAGCCGGAGTATCTGGCGTTGCAGCTGAGAACCTGATGGATGGAGCAGAGGTGGTAAGCTACCTCTATCAGCCTGGTCGAGCAGCAGTCAAGGGAATGGGGACAAAGGTTACCTCACGGATGGCCGCTGGCCTGCTCCCAAAGTATGGTCCATTTAGAAGTAGAGTCCTGAGGCTTTTATAGCCGGTTTGTGAACTGGAATCAATGAACAAAAATCTTCTCTCTTTTCTCCATTGGGGACTCCTATAAATTCTATAGGTGTTTTGTAGCCTAGGCTGGAATGTGGTCTGACGTAGTTATAATCTTGCCTCCAGTCATGGATAATATCCTTGGCTTGTTGGAGGGTTTGGAACCAATGTTCGTTGAGACACTCATCCCGTATTTTTCCATTGAGGCTTTCTGTAAAGCCATTCTCAGAAGGTTTTCCAGGGGTGATATAGTGCCACTCTATACGATGCTTTGTTGCCCACTCTAAAACAGCCTTACTCGTAAGTTCGGTTCCATTGTCACTTACAATCACATTAGGTTTTCCATAGATCTCTATCAATAGACTCCCTGCAAATACGAAAGATGGGCGATGAAGACAGTTTAAAATCTCATCCCATGTCGCCCTCTCGTAGGCGGGGGCCCAGCGTTTGGGAAAGATCATTGAGGTTGGCAATGTACGTTAATTTGGCTCATAGACCCCCCCACCTGCTCATACCCATAGGAGGCATACGTCTGTACCTCCCCAGACGCCTCCTTCAGCGTAAAGGTCAGATGCCCCTCGCTGAGAGCCTGCCCCACCGTCATCTGTTCAAGGGGCAACACGCCTTGGGGGAAAACCCACTTTTTATGATCATACGTAAAAGGAGTGGGCGGAAATCCCCCACTGGTGTGGAAAAAAGAGCTTCGATAGAGCTTCAAGGCCGTCACCATCTGCCCGTCGCTGCGGTCCACCCCCGCGAAGGCATACACCTGCTCCACCTCCCGCACGTCACCGTGGGGAGGGGCATACCCGCCATAGGGATAGAGGGGGTAGGTTTCACGCCCAAAACCGATGACCTCCGTCCATTCATCCCGATCCTGCCGCCTGAGATGGGTCTCCAAACGCAGCGCATCAGCCCGTCCTGCAAAGGGCTTTTGGAACACCACTTGACCCAGTACCAACTGGATGAGCGCTGCCACTCCGTGCCCTTCGTAAAA
Source organism: Alphaproteobacteria bacterium RIFCSPHIGHO2_01_FULL_41_14 (assembly GCA_001767855.1). NCBI lineage: Bacteria > Pseudomonadati > Pseudomonadota > Alphaproteobacteria > Alphaproteobacteria bacterium RIFCSPHIGHO2_01_FULL_41_14. The sequence goes on along the minus strand of MEMF01000002.1, from coordinate 402,981 downwards.
AGGTCGATTCACCTCTTCGACGTCTACATACATCCCCCGCTGCAGATACACAAAATCCACCGCCCGCACCTTGCATAAGGGCTTGAGATTCTCTGACCCGTCAGAAAGCACATTCCCCGGTTGATAGAGCGGTGTGATCCCTGCTGATTTCCCATTCACCCCCCGCTCTAAAGGGACCGCCCCCTCGTAAAAATGCAGACGCATGTCGAGCCGTAACGTGAGGTGCGGGGGCGCCTCTAAAATCTGAACGTCATGCCCCTGGGCAAACCCCTCTTCTTCCATTTCGAGCACGGCGCGGCGCGTAAAAGCCTCTCCCGTGAGGGGGGCTACATATCCAGGATGATACGGTTTCTCTCTGTAAGATTTCATTTTTACTCCTTGTTTTTACTGTATTAAAATGCGTGAACGGAAGAGAATTTCTTGGGCGGCTTTTGGGGGGTGATTCATTGAATACCCCTCTGAAATAAAAAGGTTTTTTTTTGAAAAAACAGGTGATATACTAAAGACAGTAAACATAAATAAAAAATAAAATAATTTGGGAGAGAGTCAACTTCTAGATAGAAGACCCTCTAAAATATAGAAAAGGTTCCATAAAAATCCTCCAGGGGGTCGTTAAGGAACCTTATTTTATTGTTTAGTTTTACGTGTTCATTACGCAATAATTATTTTTTACTTCTTTTTACTTGTCGTTTCCACACCATTCTACTGCCGCCCTCGCACAGGCGTGCCCGCCCCCGTCACTCTCGAGAAAATTCATAAGAATTTTTAAAGAAGTTGTTCAGCTTTATCTATTACAGCAAAAAAGATAGATTGCTTTGTCGGGCCTCATGGCCCTCCGCGCAATGACGGAAAGGAGAAGCAGGGAAGAATTGATCAGAAAGAGAAATCTCTCTCCTCATAAAAATCTTCCTTCATCTTGGTTGACTCAATACGTATCGCGTATTATTATCGGGCATAATGATCAAAAGCTTTAAAGATAAGGATGCAGAAATACTCTTCCAAGGAGTAAGCGTGAAGCCTTATAAGTCCTTCGAGCGTCAAGCTTTAAGACGCCTCTCTTATCTGCATGCAGCTGTTCGTTTAGAAGATTTAGTCCTTCCACCGAGCAACCGATTAGAAAAACTCACGGGAAATAGAAAAGAAAGCTATAGCCTGCGTATCAATAAACAGTGGCGTGTTTGTTTTAAGTGGCGCGAAGGGCATGCGGAAGACGTGGAAATTGTTGATTATCATAAATGATAAAAAAGGAGATTTTAAAATGGCAAAAAAACTAGCCCCAGTCCACCCTGGAGAGATTCTTCTCGAAGATTTCATGGAACCTCTTGGATTGTCCTGTGCGGAGCTCGCGCGCAAGCTGGATGTTCCCACTAACCGCATTTCTCAAGTTCTTCAAAAGAAAAGAAATGTGAGTGTGGATACCGCCCTAAGACTTGAGTGTTTTTTTGGTGTCTCGGCAGATACATGGCTAAACTTACAACAACACTATGACTTACAAATAGGGAAAAACACCCTTTGGACACAGATTAAAAAAGTTGTTAAGCCTAACGAAACAGCAGCTTAGAGAAAGTAAGGCTGGATCAGCTATATGATTAAGGAGCTAACCCAGTTAATTGTCTGTCCAATAATGTTTCTTTCCCGCTCTCTTATTAGCTCTCTCTCGAGCGCGAAGAAGGTCCTGATCCACGTCAAAAGCCCGAGCCTTCACCTCTGCCCCGCTCTGCGCTGAGCTGTTTAATTCTTCTAGGAACTGACGCTCCTTTTCCCGAAGGCTGGCTTCTTTTTTCCGCTGCCAGGAAGACTTCCACAACGTTTTATTAGCTTTCAGCTTTTTGAGATTTTGTACGTGTCTTTCAGTCTCAACCCACTCAGAGGGAAGCAAAAAATTGGTGTAGAGTGTTCGTCTCGAATCTATATCAAAACGAACGAGCGTCTTGTGGCTGAGACAGTATGTGGCACACTCTGCCTTTGGATTTTGCCAGCTGACACAGTTTGCGCGGCAAAAACGATGCCGACAGTTCCCCGCCGCCGCCCCACACTCAGCCTTAAGTTCCTTTTTAAACCCTTCCACGGTCGTACACTTGCGACTGTCATGTGTTTTACAGTGCCAAGCACTCGAGTCAATCCCGCGCATCATCTTCGCCGTGGATTCTTGAGATAAGAAAAATGAAAGGGATAGAAAAATAACGGATAAAAGTCTTTTCATGGGGAACGCTCCTCTGTAAATCATCACTTTTTTTATATAATCTGTCATCAGTTTATTGTCTTTTTACGGCTTGCACAAGGGAAATCAGGGGGTAAGCTTTTTTCCCATGGCATCTTTCCAAAAAATATCTTAGAATTATTCTTATGACTTACTCATTGCACCCCCGAAAAAAGGACAGCAAAAAGTTTACACGCGGGTTTCTCGCCCTCTTGGTTCTTTGTCTTGGTGCCCTTGTGGGGGCCGGCAGTTATTTTATGCGCCATGCACCCTTTTCAGTCTCCGTCTCCTTTCATAGCCAAAGCCCTGAGAAAAGAAAATTGAGGACTGAAGCTGAAGAGCACAATCATCCGACAATCCTTCACAACGGAATCCTAGATAAAATTTCGACGAACCTTAAAAAGATATTTTTATTTGAAAAACTTAAATATCACGTCTCAACGGGTAAGAATTTTTCCGCTGAACTTGAGAACCTCGAACGTCTTGTTGGCTCCGATCTTTCTCACGCGCAATTTGAAGTTCTGAGACAAAATACGGAGGGTATCCCCTCTCTCCCCGCTCTGGAGAGATCTGTCCGACTCTGCCTCCTGCACAAATCAAAAATTCAAGTGATTGAGCAAAAGATCGTGTCCTTTTTTAAACTTTCAAAAACAACACCCTCCCAAGAAAAAGAACACGTGGACACCGTATGCACCCTCATTCGGGAAGACCATATAAGGGAAGCGATCGCCTTTGCGGACAAGACCTTCTCAGGGCATTCAGATTGCTTCAAAGCGCTCAAAAATCGCCTTGACGCCGAGCGCGCGCTTAAGACCCTAGATCAGATTATCTTTGACGGATTAAAGCTGTAGCGGCTGTTTTTATCCCTGTACAGCAATGATGGAAAGAGGGGATGTAAAAATCTTTCACAGAATCTCCGCTGCCCATTCATGACTCAACTCTTCTGCACTTTTGAGATCCTTCAGCTCGATCCTCAATCGCGTCGGAATTTTGTCCAAGGCTCGATGGGCGGCCATCAAGCTGGGAAAATCTCTTCTCTCCAGGCGTTGGTTTTGCGTCTCCGCCCCACCGGTCAGCTGCAGAGAAGTGACTAGATCTGCCGCGGTCACAGCCCGGGGATCTAGAATGCCTTCCGCCTTCTTGAGGGATTGCAATCCTTTCAGTTTCCACGCTCGCATTAGATGCATCGTCACCCCAAGGGTCACCTCAGCCCAGCGCTCGCCCGTATCCCCCTCTGCCACCAGCCGATAGTGAAGCACATCTCCCGTCACCGATCCCCCTGGCAACCGTGGATCCGTGAGCCGGACCTGTTGATTCCCGCGTAACAGCCGACCCGCGGCAAAGGGAAGATGACACCGCACCTCCAGCTCTCTCGCCGCCATGACCCCATAAGCCTCTGCCCGCCGCATCACATGATGAATCACGGCGCGCCCCCGCTCTGTCTCGAAAAAACTCCAGCGGCTGGGGTCCTCGAGCGCAGTGGGCCACGTCCCTTGTACCTCCCAGAATTCTGTCTGAAAAGTAGTGTCACTTACATGAACTTTGATGGCCCGATACACTGTGTCCTCATGCCGCACCAAAGTTTTGATAGGATACACTTGATGAGGTTTCCAGGAGGCGATGGGCTGAGCACCACAGATATCCTGCAACCGCACAGACAACTCTAACACGTCACCCGTTTTTCCACAGGGCACCTCTATGTGTACCGTTTCTTTGCGTTTTTGCCGGTAATGCCACTGGAGTGTCAAAACCGGCTGCAGCCAGCTACGCGCCAAGGTTTGGACACGTCCCCGCACCGTAAAGGCAGCGCTTTTTAGGGGATACACCTCGAGCCCACCCGTCTCGGGGGGCACCACCACCGTGAGGCGACTTTCCAAAATCTCATAACCCGTCCGCAGCAGGGGATACACCTTGCGCCACCATCGTTTTTGCAAATCGTCAGGGGTAAGGCTGCTGAGGTATCCGCGCGTACCAGCCTGTTGAATAAGGGGGCCCAAGTCCACCACGCCATCATACCTCTGCACCCACTCGGCCGTCAGAGAAAACCGCACCGCCGCCAGAGGTCGTCCTCCCTGGTGCATCTGAAGACTCTCCGCAAAAAAGGTGGGGCCGAGATCCACCGTCTCTCGATGTTGACCTAATTCCGTGAGTATAACGTCGCCCGTTAGGCGATCCCAATGGGGCACGGCAGAGAGAGATTCTAACACTTCCTCCACCGCCTCTTGATCTTCTTCCGCCACCAATAAAGGTTCAAATTCCTGTTGTTTTTTTGTGCTCAACAGCCGTTCCAATTGGGACGGCTTGTCAGCCCTCCCCGCCTCGAGTACCAACAACAAGAAATCTTCCCTTTTTTCCGCTGGGGTCATCACTAAAATGCCATCAAATAAAAGATGTGCATGGCCTGCCTCGTCTTGCTGCCACAAAATCCCCCGTTGGCCTTGCCTTTGGGGGGTGTGGATCGCAAGGGCCACCGTGAGCCGCAACAAGGGCACGGCGCCCTCTTGGTGATCAACCTCGAAGTGCAAAATGGATTCGTCCATCCGTGCGTGCCGACCAGCATCAAAGATTTCTGGGGTGTTCACCCACGCAAAATAAAATGTCATGAAAGTCTCCCTTGTCTGTTGTCGAAAATTTGAATGCTTCTTTCTTCCTGTCTCCCCCGCGGAGATGACTGCACTTCTTCGCCATCCCCGTATCTTTGTCATCCCCGTATCTTTGTCATCCCCGTGAAGACGGGGATCCAGTCTTTCTTACATCCAGTATTTAAGCTGAAGTTTTCCTGGGCCCCCGCGTGCCATCGAGGGCGACAGGAAAAAACGTAATGACGAGGAGCAACACAGTGGCGATGGATCAAACAAAAAGAGGGGGGTGGGGTTGCCAGCCCAGTAGGACTCTGGTACGCTTGAAGGATATAACTTACAAGGAGGCTTCCGTGTTCAACAAAATTTCTGTTACTTTGTGTATTTGTTTTTTGGCTTTAACTGCCCTTAGTCTACGGCTTTCCGCTTCTCCCTTCAGCCATACTGCAAAACCATATGGGAAGGTTAACGAAGGCACAACCGTGTCTGAGCTCATCTCTATTTTGGCAGAGCAAACCGGCCTTAAATCCTCAAAAATCAGGATCGCAGTTTCTGGAGAAGGGGATTTGTCAAAAAACAAAATGCTAGAATCTCTCCATAAAAACGATCAATTCAGAGTTTTGCCGTAAGACCACGCTTTTTTCGTCACCCCCGCCCATGCAGGCATGAGACGGGGAAAGACGAGTCTAAAATCAGGAGAATTGACACGATGAAATACATACTGGTTCTTGTGGGATTATTTTTCCTAAATACCGCCCTTTCCCCTCTTGCGGTTGCCGCAGAGGATGACCCCATGATGGAATCCGATAACGATGATGGGAGAGAGGACACGAACTCCGACACAGAAGACCCAAACGAAGAGGGGGTGGGGTCTGACGCCACCGTGGGGGATGAGTAGGATTTTCCTTTAAAACCCCCCGAGACTTTCTGGGTCAAGCGGTTATACGTCAGATGATAACTGAGACATATGTGTGTTATTCTTCGTGTTATCATCCTTGTAATTATGGCACACAATTCCAGATTTTCAAGGATGAATTTAAGGTAAGGCCTCCTCTGGAGACTCAAGACGCCATCGGCAGTGGGTCTTTTTTCGACCGGCGCATTTCTGAGTACGAAAGGTACAAGGTGCTGGCAATAATCACGGCGGCACCCAGATAAACGATCAGGCTGGGCAGTTCGTTAAAGAACATATACCCAAAGAGGGAGGCAAAGACGAGTTCCGTATATCGGAAGGGCACCAGCGATGACGCGTCCGTCGCCGCAAACGCTCGAAACAAACACACTTGAATCAAGTTCGCGCCCGCCCCCAAACAGAAGAGCCAAAACAATTCGACAAGGGTCGGCGTTTGCCACACATAGAGGGCTGGAATAAAGGCCGCAAGCGTTGTCCCCAACGCAAAATAAAACAACAACGTGGTGGTGCTTTCTTTCACCACCATTTTCTTGGCCAGCATATCGAGCATGGCAAACAAAAAGGCTGCGCCCATGGGCAACAGCGACACCATTTTAAAAGACAGGGTCCCTGGTTGGATTACGATCAAAATCCCAATAAATCCACAGATACCTGCAATCCATCGATTAAACGTGACTTTTTCCTTCAGCAGCAGCAGCGCAATGGGCATGAAAAAGAGGGGTTGGGTAAACGAAAAAACCGTAACTTCCGCCAACGGCAAGTAAATCAAGCTAAAAACGAACAACGCAATGGCCGCCGCGCCAATCACCGCCCGCCACACGTGCAAATCAGCCCGTTCTGTTTTAAAGGCCTTCCATCCCTGAGGAATCATGAAAGGCAGCACGGTGATCATACTAAAGAAAAAACGGAAAAAAGAAATCTCCATCCCATTCAACCGCGTCCCCACAAACTTGGTGATCACGTCATTAGAAACGCTGACGAGCGCTGTAAGAATGGCCCAGAAAACCCCTTGCCTGTATCCCGCGGACAGGAACCAATTTGATGGTGCATGTGTCATGAATTTGACTGTAATGGGGAGCTCCGCTCCTGTCAACACCCATCCTTTCTAAACCTCTTCCATCCCGAGATGCCACTCTTGCCCCCCGTCCCATTCCCGTGCTTTCAATTTAATCTCCCCCACACGGGTGATCAAAACGGGGCAATAACTCAGATACAACGGAAGCGAGAGGGGAGGTGTCACCGCCACCTCGGAAGGGGAGTTCATGGTAAACGCCACCGCCTGCCGATTTTCGTCCATCACCAGCACCGTCCCCACCACAGCAGGGCGGGAGAGTATCGTCCGCTCCCCCGTCGCTTCTTGCCACAACCGTTGGATACAGTGCACGGTCACTTGATCCCCTCGTTTGAGGGCATCCAAGCCCGGGGTCCCATTGCCCGTGCCCGAGCACACGGTGCGGTACTTCATCCTCCCCGGCACGCCCGTATAAATAAGCTCACCATTCACCGTGCGGTGAAGGCCCCCCAGCGGCATCGCTTCCAGGGTTTGTGTACACTGGTCCAGCATCACGGGCGGCATGCCAGCTCCCTGAATTTTAAGAAGCGTTTGTGTCATGGCCGCTCCCTCCACCATCTGGGCAACCGGTACCACCGCCGCAAGGCAGGAGAGATCGCACCCCAGTACGTCTGAAATGTGATTATTTTTCTCATGGATATTCCTTGTCTGTTAAAAATTATCGTCGCACTACAAATCGCAGCGTTACACTTCCCTCTCGCCACGGATTCTTAGCGCTCGACTGCTGGGCGGAAAATCGCCTCTCTGTTACATCAAACCACGCTTGACCCTCAGGGAGGTCCAGTTTTTTCCCGTCAAAAAAGATACTGAGCGCGCCCACGATCTCCGCCACTTCAGCGAGGCCCTCATAGGCACTCCACACGCGAACCGTCATCTCACCTCGGGTTTGAAAGTGGGGCGGGGGCAGGGAGTTCCCCCGCTCCAACGCCATGAGCTCCAGCACCGCATAGGGGGGCATCACCCCTTGGGGGACATAGTGGAAAATTTTGAGCGTCCCTTCCCTCCCCGACAACGCCTGGTAAACGGCCCCCATCACGCCATAGTCACTTTTCATGATACCTCCTCTTGCTCAGTCAAAACCATTTGCCATTCCTCCCCCGCAAGGCACGTCATAGCGGAGAGGGGGGTCAACACCCCCTTCTCCCACCGCAGCCGATAAATCGGCGGCAGCACCTGCTCTTGCCGGATCCATACCCAATATCGCGCGGCAAAGTGCGGGCGTTCTCCTTGCCACCGCTCGGTCACGCTTCCCGGTTTTTGGGCCTCAATTTTGACCCACAAGGACTCCACCGGTCGCCACTCGGAGGTGAGTCCCCCTTCTCCATCGGATTCCTGAAAGAGTTGCTCTAAGAACACCAGTTCCGTCAGCGCGTCGCAGCCTTGTTTTTTCTGTGTCATAGCATATCTCCCATCAACCGATAGGGCGCCAAGAAAGGCGTCACGCTGCGGATCAAGCGAGCCTCCAGCACATTGCGGTTTTGGTACATCTCCACCACCATATGCAAGATGGCCTGACGGATGGGCGCCGGCACATTTACGGCTCGATCGCCATATCCCACGTCGTAGGTGACACGCACCCCCCAGCCGTTTCGGTCATCCACCACCAGCAACGCGGGGTCTCGATGATGATTCACATGGTACCCGTGGTACGAAACGGGCAACGTCTCGCCCTCTTCCGTGATGATCTCTACTTCCACCACTTTCTGCACGGGACCACGGGGTAGAAAGAGGGCATACCGGTCTCCTGATGCCCACACGCGCTGCAGTCCTGCTTTCTTGCTGTGATTGGGGCGGAACGGCAGTACCGAGACCAAGCGTTGCGTAATAAATTTACGACGCGTATATGTCTCAGCAATTTGCCGAGCCGTGGTGATCAGGTGGGGCATAAGCTCATCGTCGTGGGTATGATTTATTCTTAAAAACGTTTTCGCCTTTAGAAGGGAAACGGGTTCTGTCTTTGGGTGGTCTAATACGGATGTTTTCATTGAGTCTCTCCTGTTATAGCCGATCCCTTATAAATTGATCATGCGTTACTCCTCACTCACGTAGGTTGACTACGCTTCGCTGCGTCGTGCCTATGCTCAATTTAAATGGCTCTAGCTATATGTTGGTTAAAAAAAAGAGAGGCTGAATGCCTCTCTTTTGGGTCTTGATTAAAAAAGATGGGGTTGGATTAGGCTTCGAACTTCAATACCTTAATGGCATCAAAATCGATCACGTCTCCGCCCACGCGTTTGGTGATGTAAAACTCCACATAGGGCTTGGCACTATAGGGATCCCTCAAAACGTTGATCTGAGGTTTTTCCACAATCTGATAGCCCTCCTTAAAGTTTCCAAAGGCGAGGGAGCAGCTAGCTATTCCCGGCAAAAGCGCCGGCATTTCATCCAGCACATACACGGAATACCCAAGCAACGTGGGCAGAGGTTTTTCCCCCAGCGCCGGTTGCCACAAGTATTGCCCCGTCTCGGATTCTTTCAGTTTGCGCACCGCGGCTTGTGCCGAGCGCGACATGATCCAGACAGCTTCTGATTGGTACTCGGTTTTGAGCGAAGCCACCATATCCACCAGCACATCGGCGCCATCGTCTCCGAAGGCCCCATTTTCTCCAGTTTTGTGGTGCTGCAGTCGCCCGAAAGTGGCTTCGTCTCCCATCTCATAGCTGAGGAACCCCCGGGGCTTCCCGTCACCATTGCCCAAGATAAAGGCTTCATTTTCGATACGAGTCATCTTGTCGGTCACCTTACGCACGAGCCAATCCTCGATGTTAATGGCTCCATCATCCAATAGTTTCTGGGTAGCCTTTGGTTTGGCATAGAGTTCCTGCAGTGTAATGCGGATTTTTTCTAAAATAGGAGGCGCAGTTTCAGGTCGTGCTTCCATTTCCGAGACCCATCCCACCGCCGGCAAGTCACGATCCACAATCACGTCCACACTGCCCCCCGAAACACTCATCTGCCGCGCCACAGACCGGAACGAGTTGCCTGACTGAAGGTCTTTCGAGATGCGTTCTTGGATGACCTCCGGCATGAGGTACGACCCGGGCGTCTCCCCCGTGCTGAGCGCCTTTACATCCCAATCGGTATGTCCTCTCACATACGCCTCGAAGGCTTTTGTCGCACTGCCTTGGGGCAGCGTTGATTTGAGAGACACCTCTGGACGCCGATCGGCGGTCATCTGTTTACGAAAGAGCGGCAGATCGGACAGTTTGTGTTCCAGCTTCTCCAAGCGCCCTTGTTGGGTGGATTGAAACTGTTGGAATCCTTTTTCCAACGCGTCGATGTTTGTCGATAGTTTTTCTAGTGTCATGGATATTGTCCTTTCATATTGATGGATAAAAAAAAGGCCAGAAAATCTGGCCCGTGATTTTCCCTATTCGGGAAAGGTGTTATTCATTTTTCTGCCGTCCCCCACTCCCGTCATCGCGAGGAGGCTTGAAAAGCTGATCACACGCGATCCAGCTTTTATAGACAGTAATCCTGACGGATTTCTTCGCAGTGACGGGAAATGGATTCCCGCAAGCGCTGCACTTTTTCCAAAAGATCCGCACACAAATCTTGGTTCTTCACCGTCAGAACCCGGGCATTCCCATTCGCCGGAAACGTCACCAGTGAAATTTCATAAAGGCGCACTTTTTCCAACAACCTCCCCCCGGAAAGCCGGCGGGATTTTTCCACCTGAAACCCGATGGAGAGACCATTCAAAACCCCCTCGCACAGCAGCACAAAAGCCTCGCGCGCCTTTTCAATTTCCAAAAACAGTCGCCCTTCCACATAAAGACCTTCCTCTGTTTCCTCTATTTTCTCCCACCGACCGATGGGATGCGCTGGGTCATGCTGCCACAACATTTTGGGCCATTCTTCCCCTTTGAGCGTCTCTGTAAAGGCACCCTTAGCCACTATATCTTTGTGGAGATCTAGGCACTCATAAACGCTCGCATATCCCGAAAACCATCCGGCGTCTGTGGTGGATTTTAGAGTCAGTTTTTTATCTTGTTGAATCATTGTGTTTCCTTTCTATGTTTTCTAAATTGTTTCCGTCTAGAAGGGGCGAATACCCCAGGGCAGATCGCTTCTCATTCACCGTTAAGAAGGTGGCATCTTGAATACGGTTCCACAGCCGTTCACGCCGGCATCCCAAAGCGGGAATCTGATCTGCATCATAAGCAAAGGCTAACTGCTCACCGTACGCCGGCACAATCCACCGGTTCATTTCCTCCATCACCATGTGGAGGAGGGGCAAGACGGTGTCTTCCCACAAATGAAATCGAGCCTCACGATAGTTCGAAAACGTACTATCTCCCGGCACCCCCACCAACATGGAGGGCACCCCAAAGGCCTGGGCAATTTCGCGGGTGGAAATATGTTTGCCCGCCATGAAATCCAAGTCCTTGGGGGTGAGGCCCATCTCGCACCATTTCATGCCGCCTTCCAGCACCAAAATCTGCCCGCTATTCTCGGAGCCTTGATAGAGATTTCGCACCGTTTCTTTGAGCTGCATCCGTTGTTCATCCGTCAAACCCTCATTCCCTGGCATCACCAAGGCACCAGAAGGTCGTCCCCCATTGCGCAGCAAAGAAAGATTATGACTCCCCACCGCATTATGTTGATCAATAGCTGCCGCTGCCGCCTGAATGGGGCTCAGGCCATACCAATCATTGCTGGGATGGAATAACTTGAGGTGCAGAATGGCACATGCCCCCGTCTCGGGATCTACCGGGTAATAGGATTTTTTGCCTTCCACCTGATACACATATCCCCGCGGCAGAGTACCGTCCCCCGCCATAATCTGCACCCGATCGGGCCTTAAAAGAAAAAGCTCACGAGGGACACCTTCCTCCCCCACAGCTTGCACATACACATTGCCGTCGAGCAGCAAATAACTGGCCAGAGATTCTAGAAACGTGGTGCGCGTTTGCAAGGGGTTGGGGTTTTCTATGAGGTCCGCCAAAACGTGCCGCTCTACCTCGCGATCTCCCTCGTATAAAATCCAAGGAGGCATGGCCAAATTTTTGGCAATGAGGTTGATGCATCTGTAAACAATCACATTGCGCTCGTACCCTTCCTCTGCCAATCGAGTGTAGGTGCGCGAGGCCCCCATGGGTCGGCCTCCCTGCACCCACGCGAGGTCTTTCGCAGAGGGTTTCTCTTTTCTCCATCCCATCAACGTTTTCCAGTTCAACATTCAAGTCTCCTTTCTTTACACATAAAAAAACCCTCGGTGAGGAGGGTTTGAGGGGTGATCTTTTTTTCTGTCAGTCAGTTTAAGCGTCTTCCAAGAATCGGATTCTTTTCGATCCCGGCCAGATCAGTGCTGCCCCCAAGATCAGAAAAGCAGTCATTACAAAAGATAAGTTCAAAAACGTGTGGTTATTAAAGAGCGTCATGACAAAACAAGCCAGCGTACCAATGGCGCTTACCAACAAAGAGAAAACGGCGGTTCGATTCACCATGGTCACCGTGCTGGCTTCAATGGCCAGGCGATTCAAAGAGCCAAAAGCCATGGACGCCCCCAGCGAAATCACCATAACGGCGGCCGTTATCAACACCCAATGGGTGCTCATCATGAGACTCATCCACACGAACAACCCAGCGCCACTTAGGGTAACAAGGATGGACAATCGCACAAGTTCGGACACAGGACGCTTTTTAATAAGAATTTTGGCAATCTGCGCCCCCACCCCAAAACAGCCAAAAACAAAAAGTTGCATCCAGCCAAAAACGGTGGGACTTAACTTGAGCCCCTCAATAATCACAAAAGGCCCCTCCACAATCCAAATGAAGAACGAGCTGAGGATAAAACAAAACCCCAAAGCGTATTTCAAGAAAGAGCTGTTCCTCATCAAAGATTTATAATCTTCTATCACGCCTTTGATGCGGATTTTTCGTCTCGAACCTCCTTTAGGCATAGTGAAATAAAGACCAACAACCCCCAAAGCGCCCCATCCAGCGAGCACAAAGAAAATGACCCGCCAAGAATAAAACTCTATCACCCAAGCTCCCAAGATGGGTCCCACAGCGGGGGCTAAAATAATAATGGACGCCATGATGGATAGCAATTGGACAGTGCGACGGCTGTCATAAAATTCGTGAATAGCCGCATAGCCTGCCACCGTCACTGTTCCCACCACAGACCCCTGGAAGAATCGCGCCACCAAAAGCATTTCGATGGAGTCTGCCATAGCACAAAAACAGGTGCTGACAAAAAACAGAACGGCCCCCCACACCAAGATGAGTCGACGACCAAACCGGTCAGAGAGAGGCCCCAAGAAAATCTGCAAACTGCAGGTGCCCATAAACCACAACGACAGAGTATATTGGACCATGTCTTGGGAAGTACCGAGATCCCGCGCGATTCTCGGCAGGCTTGGCAAATACATATCATTTGCCAAATAAAGAACCGCTTCATAAAACACAAGCGCATAGGGAAATATAAGTTTTTGCCCATTTTTCATGCGTCACACTAACCTGTAAAGAACCATCTCTCCCTTGTACATAAAACAAGAGTAAGCTGGTATACTAAAAAAAGCTATTAAGAAAGATCTTTTTGATTAAGAAGAATAGATTATGTCGACCCTTCTAAAATAATTTTTTAAATAAGTCAAGAAAAAGTTCGTGGGTCAGTTCTAAAACAGGTCCCTTCGATTCCAGCACAATTGATGAACAATACAAATCGTACTATAGTCCACACAAAATTAAGGAGCAACATAATATGACAATGGATCTCTCGTATAAGACCTACATAGAAACTCTCAAAAAGGAGATCTCTCAAGCACGAATAAAAGCGAATCTTTCTGTCAACAAAGAGCTCGTTCTTCTTTATTGGAAGATAGGGAATCAAATTCTAGAAATGCAGCAGAAAGAAGGGTGGGGAGCAAAAATACTCGAACAAGTTTCCCAAGATTTAAGAAAGGAGTTTCCTGAGATGAAAGGTCTTTCTCTCACTAACCTAAATATATGAGAGCTTTTGCAGACAGATGGAAAGATTTTCAAATTGTGCAAGCACCCCTTGCACAAATTACGTGGTATCATAATCTGGCTTTATTAGAAAAAACTAAGGACGAAGAACAACTGTGGTATGCTCACAAAACCATAGAAAACGGTTGGTCTCGCAATGTTTTAGTCCATCAAATAGAAAGCGGATTGTATGAACGACAGGGAAAAGCCATCACAAATTTTAAAGAGGCCCTTCCCTCCCCCCAATCAGACCTATCTCACGAGTTAATAAAAAGCCCCTATAATTTAGAGTTTTTAAATATCGAGGACAACATCAAGGAACGATCTCTCGAAAAAGCTCTCACAGATAATATAAAAGATTTTCTCTTAGAACTCGGAAAAGGTTTTGCCTTTGTAGGAAATCAATACCATTTAGAATTAGAAGGAGAAGACTATTTTTTAGACCTACTCTTCTACCATATCAAACTACGCTGTTTTGTCATTATCGAGCTAAAGGCAGGAAAATTTCTACCAGAGCATGCGGGGAAAATGAATTTTTATTTAAACCTTGTGGACAACACACTACGTCATCCAACCGATAGCCCAAGCATCGAGATTATCCTGTGTAGGGACAAACGAAATGTTACGGTCAAATATTCTTTAGATGGGATAAAGAGACCTTTGGGAGTGTCGGAATATAAACTCAATAAAGAGTTGGAACAAAAACTCAAAGAAGCTCTGCCAGATGAAGAAGAATTTAAGGAAGAATTGGAAGAGAATTTAGAGAATAACAAATAACATGCTAGTTAAAAAAAAATAAAAATCTTATAGAAAGAAAATGTTGGATTTGCAGGACAAATACGGCTAATTGTCGTGAACGTAAATGTGAATGAAGAGTCTTACATAATTCTTCAAAATAATTTGAACAATCCGATCAACTATATGATCCTTTCTCAATTAATTAGAGAGGATAAATAGAAGACGACAGTGTCTCAGTTTGTGATGGAAGAAAATGAGACACTATCAAGAAAAACAAAAAAGAGGGGCGATGCCCTCTTTTTTATTTCAGACGAAAAAAGGACTTTAGTCCTCTTTTGCCGCCTTCGTTTTCTTAGCAGGCGCCTTCTTAACGGCAGATTTCTTTGCCTTCGGTTCAGCGGCTTCTGTGCCTTCTTCAGCTTTTTGGCTAGCTTTCTGGATTTTTCCGAGATCGAAGGCTGCCCCTAGAATGTCTCCTAGAGAAGCCCCACTGTCAGACGATCCATATTCTGCCATGGCAGCACGCTCTTCGGTCACTTCCCGGGCCTTAATGGAAAGAGTAACCTTTCTTGATTTCGCATCCACACTCATTACCTGAGCATCGATTCTCTCACCGATGGCAAACCGTTCCGGACGTTGTTCAGAACGATCTTTGGCCAAATCAACCTTACGAATAAAGCTGGTTGCCCCTTTTTCTGTGACAACATCTAAGCCGCGATCAGAAATGTTGGTGATGGTGCACGTCACCACTTCGCCCATTTTCACATCTGCCGAGGCGTCAACGAAAGGATCTTTCTGTAGCTGTTTGATCCCAAGGCTAATGCGTTCCTTCTCAGCAGAGACATCTAGAACCTTGACCTTGATTTTTTGACCCTTGGTAAATTGAGTCACTGCCTCTTCCGTTGGTTTGTCCCAAGAAAGGTCAGAGATGTGAACCATGCCATCAATATCTCCGTCAAGCCCTACGAACAAGCCAAACTCGGTGAAGTTTTTGACTTCCCCTTCGATAATGCTACCCTCTGGGTACTTCTCAGCAAAGCTCTCCCATGGGTTTTGGGTGCATTGCTTTAGTCCAAGACTAATACGACGCTTGTCTCTATCAACTTCTAAGATGCGTACTTTAACTTTGTCACCAATGGACACAACTTTACTGGGATGAACGTTTTTCTTTGTCCAGCTTAACTCTGTATTATAAATTAAGCCTTCAATCCCTGATTCCAATCCCACAAACGCCCCATAATCTGCGATGTTAGAGATGATACCATCCACTTCCATACCAGCATGATATTTATTTTCGATGGATTTCCAAGGATCATCTTGAAGTTGTTTTACCCCGAGGGAAATACGGTTATTTTCATTAATTTTAATAACCATAACCTTTACAATGTCCCCCACTTGGAAAACGTCTGACGGATGATTGACCCGAGACCAAGAAATATCTGTCACGTGAAGCAATCCATCTACCCCCCCGAGGTCGATAAACGCTCCATAATCCGTGATGTTTTTCACAGCGCCTTCGAGGATGCTGCCTTCTTGGATGGTTGACATGAGTTCTTTGCGTGTTTCCACCATGGATTCTTCCAAAATGGCACGGCGGGAGACAACGATGTTACCCCGCAAGCGATCCATCTTTAAAATAACAAAAGGTTGCTCAATGTTCATTAAAGAGTTTGTGTCTTTAATAGGGCGCACATCAATTTGGCTTCCTGGTAAAAAGGCCGTAGCACCGGAGAGATCCACGGTGAATCCCCCTTTCACGCGACTGGTGATCACCCCTGTCACATGCTCGCCTTTTTTATGCATCACTTCGAGTTCTTCCCAGGCGGCTTCCCGACGGGCTTTGTCACGACTGAGAACGATTTCTCCTTCCCGATTTTCCATGCGCTCGACGAAAACATCGATCACATCTCCGATTTTTAGATCGGCTCCCCGTGACGATCCAAACTCACGCGTTGGAATGCGTCCCTCTGATTTTAATCCCACATCAATCACAAAGGCATCCTTATCTTGTCCGATGATGGTCCCCTTGACGACGGTTCCTTCGACCCGACACTGAGCCTTAAAGGATTCGTCTAAAAGTTCTAAAAAGTTTTCCGCGTATGAATTTTTTGTCATATAAATAACCTTGATTTTCTAAAAGATATGATGCTTTGTCGTTTTTTACAGCCGAAGCCTGACGAAAAACATCGCCCACACCTTATAAGATTTTTCTTTATTTTTCAAGAGAATTGTTGTGTTTGGCTTGATTTTTATCAGTGTGCTTCTCGGGGGCTCAGAAGAAACTTCTGCATGATCGATGTAAGAAAGACTTGATTCCCGTCTCCGCGGGAATAACAATAGGGAAGTGCGGAAATGATAAAAAGGAGAAGATCATATGGATATTCCTCAAAAGATGCCCCGTAAGAAGAAGATAAAAAAAGAAAATCTCTTTCCTTCCAAAAAGTGTTGTCATTCTGATAAATCTCTCAAAAACACACAAAACGAAAAAGTTAATTCCCCTGTTATATATACATGCCCCATGCATCCAGAAATACGGCAAGAAGGCCCTGGAAATTGCCCCATCTGTGGAATGAGCTTAGAGCCGGAAAGCCTTTCTCATACAGAAAAAGATGAAAGTGAATTGCACAATATGAAGCTTCGTTTCTGGGTGGCTTCTTTGCTATCTGTTCCTTTATTAATAGGAAATATGGGCCTTCATTTTTTAGGAGAAGCATGGGTTCATACAATAACGTCAAATCCACTTTTTAATTGGATACAATTCATCCTTGCAACACCTGTAGTGTTTTGGTGTGGATGGCCTTTTCTCTCTCGTGCGTGGGAATCTCTTTTAAATAAAAGTCTAAATATGTTTACGCTCATTTCTCTTGGAGTTGGTGTTGCTTATGGATACAGCTCGCTTATAACAATAGCCCCTAATTTTCTGCGCAGCTGGATGAACGTGCCTTATAAATTGGATGTATATTTTGAAGCAGCAGCTGTTATTACGACTTTGGTTTTACTCGGTCAGGTTTTTGAACTTACAGCACGCTCTAAAACGAGTAGTGCAATCCGTCACCTTTTAGAATTAGCGCCTTCTACGGCACGAAAAGTGTATCCGGATGGACGCGAGGAAGATGTCTTCGTATCTTCCATTCATGTTGGGGATATTCTTCGTGTTCGGTCTGGAGAAAGAATACCCGTAGATGGTCTCATTTTGGAGGGAAATAGTAGTATCAATCAATCCATGATAACAGGAGAGGCCATTCCAGTTGAAAAAGGCCCCAAAGACTTTGTCATTGGAGGAACCCTCAATGGGACAGGAAGCTTTACAATGCAAGCTGAAAAAGTAGGAATCAATACCGTTCTTTCCCAAATTATTAATATGGTTGCGATGGCACAAAGAACGCGTGCTCCTATTCAACGATTAGCAGATGTTATCTCCTCTTATTTTGTTCCTGCGGTGATAGGTATTGCTTTTATAACGGCGCTCTCTTGGTATATATGGGGTCCAGACCCTAAAATGGGGCATATGCTCTTAACAAGTACAGCAGTTTTGATTATTGCATGCCCTTGTGCATTAGGGCTTGCAACCCCTATGTCTATTATGGTTGGAACTGGATTAGGGGCACGAGAGGGCGTTTTAATCAAAAATGCCGAAGCTTTAGAAAGTATGGAAAAAGCAGACGTTCTCGTTTTAGATAAGACAGGGACAATTACGGAAGGTAAACCAAGTGTTGAGACTATTATCTCTTTTAATGATTTTACGACACAAGAAATATTGAGCTTTGCTGCAAGCTTGGAACGGGGGAGTGAACATCCTTTGGCTATGTCTACGATTAAGAAAGCCCAAGAAGATAAAATAGAATTATCCCCCTATACTCATTTTCATTATTTAGCTGGAAAAGGAATAACGGGGAAAATAAAAAATCATAAAATAGCTCTTGGAAATATAGAGCTTATGAAAGGCCTTAATATCAACACTAAAACGATCACAGATAAAGTCCATTCCTACCAACAAGAAGGGCACACTGTAACGCTTCTCTCCATAGATAATAAAATTGAGGGGCTCATAACTGTTACAGATCGTATCAAACCTGCTGCGAAAGAAGTGATCGCTCAACTTCAGAAAATGGGATTACAAATTTTTATGCTCACAGGAGACAATCGAACAACAGCTTTATCAGTTGCCCACGTACTAGGAATAACCAATGTAGAGGCCGGCGTATTACCTGCAGATAAATATAAATTTATTCGTTCTCTTCAAAACAAAGGACATAAAGTAGTCATGGTCGGAGATGGGATAAATGACGCTCCAGCTCTCGCACAAGCAGACGTCGGAATAGCCATGGCTACAGGAACCAACATTGCCATAGAAAATGCAAAGATTAGCCTCCTCTCAGGAGATCTAAAGGGCATTATAAAAGCAAGAAATTTAAGTAAATTTACGATGCGAAACATTCGTGAAAACCTTTTCCTTGCTTTTGTTTATAATATCTTATCAGTTCCAATAGCAGCCGGCATATTATATCCTTTCTTTGGGCTCCTTCTAAATCCTATGATTGCAAGTGCCGCTATGGCTTTGAGTTCTGTTTCAGTCATTCTTAATGCACTGAGACTTTCAAAGGCACCCCTTTCTCAAAAGGCTTAATCCTAGTATTTTTTCTCTCTTTATAAAACCTCAATATAACTTTGGCTCTGTTGCAAAAAAAACGCCCCCCTATCCCACTGGCCCAATAAACGACACACACTTTTTGAAAACGTCGTCAATGGAGAGGTGACTTGTGTCCAGAATGAAGGCATCCTCTGCTGGTTTGGTGGGGGCAATCACCCGGGTGGCGTCCCTCAGATCACGCTCTTCAATACCTCTTAATATTTCCTCAAAATCACCTATCAATCCTTGATTTTCTAAATCCTTGAGACGACGCTCAGCCCTGATTTTCGTTGACGCTGTTAGAAAGATTTTTTTATCTGCCTGGGGAAACACCACAGTCCCCATGTCTCTACCATCAAAAATAGCGTTGCCTTTTATCTCAGCAAAGTGCCGTTGCACTTCAAGCAATTTTTCTCTTAAAGGGAGAACCATAGAGATTTTAGATGCTGTTTGAGAGATAGCTTCTGTTCTAAACTCTGTAGCTGGCACCGCTTCTGTTCTCTCTAAATCCGCTGCTGCTTTTAAAATATCGGTTTCATTGTGCGGGTCTCCGCCTTGTTGCAACAAAAGATAAGCCACCCGACGAAAGAGAAGGCCCGTATCCATAGACGCAAACCCGTAATGCTGCGCCAGCAACCGAACAACGGTCCCTTTTCCGACCCCTGAGGGACCATCGATGGTAATGATCATGTGTCTAGTCTCCCAAAAAAAATTGATCTTTTATTTCCATAGATGTTAAACATATTTATAATCTTGAAACAGAGGAAACATCATGACCTATGTGGTAACAGAAAATTGCATCAAATGTAAATACATGGACTGCGTCGAAGTCTGCCCTGTGGATTGTTTCCATGAAGGGGAAAATATGGTGGTGATCGATCCCGCGATCTGTATTGATTGTGGCGTCTGCGAAATGGCCTGCCCCATTAACGCCATTTTGCCTGAAACAACCCCCGGCAGCGAACTATGGGTGGAGCATAACCAAAAATATGCTGCCTTATGGCCCTCTATCACAGTTGCCGGTTTGTCTCCCCTGGACGCCGAAGAATGGGTGGGAAAGCCTAACAAACTAAAGTTCTTTAGCCCAGAGCCCGGCACCCCTTTAAAGAAAAAATAACAAGGGTCTTGTGCAAATCTTTTCTCTCCGTTACGCTAATGAATAATAGGGAGTTAAATCATGATTGTATCACGTTTTTTTCTGAGTCTTATGTTCATTCTCGGCTGGATTGCCTTAGCGCCGTCCTGCTCTTTTGCCGCCAGCTCTAAGGTGCCGTGCCGTCTACGAAACAGCAATTATTGCAAAAATCCTGATATTTTCTTAAGAGACAAAAAAGATGGCTGCGCGAAACCCGATGGAAACTGCCGCCGTAAATTTTGCCAAGCCAATTGTCTCGGCGCCACCATTCCCGAAAAGGGAAGTGATCTTTATCGCCTGTGTCAGATAAATTGCGATAGCGGAGGGATAAATTTCGATACTGAAAAAGACAGCGGTTTTTCACGAGGAGAAAGAAAAACGTTCGATGAAAGATTCAATGACAGAACCCTCAGAAGAAAACGCGAAATAACTGCAGCCATAGCCAAACTTCTCAGCATGAAAATATGGTGTGAGGACCAGTGTGACTATGATGAGAATGCTCCAGAATCCTGCCAATTTAAAGGCCCGGCCTCTGACACGCGTTGGCCTTCTTGTGCCCAACAATGTTGGTTCATAAAGGATATCAAAGAACATGCAGAGCAGTGTGCTGCCCAATCTATGGCCACACCTATGCGTCCGGAGCCTGCCCCCAGAAGGCGGCCTCCATCTCCACCAAGACCAAGACCCAGGCCTCAAAACGTAGGATAAGTGTAAGTCAGAAGAAAAATTTAGGAACAGTTTTTGTTCCTTTTTCTTCTGACACTCCCCTCTCAAAGTTTTTCTTGACCTCTCCCAAAAGAGCATTGATACTTAAATGAACAGGAGGCCCATAACCATGCACAAACTATTTTTATCGTTCATTTTTCTTACATTGTCTTTTCTTTTGGGAGAAACGCAGGCCCGATCTTTGCCCTGCAAATTCCACAACAGTAACAACTGTATAGATCCGGTAAAATTTCAGGAAGAACTCGCCTCCGGCTGTGTCCGCCCTGCAGGAAATTGTCGGTACAAGTTTTGTAAAGCAAACTGTAGGGACGTCTCCCTCCCAGAGGTTCGCCCCCTCTGCAAGGCACAGTGTTTGAACACCAGGCTTCTTTCTCGTTTCAATATGGACCAAAGGCGCGCTTTGTATGCTGGTACTTTACCAACTGAAGGATTGACCCCAAGACAGGCCATCATAAATGTCACAAGAGCCCTTTCTGAAGAAATGTACGTTCTACAAGCAAAGAACAAAAAATGGAAGCCTTTCGGTCGTAAAACCAAAAACTCGAAGCTTTATGAAGACCTCACAGCCACACGTCGCACCCTTGCCGATACCCGTGACACGGATGATGAACGGAGAGAAGCAGAGCGCAAAGAACGCGAAGCTCGTGAGGAAGCAGATCGTATAAAATCTTTTTACAGAAACACCTACTTAGGAAAAACTTTCGAGAACGGTATAATCGTAAATTATATCGGGCAAGCAATCCGGTCAGAGGATAGAGGTACAGCCGTCGAGATAAAGGAAACTGCCCCTGGAAGCGATCCTCTCTCTGTAAAATATGTCATTATTCACCCCGATAAAGTTTACGGATTAAAAGTGGGAGATTATGTCGGGTTTGATAAAACGAGCCCTAATAAAGTTCTGCGTGTAACGGAAATCGGCCCGAGTAACTCTCGTCTTCTTGTGAAGTATAAAAGACTAGCCCCCCCCACAAAAAGTAGAAAATCCCACAGAAGCTCAAGATAAATTCTGCATCAGAAGGAAATCAAAAGAGCGGTTCTTGTTCTTCTTGAGCCGCTCTTTTTTCTGACACCCCTGCCTGTAATTTATTCTTGACTCCTCCCCCAAAGGGGGGTGATACTGAAAGTAACAGGAGGCCCATAACCATGAACAAATTGCTTTTATCCCTACTTGTTGTTACCTCGTCTTTTCTGATGAGCGAGACATATGCCCAATCCGTGCGCTGCAAATTCCATAACAGTAATATCTGCAAAGATCCGACAGCATTTCAGAGTGAATACAAGATGGGTTGTGCCAGCCCCTCGGGGAATTGTGTGTACAAGTTTTGTAAAGAAAACTGTCTGGGTCCCCGCTCGACGGCCGACAAGCAAACAGATGCTCTCTGTGCAAAACATTGTCTTGATTCTTCCCTTCTCGCTCGTTTTGACAGAAAAACAAGAGAAACTTTATACAAAAACTTTTATTTTGACCCAAATTCAGAAAAATATCTTGCTAATCTGAACCGCGCCCTTGTAAGAGAACGGCAGGTGCAAGAGGCAAAAAGAGGACGATGGAGCGCAAGATTTCGTCGCACCCCAAACACCGATCTTCTGAAGAAGCTAGAGAGAGAGAAGGCAAACCTTCAAGCACAAATGAGTGCGGCTCAAGCCGCTGGGGATCGGCGCTCTGCCGCTCACCTTAGTCGAGTCATCGCTGTTATTGAACAGAGAGAAAAGGCCATCCGTCAGAAACCTGCAGTGCCACCTAGATCTCCTAAGGTCATGAAGGCCATAGAGGCCGCCAGACTCAGCCGACGCCAGTCGTCTTTTGACCCTAGTCGTCTCCCTCCTCCTCCCGCTAGCTTCTTCGATGAGCCTGTTTCTGATGAGCCTCTGCCACCGCCGCCGCCTGCGGCTCCTCAACAGTCCTTTGCGCCGCCACCGCCACCGCCTCCGATGCCCCCAGCAGGGTGGAAGCCTTCACGGGTCTCCTCTGGAGGAGAACGGATTCCGCTAGCCCCTCCGATGCCCCAACAACCTTCTACACAAAGGGAAGGACTACCAGGAGCTCTTCAAGCCCAGATCCAGGCAGGAAAACAATTAAGACACAGAGAGCCTTCTCGGAATCCTCAAGGCGATTCTGGTCGCGGCGCTTTGTTGGCCGACATACAGAGAGGCAAAGGATTAAAGAAAGTGTCTCCAAGTGGTAGTCGTGCTCCATCGCCTGCTTCTGTTAATCCTCAGGAACGCGCTCTAGCTGGATCTCCTGTTCTAGCAGCAAAACTAGCAGAAAGACGCGCCGCTATGATGGAGGGCAATGAAGAGGATGATGATGAGGGCGATAACGAGGAGTGGCAATAACTTGACCCCTTATGAATCCTCTTTTTAAACAACGGCATAGCGGATACAGTTTTGATAAAACCAAACCCGTATCCGCTTTTGTTTTGAAAGACCTTCTGAATGCGGCCCGCTGGGCGCCCTCGTGTTACGGCGAAGAACCTTGGCGGTACATTATCTGTGAAAAGGACCATAAAAACGGGGCCTATGAAAAAGTGTTCCACGCACTCGCCAAACCCAATCAAGAGTGGGCGAAAAATGCCCCTCTTCTGATCATATCGGTGGCCGACTATACCTTTAGAAAAACAGGCAAAAACAACCGATGGGCGGCTCACGATACGGGCGCGGCTTCTGCTTATTTATGCCTGCAAGCCGCAGCGTCAGGCCTGATGGCCCACCAAATGGGCGGGTTTAATGGGCCAGAGCTTATTTTAGAGTTTGGGTTGCCAGACGATTGTATTCCCATGGCGGTGATTGCGGTAGGATACGAGGACTCTTCTGCCCCGCCCAAAGAACGCTCGCGCAACCCTTTCTCGTATAATTTTTACGAGGGTGCCTGGAAAAAGGGCATCAAAGATCCCCGGTAAGAAATCGAAGTTCCCCGACCTAGTGATCAATATTCCCTTGCCTTTTCGTAGGTTTGTTATTAATTTCATCTGAGACAAAAATTTTCTTGGGGTGTCGCCAAGCGGTAAGGCAGTGGTTTTTGGTACCACCATACGAGGGTTCGAATCCTTCCACCCCAGCCAATAACCAATCCATACGTGATCAGAAGCTGGTGTGCCCGAGAGGACTTGAACCTCCGACCCCAAAATTAGGAATTTTGTGCTCTATCCAACTGAGCTACGGGCACGATCTCTTTTATATAGATTCTCTGAGGTATAATGTAAATCTTTTCCTCTAGGCCCTCTCTTGACACCCCCCTCGTTATTCAGTAATGTTTTTGTTAAATTTGGATATTTTTCATCATGAACTTTGAAAAGTTAAAGGTCTTCTATTCTGTGGCTCGTCATAGTTCTGTTCCAAAAGGGGCAGAAGAGCTGAGTATTTCTGCTGACAGCGCTGAAAAATTAATTTCCACCTTGGAACAAGACCTCAAAACACTTTTGTTTAATCGCCGACAAGAATTATGGACGCTGACGTTGCAAGGGGAGCTGTTGTTCCGCAAAACACGCATTATTTTGTCTGAAATAGAATCCGCCCGAAACATTTTAGATGAAAACAGCAGAGACGATGTGTCGGGGCCTTTACGGGTGATCACTACCCCTAGCTTAGCTTCTTTGTGGATTTCCAGATATTTACCCGGATTTTTAGAAAAATATCCAGACGTACGGTTGTCCATCTCTCCCCTAAATCACACCCCCGATGTCACTCTTGGTGAAGCAGATGTGTTGATTCAACCCCTCATCTCCGATGGTCAGAATATCATCCAGCATTATATCATGACCTGGCATGTAGGTCTCTATGCCAGCCCCGATTATGTTAGAAAATTTGGTATACCCAAAACGACAGACGAGTTGGATAATCATCGATTGATTGCCATTACCACCGGTCAAGACAATGCTAAACCTTATAGGGAAGTGGACTGGTTCTTAACCATCGGAAAGCGGGCGGATGACCTCCCCCGAGAACCGTATCTCCGCATTCAATCCTCACAGCCTCTCATCGATTGTGTCCTGAGCGGAATCGGCATTGGATCTTTGTCAGAAGAACTTCCCATCATTAAGCAAGGACGTCTGGTTAGAATTCTGCCCGAACTTCCTGGCCCAGAAGTGGATATTTTCTTTATTTATCCCCAAATTTTGGCGAACTCAAAAAGAGTGATTGCCTTTAGAGATTATTTGATCGAAAAGGTGAACCAACAGAAGGCCACGAGAGAGCGGGTATTATTTATTCACTAAACCTTCCTCTTTTGATATTCTCTGGGCTTAAAAAACAAGTCTGAGTTCATTTTTCTGAGTCTCCAAAAATTTATTCTCCCTAAATAGAAAAATTATTATTTTTCTATTTGATTATTTTAAAATTAGGGTATAGATAGGAGGCGTATAACACGAAACATAGGAGAATAAAATGTCTCGAACAACAACACTGATGACTCCACCACAAGCTCTATCGTATACCCCGCCTCAAGCTTGGAACCCACCTCAGGCTTGGTAAGTTAGCCTGAGACAAAAAAACCTCTGGAGATTACACCTCTGGGGGTTTTTTAGTATTTGATTACCCCCTTTTTGCCTCGAAACGGTAGTTAATTTTTTTCTTGCGAGGGCCAATGAAGGCTAACGAAGGGGTGGAATACAGTAACTGCGACGCATATTGCCCCATCTTCTCTTCCGTTACAGCGTCGATCTTAGAAATCACTTCTTCTACCGTCCGCGGTCTTCCAAAAACAAGCACTTGCCGGGCCAGCGTGTTGGCCCAATAGGCTGTGCTTTCTTGCGCCATCAGAATCGAGGCCTTCACCTGGTTTTTA
This sequence comes from Alphaproteobacteria bacterium RIFCSPHIGHO2_01_FULL_41_14, assembly GCA_001767855.1. Lineage (NCBI taxonomy): Bacteria > Pseudomonadati > Pseudomonadota > Alphaproteobacteria > Alphaproteobacteria bacterium RIFCSPHIGHO2_01_FULL_41_14. The sequence continues at coordinate 377,251 of MEMF01000002.1, read as the reverse complement.
GAACGCTCCCCTTCTTCCGACGTTATATGGGAAGCGGTGTTTTCTATCTCTTGGAAGATGATCTCTATAATCTCTTCTGTTTTATCTTCGCTGGTGCCTGTATAGATACCAAAAAGCCCCGTCTCTTGGTACGACGACATGAAGGAAGAAATGCCATAAACAAGGCCTCGTTTTTCACGGATCTCTTGGAAGAGGCGCGACGACATCCCCCCTCCGAGGAGGGAAGAATAACAATGGGCCAGATAAAAATCAGGACTCTCTAAGGCCAACCCCTCAAACCCGAGAACGATATGCTGTTGCTCAAGTTTTTTAAAGGTATGGGCATATCCTCCTTTATAAGAAGCGCGCGGCAGGGGCGCCTCGGGTAAAGCCTGGAGTGTAAGAAAGGCGCGTTCCACCTGGGCCACAATCTCTTCATGCTGCAAATTCCCAGCGGCAGAAAAAACCATCCTCTGCGGCACATAGTATTGTGCCACAAAATCGTGGAGCATGTTTTGAGTTAGCCCATTCACTGTCATGCGTGACCCCAAGATAGGCCGCCCCAAAGGTTGATCAGGAAAAGAGACAGCCTGAAAATGGTCAAAGATCACGTCATCGGGCGTATCCTCCGTTTGGTCAATCTCTTGCAGCACTACTTTTCGTTCTTTTTCAATCTCTGCCGATAAAAACGTGGAGTTCTGCAGAATATCTGCCAAAATCTCGATCCCCAGTGCCGTATGTTCCTTGAGGAGGGACGCGTGGTAATAGGTAACCTCTTGGCTTGTGGCGGCATTTAAATCGCCGCCCACGGCCTCAATCTGCTGGACGATATCAAACGCTGATCGCGTGGTGGTTCCCTTAAAGGCCATATGCTCTAGAAAATGGGCAATACCATTGTTGGAGAGCGTCTCCCGTCTCGACCCCGCCCCCACCCAAACGCCCATGGAAATAGTCTCCACGTGTGGCATGCGACGGGTGACAATCCGAAATCCGTTGGGAAGGGTGGTGAGCTCTGTCAGCTCTTGACATGTATCTTCCGTACGCATGATCTTTCCTTTATTCTTTTTGGGGCATCAGAACCCAAGATTTGTTCTGATCAGATGATTCTGCCGCTTTGATCAAGGATAAAACCTGCTGTGCTTGAAGAGCAGACGACAAAGGCTCCTTTTGGGTACGGAGGCATTCCACAAAATGGGTTAATTCTTCCTTTAAGGGTTCTCCTGGTGTAAGAGCCATAGCTTCCCCCGCCTGTCGGGTCAAAAGCGGGGAGGCTATCTCGATCTGATTCGCATAAAAGATTAATTTTTCTGCCCATTCTTTTGTGTCGTCAAAGACAATAGATCCCTTTGTGCCGATGACCACCACTTTTTGTTCTTTAAAGGGATGCAGGCGAGAAAGCTCGATCTTGACCGACGGACCCTCTTCATAGGACAGAAGGATTGTTTGACTGTCTGGTTTCCCCTCATACACGTAACTTTCAGCCTGGGAAAAAACTTGGGTGGGCAGCGTCTTCGTGAGACTCAGAATCATGGAGAAGTCATGGGGGCCAAGGTCCCACAAAACGCCTTCATGAGCGTGGACTTTTCCGAAGTTTTTGCGACTTGTCTCGATCCGCAAAATTTTCCCTAATTTCCCCGCTCGCACCCCCGAAACTAAGTGTTGAAAGGCCTTGTGGTACACCAAAAGGTGCCCCGCCATGAGGGTTAGCCCGCGCTCATCCGCTATTTTTTTTAGAGACTTAATTTCTGTGTCTTTCACCGCCAAAGGTTTTTCGACTAAAACGCTTTTTCCCTTCTGTAAAGCTTGCTCAGCCAGAGAAAAATGGGTGGGAGTGGGCGTTGCAATGACCACCCCTTTAACGGCCTCTTTCTGAAGAGCGTCTTCTAAACTGAACACGGGCACATGAAGCTCGTCCGCCAGACGTATCGCGTGAGGAGATGGATCCACAATGCCGGCCAAGACATCCATTCTGGAGAGGGTTCTCGCAATATTTTTGCCCCAATCCCCGCAGCCGATTAAGATAAGGGACGGCTTATACAAAGTACTCATGAAGCTTACTGTAAAGATTGGTATTGGCGGTTTGTAAAAGGTAATTATTTAAAAGAACGAGCGCCAGCGTAATCAAAAGGACGATCCCTGCGCCTACCGTTGAGATACCGCTTTTAGGAAGATATTTTTTATGAGATTCTTTCTCTAAGAATTTAAAGTACAAAGCATTTCCAAACACTCCGAACATCAAGATCACGGGAAGTTTAATCAACCATAAAAGCATTTTCAAAGAGAAAAACAAGAAATCCTTATCGGAAAATTTTTCTAATAAATAGGTTTTGGTCTCAGGAGATAAGTTTTTATTGAGGAAATAAAACCCCACAAATCCTAAATTGGTGAGCACCACCAAAATCCCTAAGTAAAAAACGGCATACACGTACATCCGTCGATACACAAGCCACACCAATTCGATCCCAAAGAGGGCGGACAAAAAGCTTGTCCAATTCCAACTGGGGAACCACGTCTTGCCGGTGGTAAAGTGGTCGAAAATGCCCAAATAATAATGGGTTGAACGCCCCATATTCGAGGGAGTTTCTGTTGGCTCTTTAATTAACCGGAAGAATCTAGCTCTTTGTAATGTCACGGCTTATATCTCCTCTTGTCTTTCTCTTTTTCTACGACTCGATAAAAATGTATAAACGGCCGGGATCACAAAGAGGGTAAAGAGGGTTCCAATCATCATACCTCCTGCCACAACCCAGCCTATTTGACGACGGCTTTCTGCCCCCGCCCCGGTGGCAATCACCAGGGGTACCGCCCCTAATACCATGGCCGCAGTGGTCATGAGAATGGGCCTGAGACGCAGGAGTGCCGCCCGCGTCACGGCTTCCACAAGGGTGAGATTCTTTTCCTTATCCAAAATCTGATTAGAAAATTCCACAATAAGAATCCCATGTTTAGTGATCAGCCCAATTAAGGTAATGAGCCCAATTTGGCTATAAATATTAATGGATCCCCCCACAAGCTTTAAAGTAATCAAGGCCCCCGAAAGAGAGAGCGGAACGGTGAACATAATAATGAAGGGATCCACAAAGCTTTCAAATTGCGCCGCCATCACCAGATAGATAAAAATAAGAGCCAGGCCAAAGATCAGATAGATGGTGTACCGTGCTTCTAAGAATTTCTTTGTCTCTCCCGAAAATTCTGCTCGAATCCCCTCTGGTAAGATCTCCGCTGAAAGTTTTTCAAAGGTTTCCACCGCCTGACCCAAGCTGATCCCTGGCGCCAACTCGCCCGACAACGTCACTGAACGTAATTGGTTGTAGTGGTTGATTTGGATGGGAATGTTTTCCTTCTTTAAGGTCACGATGTTGGAGAGAGGCACCATGACTTCTCTGTCTCTAAATCGGCCCTTCACGAACATGTTGCTGAGATCATTGGGCGATCTTTTTTGATCTGTGGCCACAGAGGCGACTACGTCAAATTGCTCGCTGTCTTTTTTAAAGTCAGTGACTCGGCGCCCACTCACAAAGGTATCAAAGGTTTCTCCGATGGTGGCAACATCAACCCCTAGAAGACCCGCTTTATCGCGGTTGATTTCCACGATATATTCTTGCGTATCCTCGCCTCGGTCTGTGATGAGGTAAGGAATAATGCGCTCTTGTCTCAAGGCACGTTCTAAAATCTCGGACGCGGCATCTAATTCACTTTGGGATTTGGTGGTCTGCAACACAAATTGGATGGACTCTTCCGTCTTTCCCCCCCCACTCAGCAGTGTTCTTCCAGGAGACGCATAGGCATTGATCCCGGGAATAGCCCTTAATTTTGGTCGGATTTCCTCGATGATCTCAAGACTTGAACGCTTTCTATCTTTCCAATCTACCAAGAGAGTCCAAATCAGTGGGCTGGGTTGGACAATGGTGGAGAGTTGGCTGCTCAGTTCTGGGATTTCTTGGAGAATCCGTTCCATTTCTGCCACATACTGAGACATATATTGAATCGTTGCCCCTTGTGGAATCATCGCTCCTGCATTAATAAGCCCCTGATCTTCTTGCGGTGTGAGTTCGCTGGGCAAGAATTTGGCGCCAATTATCCCTCCCACCACAGAGAAACCAATGGCCGCACCGACCACCATTCCTTTGACAGACATGAGTTTACGCAAAAGAACCCCATACCCATTTTCCAGCTTCTGATAATACGGATCAAACCGATTCACTTCGAGCAGCGTGTTAAGTCTCCGCCTCTTTTTTCCCTCTTCCGGCAGTTTATGAGGCCTCAGAAGATGGGCACACATCATGGGAGACAGGGTAAGGGCCACAAATCCTGAAATGATCACAGACCCCGCAAGGGTCAACGCAAACTCGGTGAACATTTTCCCAATAACCCCCTGTGACAAGGCAATGGGTGCATAGACGGCCGCGAGCGTCAGCGTCATGGCAATAATGGCAAAGCTGATTTCCTTGCTGCCCTTAAAGGCAGCTTCGAGCGGAGAAAGTCCTTCTTCATCCATGTACCGATAAATATTCTCCATCATCACAATGGCGTCATCCACCACCAACCCAATGGCGAGAACAATGGCGAGGAGGGTTAACGTATTCAAGCTAAACCCAAAGATATAAAGAAGCGTAAAGGTGGAAATCACACAGATGGGGATGGTAACCAGTGGCACCAAAGACGCCCGAAACGACCACAAGAAAAGAAGGATGATCACCAGAACAAATCCTGTGGCTTCAAAGAACGTCTTATACACTTCTTTCAACGATTGATCAATGTAGATAGTTTTGTCGTAAGCAATGGCCAGCTTAAAGTCTTTGGGCAAGTTCTGTTTGACGGCAGGAAGCAACGCATCCAATTCCTCGGCAATCTGCAAGGGATTGGCAATGGATTTTTTAATTAATCCAATGGAAATAGCCGGCTTCCCATTGAACCGAGCCAAGCTCCGATCTTCGGCGGGAGAAAAATCCACGCGAGCCACATCTTCCAATTTCACCAAATAGTCTTTTTCTCTGTGGAGGATGACGTTCTTAAATTCTTTGATGCTTTTTAGGTTCGCCGCCGTGGTCACCATCACTTCGCGGTTGTCTCCCACCAAGCGCCCCGCTGGAATGTGCACGTTTTGCTGCCTTAAAGCCGCGGACACTTCATGGGTCGTGACATTGTAGGCCGCCATCTTGACCGGATCGAGCCAGATATGAACCATATTGCCGTTGGAACCGAAAAGTTCTATGGCGGCCACTCCCCCAATGGATTCAAATTCATTTTCTAGATAATGGTGGGCATAGTCATATAATTCAGCTGTCCCTATCTCTGGATTATCACTGGAAAGAGCCAAGTAAATAATGGCCGCCGCATCCGCATCTGATTTTTTAATCAAAGAGTCTCGCGCCCCTTCTGGCAAGCGCATCCGCACGCGGCCAATTTTCTCACGCACATCACTAGCGGCGGCATCGATATCTCGATCAGGTTTAAAGTTCAAGTTAATGCGGCTATTTTCAGACTCACTAATGGAGGTGATAAATTCCACCCCTTCGATACCCGCTAAAGCAGACTCAAGCGGTTTCGTGATACGGGATTCTACGATCTGGGGACTCGCTCCTTCATAGGTGGTGGTGACGCTGATGATAGGGCGTTCCACTTGGGGAAATTGACGAAGCTGCAAATAGGTATAGCTCACCGCCCCCACAATGACCATCAATAAGGTCATCACGATGGAAAGGACGGGTCGACGAATACAAAGTTCAGACAGATTCACGGGATTCTTCTCTTAAAATCTTTTTAAAACGTACGGAGGAACAGCCATCACTGGCCATTTGTCTTGGATCTTCATTTGGCCCGCCACAATGACCGTTTGACCCGGCTCAAGACCAGACAAAATTTCTACTTTTTCCCCATTTCTGCCCCCGGTTTTCACCACAGTATAGCGCGCTTTCCCCTCTTCCACACGATAAACGTACTCTTGATTTCCACGGCTTTCCACGGCAGATTCTGGAACCATAATGACATCTTCATGTGAACTCACTAAAAACTTCACTTTTCCAAAGAGACCTGGTTTAAAGAGCTCTTCTTTATTCGAGAGCTGAGCCTTCACCCGAACGCTATGTCCCATGGGGTCAATGTTGGTATCAATGGCATCAATGGTCGCCTCAAACACGTTATTGGGGAACCCATCAATCTCAACTTGAACAATCTTGCCGATGGATACTTTATCAATCATGTTCTCGGCAATACGGAACTCGATACTCATGGGATCCATTTCATCCAGCGTTACCAGATCTTCTCCTGGCCGTACATACGCACCGGGACTAATGGTCCTAAACCCAATGACCCCCGTAAAAGGGGCACGAATGGTTGTTTTTCTCATCTGACTGGTCGCTCGATCCAAATCGGCTTGGGCCATGGCAAGCTGGGCAAACGCTTCTTCTTTTTCCCTTAAGGTTCCTGATCTTTTTTCATATAAAATTTCGGCTCGATTGTACTTACCCTGCCAGAGGTCTACTTTGGCTTTGGCTTCTCTTTTCATGGCCTTATAAACACTGTCTTCCAGCGTCACCAAAATATCCCCCTGAGAGACAGGATCCCCGCTTTTAAAACGAACTTCCTTGATTTTACCCTCTACCTCAGGACGCACAATGATGGATTCATTCGCTTTGAGCGTTCCAACCACCGAGGTAAAAGTTTCAAAGGTGCCCAGTTCAACGGGCAAGGCTTCTACGATGGATTGGGGAATATCTCTTTTCTTTGCTTCTTCCGGATGTCTCATCTTGGTCCAATAGAACCATCCCCCAAAAGAAAGGCCCCCAATGATTAATACTGTTTGAAAAACCAAAATGCCCCGAAGCGTTCCCTCTTTCAAAGAAGGCATTTTTGTCTGCGACAAAGAGAACATGGACATCTTCAAAACCGGCGCCTTAAAATGCACGGGTGACTTCTTGCTTTTTATACTTTTAAGAAGCTCTGAGGCCCTTTGCTTCTGTTCGTTTAGAAAAGAGACAACCTTGTTAATGTAATTCTTCATAAGAAACGCTCGTAACCCTTCTTTTATACTATACCCAAACTGAAAAATAAGGTTAACTAAAATAACTCTTAATCTTATAATAAATATTACCTTATTCTTCAATCTCTTTATCTAAAAACTGCAGTGCTGCCAAATTCTTATAGATTTTTGATGTTTTCAAAAGCTCTCGATGAGTGCCTGAAGCTGCAACTTTCCCCTTCTCTAACACAAAGATTCTCTCCGCCTTTTGAACAGTGGTGAGTCTGTGCGCGATGACAAGGGTGGTTCTGTGCACCACCAAGCGCTCTACTGCCTGCTGCACAAAGGCCTCTTGCTGCGCATCCAGAGAAGAGGTTGCCTCATCTAATAACAAAATGGGAGCATTTTTTAACAGAGTCCTCGCAATGGAAAGGCGTTGTCTTTGCCCTCCTGACAAAGACACACCGCGTTGACCAATGTAAGACTCAAATTTTTTGGGCAGACGATTCACAAATTCACTCACCCGGGCCATGCGAGACACCTCAAGAATTTGCGCACGCGAGGGCGACTTTGTGCCATAGGCAATATTATCGTAAACACTGCCGGAGAAAACCATACACTCTTGCGACACCAATCCCATTTGATTTCTAAGGTGAAGGAGTGGAATCGTTCGAATATCTTGTCCCCCCACCAGAATTTCCCCTGCCACAGGATCATAAAACCGCATCAGCAGCTCAAAAATGGTTGTCTTTCCGGATCCGGACGGGCCTACAAAGGCAATGGTTTGTCCGTAAGGAATGTCAAAACTGACGTTTTTCAAGACTGGCAAGTGGGGTCGACCGGGATAGAAAAAGGACACATTTTTAAATGAGATATGAAATTCCGCGGCTTTCTTTTTCAAGGGTTTTGGAAGATCCACCAAGGGAGTGAGTGACTTTACTTCCCACAAATAAATCAGCCTTTTTGTGGAGCGAATAGCCCGCTGAATGTCACCCCAGTACTCACTCATAGCCCCTAAGGACCCTGCAATGGCCAAAGAATAAAAACAAAAAACGGTTAGCTCTCCACTCGTCATAACACCAGAAATAACATCTATCCCTCCCACCCAAACCGAAAGCCCGATGGTCCCAAACCCAACAATCACCACCCCTAAGGCCAACAAAGATCTTATTTTTGCCTGACGCTGCACATAGATGGTGCCCTTGTTCAATGCCCTATTAAATTTTTCTTCTTCTAAGGCTTCTTGACTGAACGCTTGAACGGTTTTAATGGAGGACAAAACTTCCTCTGCCTGCACGCTGAGAATATCCAATCCCTCCTGCTGTTTCTTGCGATTAAACCGGATGAGCTGATTGGAGATAAACAAGGGAATCACCACCAATGGAAAAGAAGTGGTGACGATCAGAGCAAGCTTTAAATTACTACAGTATAACAAAACAATGCCCCCTATGGCGATGATCAGGTTTCGGATGATCAAAGGAACCGCATTGGTGGCAAAAGTTTGAATGGCCCCCGTATCATGCACCAAGCGCGACAACAGATCCCCCGCCATATGTTGTTCGTAAAAATTGGCATCCAGATAGATCAGTTTTTTAAACAACGACCGACGCAAGCTGACCGCTATCTTTTCCCCCAACTGCGCCACAAAATACAGCCTCCCATAGCTGGAAAGGCCTAAAAGGAGAACAAAAAAACTTAATAGAATCACAGAACTGGTGAGCTGCTCGGTTGATTGAAATCCTTTGTCAATCAAGCGTCGCAATCCATACCCCAACCACAACACACTGAGGCTACTGAAGATGATAAATAAAAGAGAGCTTAAGAGATAAACCCAATGAGGCCGAACGTAAGGCAAAAGCCTAAACAAAGACCGATAATGGGATTCTTGTTCCTTTTTAAAAAGAAGCTTAAACAGTTTATGTTTTTTAATACCCACGTAACATCAATGCTTTGTTTTTTCCATCTCACGAACGGTTTGCTCATACATTATTTCAAAATTGACCGGATTCAGAAGAAGAGGTGGCAATCCTCCTTCGCGGGTCAGATTAGAGACAATACTTCTGGCAAAGGGGAACAGCAAAGACGGTGCCTCAATAAGCAAAAGTCGCTTTCTTTGTTCATCGTCGTGATCGGCTGCTTCTGCAACGCGGAAAATGCCCGCGTAGGAGAGCTCGATTAAAAACATGTTGTGATCATTTTGTTTTGCTTGAATATTCAACACCAACGCCACTTCATACACATGCTCCCCCACAGGCGTCACATCCACATGAATATTGATGTCTAAATTTGGCCCCGCCGCTGGATCTGGTATTTCTCGCAAAATACCAGGATTCTCAAAAGACAAATCTTTAATATAATTGGCATTATTAACCAAAAGAGGCATCACTTCTTGATCTTTATTTTTCATTTTTTGGGTTTTATTAGTCTGTTTCTTTTGGGGCATCACTCTAAACTCCTTTGATATTTATATATAGCTGGCTCCTTATAAACTGAATACATCGCCACATCGTCTCTTGCGTCAAGTGAACTACGCGTCGCTCCTCGTTCCTCGTCTCATTTTAAAGTATCTTAGCTATAGTACAGATTTCTTCCTTCTTTGGAAAGAGCAGGATAGATTATTTCTCAATAAATTCAACTCTTTTTCAACATACTCATAATAAAATGCGAGGGAATATGGTCCATAGTTTTTCCCCCAAAATCGGAGGCCTTAACAAGGCATAAATTTTTTGTGAGAGGATGTAGCTTCTCTGCCTTTGTGGGGCCAAAAAGAGAGATCATTTGAGTGTCTGACAAACTCAGCAAATGAGCAACACCAGAATCATTCACAATAACTTTTTCTAAGAAAAACCCCATAGCTGCCGTGTAAAGCGGATTGGAAAGAAAGCTCGGATTCTCTTGTAAAGGGAAAAGAGCCCCTGGTACCTTTGATCTCAATTCTGTGTACCATTCTTGTTCTGCAGGACCCAAAATAAACACAGGAATTTTGCCACTCTCCCTCACACAATGCGCCACCTCCATAAACCGATCGAGCGGCCAACATTTTTTCCGATTACCCGCCCCCGGTGCAAACCCAATATATATTTTTCCTTTGGGAAAATAAAAGCGCAGTTTTTTCTTTTGATCTTCTAGGGCGATGAGAGAGGTCTTTTCCAACACACTCTTTTTACCAGTAGTTATCTCTAACAAACGAAGGAGTTGATAGGAGAGATGAGTCCCATATTTTTGAGACTTCTTAGGTTTTGCCTCCGAAAAGAAAAATCCACTTGTGCGAGAGATAAACGTTTTATGGGGCACCTTTTTAAGTGCCAGCGTTGTTTTAAGGTCGCGCTGTGTATCAATGATGAGATCAAAGAATTGATCCTTCAAGGGAGAGGATCGCACAAGCTCACCCCAGGTTCTTCCCAAAGGGATTTCTAAAATCTCATCAAGATAGGAATGAATGAGGGGGGCAAGGAAAGAACGATACACACTCTTCCCACCGCCAGCACACCAGATCATATGGGCCTTGGGAAAGGCTTTTCTGAGCGCGCCCACAAAGGGAAGTTTGAGAATGCCGTCCCCCAACAAATCTTCATAGACATAAACAAGAATTCTTTGGGGAGGAGTCGTCATTCTAAATTAAACTTCGCTATTAAGACTTTACTTGGCCGAGTCGATAGTGCTTGTAACACAAGGCCGTGTAACGATCATTACCTCCAATTTCAATTTGATTGCCCTCTGTTACCATCCGCCCTTCCCCATCAATCCGAGCGTTCATGGTGGCTTTGCGGCCACAATGGCAGATGGTTTTTATTTCGTTTAACTCTTGGGCCCACCCCAGTAAATACTTGCTGCCTTCGAAAGGTTCTCCCAGAAAATCTGTTCTGAGGCCATAGGCCAAAACAGGGATGTTCAGTTGGCTCGCCACATCGGCCAATTGCTGTACCTGGTTCTTTGAAAGAAACTGGGCCTCATCCACCAAGATGCAACTAACTTTGTCTTTTGCGTGGGATCGACGAATGTAATCTAAGAAATTCATCTGGGCATCAAAGGCAATGGCGTCTGAAGAAAGCCCGATGCGCGAGGTAATGGTACCCACCTTAAATCGATCATCGATCACAGGAATAAAGAGCAATGTTTTCATGCCACGTTCCTGATAGTTATAGCTGGATTGTAAAAGAGTGGTTGTTTTTCCGGCATTCATAGCGGAATAATAAAAATGTAACTTTGCCATTTTAATCCTTTGATTTTTTAATGATACGATAAACCGTATCGTTTAGACTTATGCCGCTTCATGTCGCAGCTGGTTCAGCCGCGACGGGTTCCATCCCCCCGGCTCGCGTCGCCTCTCTCATGATATCCGCCCATAATTGGGAGGGAAGATTACCGCCTACCACACGATTCATGGGTGAATCATCCAGATTCCCCATCCAAACCCCAGCCACAAGATTGGGAATATATCCCACAAACCACGCATCCCTAAACTTTTGAGTGGTGCCTGTTTTGCCGCGCACCACCACACCTGGAACCTGGGCTTTTCTTGCTGTCCCTACTTCAACCGTTTTTTGCAACAAGTCCTGCATGGTGGATAAGGCATGATCACTGAATAGCTTTTCTGGTTTTTCCTCTCTCTGGGGTTCTCTTTGGTACAAGATTTTACCGTCAGATGACGCCCGAATCTCTAGGATCCCATAAGGCTGAACGAAATGCCCATCATTCGCCAAGATGGCAAACGCCCGCACCAAGTTGAGAAGGTTGGTTTGATAGGTCCCCAAAGCAATGGAGAGATCTCCCGCTGGAGGTTTTTCAAATCCTAAGCGCTCCACCACATTGCCGATGAAGGATACCCCGACTTTTTGGGCCAGTCTGACGGTCGCCGTATTCACAGAATGGACCATGGCCTCCCCTAAGCTGACTTCCCCTCGTTCTTTATATCCAAAATTATGCACCACCCAATTTTTATTCTGATAAATGGTGTCCTTTATCATCATATCCGTCTGGAAACCCGCCTCTAAGGCTGCCAAGAAGACAAACATTTTGAAAATGGACCCAGCCTGTCGACTGGCCTGAACGGCTGTATTAAACTGAGCCAAATTATAATCTTGCCCCCCCACCATGGCACGCACAGCTCCGTCATAGGACATGGCTACAAAAGCAGTGGAACCCACGTTGTATTGCTCCCCATTGATGGCGATGTGATTTTTAATCTTTTGGACAGCCACATTTTGAATGGGTAGATTAATGGTGGTAGTCACAATCAGATCTTGGTCTACGTCTACCAACTTCACCACTTCTGACAAAACCCAGTCCGTAAAATAGCGGTTATTATTGCCGTAGGGATTGCGATGCAGATGGAGGGTCTCTAGTTTTTTCAGATAGTAGTCATACTGCTGATTGGTGAGATATCTCTCTTCCAACATGTTTGTTAACACAACGGACGCCCGTTTTTTCAAGAGATCCTGATTTCGACCAAAGCGAGACGGCGCCTTGAGCAACCCAACAATGACAGCGGATTCGAGCGGGGTCATATAAGAGACTAATTTCCCAAAATATTGCTGGGACGCAGCATCCACCCCATAGGTTTGATTTCCAAGATACACCCGATTTAAATAAATCGTCAGAATTTGATCTTTGGTAAAATGATGCTCAAGCCAGAACGCCAACATCATTTCTTTTAACTTTCGATTCAAAGATCTGTCTGGGGTTAAAAATAAATTTTTTGCCAACTGTTGCGTAATGGTACTACCCCCTTGCACATACGCTCCTGCCACCACATTGCGCACCACCGCCCGTAAGAGCCCCTTAAAATCAACACCCCAGTGGTTGTAGAAATTGCGATCTTCCGTCGCCATTAAGGCTTGAATCAAAGATTTTGGGATTTGCTTTAAGGTAATGGTCTCGCCATGCATGTCGCCTTGAACGGCAATTTCCTGACGATCTTGCGTGAGAAAGACAATGCTGGGCTGCCGAACAGAAGTTTCTAGTTTCTTGATATCCGGCAAGTGATAGCCATGCCAACTCAATAGACCTGCCAAGGCAATGGCGCCCCAAATGCCCACAATCAGAATAAATTTTAATAATTTTCTTCCAAAGGAAGATCTAGAGGAACCTTGTCCTTTTAGTATAATCGGGTTTTTTTTGATCATTTAAATCTCAAATATCTAAATTTTTGACTTTCGAAGAATTTTCTTGAATAAAGTTACGGCGAGGCTCAACCACTTCCCCCATCAACACCGAGAAAATATCGTTTGCCTCATCCAGATGGCTTACTTTGACCTGTAATAACGAACGAACCTCAGGATCCAAAGTTGTTTCCCACAGTTGCTCTCCATTCATTTCTCCCAATCCCTTATACCGTTGGATCGTCATCCCAAAACGGCCTTCTCCTTGGATCGCCGCCACAAGATCTAAGAAACCGGACGTCTCCACACTTTTAGCTTTCAGATGCAGCGTGTTGGGCATTTTATACAAGACAAGGTCATCCGCTCTCTGAGAGAGTTGGCGGGCCTCGATGGAGTGTGTAATATCGCAGGGAAGCGTCACATACTGCGGCACCCCTTGAGAAAGACGGCTTAACAAGATGTCTCCCTGCTCATTCACAGCCCCCGTCCAGGAATCCTCTTCTGGCAGCTGGTGAAGTTTATTGAGGTGACCCGCCAAATGATGAGCATTTTGGTCATCATAGCGATGATTTTTAATTTTTTGAGCATCGAGCAATCCTAAAATAGCGGCTTGCTCTAAGACAGGAATGTCTGTCCCCTTGCTGTTAATTTCTTCCAAAAGACGCTTGAGGTGGCAGGCTTTTAAGACAGTGTCATACAAATCTGCCCCCACCATCTCAACCCCAGACCCCAATTCAAGACGGGCGTTCTTGACCCCTTCTGTGATCAGGTATTGATCCAATGCTTCTTCGTTTTTCAGATACGTTTCAGATTGCCCTTTTTTCACCTTAAATAAAGGCGGCTGAGCGATATAGAGATACCCCCGTTCAATCACTTCAGGCATTTGACGATAAAAAAAAGTGAGGAGCAACGTGCGGATGTGACTGCCATCCACATCCGCGTCTGTCATAATAATGATTTTATGATACCGCAGTTTTTCAATATTAAACTCTTCTTTCCCAATGCTGGTGCCTAAAGCTGAAATGATGGTCCCCACTTGCTCGGACCCAATCATGCGGTCAAACCGCGCCCGCTCCACATTGAGGATCTTTCCCCGAATGGGAAGTACCGCCTGATTTTGACGATTTCGGGCAGGTTTTACGTTGCCGCCAGCACTGTCGCCTTCCACGATGAAAAGCTCGCTGAGAGCCGGATTCTTTTCCTGACAGTCCGCCAACTTCCCTGGTAGAGAACTGATGTCCAACACGCTTTTCCGGCGCGTCAACTCGCGGGCTTTCCGCGCTGCCTCCCGGGCGAGCGCCGCCTCGGCCACTTTCCCCATCACCACCTTGGCATCGGCGGGATTTTCTTCGAACCATTGGCTCAAGCGATCATTCACCATGCCTTCCACAACGGGACGTACTTCGGAAGAAACAAGCTTTTCTTTGGTTTGGGACGAGAATTTAGGATCTGGTACTTTAACGGACACCACACAGGTGAGCCCTTCCCGCGCATCATCGCCTGTAATAGAGAGTTTATCTTTTTTAGGACCGGCTAAATGAAGGTAGTTATTAATAACGCGCGTCAACGCCGCCCGAAAGCCGGCCAAGTGAGTTCCCCCATCTTTTTGGGGAATATTGTTGGTGAAACAAAGCATGGTTTCATGATAGGTGTCGTTCCACTCGAGCGCCACCTCCACCAGAATTCCCTCTTTCTCCCCCGACATCAAGATAACCGGACGATGCAAGGCTGTTTTATTCCGATCCAAGTATTCTACGAAGGCTTGGATACCACCTTCGTAATAAAGCTCTAGCTGCTTTTGGTCTGCTTGGCGGTGGTCACACAAAAAGATGCGCACGCCCGAGTTCAAAAAGGCAAGCTCGCGAATACGATGTTCCATGGTCGCAAAATCAAATTCTGTTTGGGTGAAAGTTTCTTTCGAGGGCAAAAAGGTGACTTCTGTCCCCTTCTTCCCTTCTGCTGGACCGATCTCTCTCAGTGGCGCCACAGGATCCCCATGACGAAACTCTATCAAGTATTCCTTATTGTTCCGCCAAATCCGCAACTTCAAAGTTTCAGAGAGGGCATTCACCACAGAGACACCCACCCCATGCAACCCCCCAGAAACCTTGTAGGAGTTCTGATCAAATTTCCCACCAGCATGAAGCTGGGTCATGATGACCTGAGCGGCAGATACTTTTTCTTCCGCGTGAATATCAACCGGAATACCGCGCCCATTATCGCGAACTGTGACTGACCCATCCTCATTTAGAATAACCCAAATCTGATCACAGTGCCCCGCCAATGACTCATCAATGGCGTTATCCACCACCTCATAAATCATATGGTGCAAGCCTGATCCATCATCGGTATCCCCGATATACATCCCGGGCCGCTTACGAACGGCGTCCAAGCCTCTTAAGACCTTAATCGATCCTGCATCATAGGAATTTGACATTATTCAACTTTCATAGTTTGCTTTACAGCCTTACGATCCTGCACATAAAAATACTGAGCTTTTTCCCCCAATGGGGCAAAAACTTTTTGATCCGTTCCCGTCATCCAGCACTGTACGCCAAGGTCTAAGATTTCTGTATATAAAGTTTCTCGACGCTCTTGGTCCAAGTGGGCAACCACTTCATCTAACAATAAAATGGGCGTTCTGTTCTTACTTTTTCTATGTAGACGACAGTTTGCCAAAATCAGACTTAATAATAGTGCTTTTTGCTCTCCAGTTGAACAAAATTCGGCAAATTTTTTTCTTTCCACATGAAAAAACTGAACTTGGGTTTGGTGAGGGCCGATTTGGCTCCCCCCAAGTCGGGCATCCACCCCACGTGACTCCCGTAAAAGGGCCTCGATTCTCTCTTCCGCCTCGAGGGCCGACATTTCTAAACACAAAGATTCCACCACCCCCTCTAAAGAAAGGTGAACTTGTGGGAAGCCTGAAACAGACACTTCGATGAGCGGCAGAATCTCGGACAAAAAGATATGCCTCAGAGAGGTGATGGCCATGCCTTCTTGCGCCATTTTTTGTTCTAAAATGGATAACCATTGGGCGTCACCTCCGCCCTCTTTCAAAAGACGAGACCGCTCACGGAGCGCATAGTCATACCGATAAAGATGCTGTCCCTGCGCCGGGATAAAAGAGGTCACCAACCTATCAAAAAAGCGACGGCGCGTGCCCATGCTTTCAGTAAGCAGCTGATCAATTTGAGGCGTCACCCAAAAAATGCTTAACATTTCCAAGAGATCTATCTGAGAGATAGCCGTTTGATTCAGCTTGATGGCGCGACGTTCGTCACCACTTTCCGTGTTCGTCAAACCAGTCCCAATGTCTTCTCTGTCACTCCCCGTCCACACCTTCGAGAACACTGACCATCCTTTTTCCGCATGATTCAGATTTGTGGCGTAAGATAATTTTGCTCGCCGCAACCCGCGACCCGGAGACAAAAAAGAGAGCGCCTCGAGAATATTGGTTTTCCCCGACCCATTTTCGCCTGTCAGCACCACGGGTCGTTGATCCACTTCTAAGGTCAGCGCCTCATAACACCGAAAATTCTGCAGCGACAAAAATTGCACCCATTGAGGAGAAACGGTGATAGGTTCCTCAAGAGAAGAGAGAAAAGAAGACTCTAGAAAGCTCACAGACGCATTGGCATCAAAACGTATAAAATACGTTGTGCTGTGCCCCCTTTGATAATCGCCGGAGAGTTTTCATCAGAGAGATAGAAAGAAAGAGTATCCCCCGTAATTTGTTGGGTGATATCCAAGAGGTATCGGGCATTAAACCCCATCACCAATCGCTTGCCATTATAAGACGCTTCTATTTCTTCCACGCCCATGCCTTGATCCAGACTCGAGACAGAGATAATAATTTTCTGCGGTTCGATGGTGAGCTTAACGCCGCGCGCTTTTTCATTAGAAACGGTCGCCACTCGATCCACCGCCTCGGCAAATTTTTTGCAATCGACAGTAAGCAAGTTTTGATTCTCGGACGGAATGACTTTCTCGTAATCAGGAAAAGTCCCATCAATGAGGCGCGACACCAAGAGCGTGCGACCGATGCTAAACATAATTTGAGTGAGTGACAAAGAAACAGTCACGTCAGAATCAACCCCTTCCACAAGCTTGCCCAATTCTAAAACCGTTTTGCGCGGGATAATCACGTCTGGAATACCAGCCGCCCCTTTAGGCTCTTGAATGTCCGCCATAGCTAAGCGATGCCCATCTGTGGAGACCGCGCGCAAGACCAAATCATTGTCATGGGTGCGGGAATGTAAATAAATGCCGTTCAGATAATACCGTGTCTCTTCTGTGGAGATGGCAAACCGCGTGCTATCAATCAAATACTTCAGATCAGCCGCGGGGAGCACAAATTGGTGGGGGAGATCCGTCGTTTTCAACGTGGAGAAATCTTTGGCCGGCAAGGTGGGCAAATTAAACCGGGAGCGCCCACACCGAATCACCAAATGATTGTTCTCGAGTTTCTCCGTACATTCAATTTCGGCGCCATCGGGGAATTTCCGCACGATGTCATAGAGTGTACTCGCCGCTACCGTAGTGGCCCCCTGGATTTCGACCCTGGCGGGCATGGTTTCCACAACGGAGACATCCAAATCTGTTGCCGTTAAAATAAGATGACCGTCTTGGGCGGTGAGCAACACATTGGATAAAATGGGAGACGTTGTGCGTCGTTCCACGATGCCCTGAACGTGCCCCAGAGCCTTTAATAAAAATGACCGATCAACTAAAAGTTTCATGTGAGAGTCCCATCTCTACCTTATTGAGATTCTGTAATTATACCGTGTTTTATGTCTATCACAAGCCAGGACAAGATTCAATTTATCTAATGGGAATAATTTGGGTTGAAGGAGTGACCAGAAAAAGGATCACTTCACAAATGAACTTGATTTCCGCCTACACAAAAATCCACCCTTTATCTGAGAGGCCTCGTTCTAATAAGCATACCGAGATCGAGATTTTTTAGAGGACCTCTGCTCATCGCCCTCTCCTAAGAATGGCTCTGACTCAGAGTCAACATTCATCAGCGCGGAGAACCCCTCATCGTCTTCCAAGCCGCGTTTTCTTTTGGAGACGTGTGTACCCATAGGATCGTCATCGCTTGACTGTTCCGTCTGTCCTTCTGCTCTCTGATGCAGATAATAAGCAGACCGGTTCTGCCTTTTGTCAAAAAGGTTAGAGCTCGCCCGAGAACCGCTCCGGCTCTCAGGAAGACTGGCCCCTCTTTCCTTCAGAGAAGAACCCACACCAGAATCTCGAGCGCTCGCCAATTCAGCAAGCTCCTCTAGCTCTTCGTCGTCGATTCCTTCTGACCCAACAGCACTATCTGTCCCTATCACTGAGTCTCCCTCATCCAATGCGTCTGTGGGGAAGGCGCGCACGCCATAGAAATTGGTTCTGGGAGCCTTTATTCCTAAACCAATCTCTTCACTGCGAGAAAAAAGATAAAGGTCTTCTTGCCAAGGTGCAGAAACGCAAAACGAACTAATGAATAAAAAACATAAAACAAATAGTATAAACATGGTGATTTTTCTAACAGACTCAATAATGGCCTGCTCTTATAGGGAAAAATAATATTAATGTCAAGTAATTACTTTTAAATAAGGGAAATAAAGTGTGGAAGCTGGCCATCTAGGAAGTATACCTTATTCCCGTCATTGCGAGGAGGTCCATAAGGATGACAAGAAGGTGGGACAATAAAGGGGGAAAGAACGAGTTACTTAATCGAAATAATTTTCCCGCCACTTAAGGGGATCAGATGTTCTTTCTGTAAATTAAAGACGGCATTGGGCGTGCCGGCTGCAGCCCAAATTTCTGCGCATTGCAGCAAATCCTCATCAATAAAGACGAGATCGATTCTTTTTTTATGCCCAAGGGGAGGCACGCCCCCAATGGCAAATCCGGTGATGTCTCTCACAAAATCTGGGTCAGCCCGCACGATATCTTCACCCACTTGCTGTGCGATTGTCTTTTCATTGACCCGATTGGGGCCGCTTGCCAGAACAAGAACAGGCTGGTGGGTGGTTTTTGTTTTGAAAATCAGAGACTTGGCAATTTGGGTCACCTCACATCCAATGGCTGCGGCGGCCTCCACCGCTGTGCGCGTACTTGCGGGAAACTCCACAACACGAGATTGTATCCCCTTTTCCTCAAGAACTTTTTGAATCAATCGAGAGTTATAACTTAAGGTTTCCGTATCATTCATAATTTCACGCTTTCTTTCCAAAAATATGGGCAAATCCGACAGCCGCCGCCCCGTTACACATCACATTCGTCACGGTAATGAAAGGATCAAACAACATGTAGAGCCCCATGATAAACCCTTGCATGGTGGGATCAAACCCCATGAGCTCTTGAAGAATAGGCATCATCACCATCACGCCTCCACCAGGGACGCCTGCAGCCCCAAATTTCAAAACCACATAATAAAGACAGAACTTGAGGTATAAGGAAAAATCTGGCACGGACATGCCAAAGGTCAAAAGGGTCGCCATCATCACAATGGGCAAAACAATGCCATCTCCAATATGATGAACGTTCACCGCCGCCGGAATATACGCCCGCACCACGGGAGAGTGGTTAGTGTTTTTCTCGGCACTATCCAACAGCAGGGGCATGGTGGCAGCGCTTGACATGGTACTAAACCCCGTCACCGCCATGGGCAGAGAATTACGGATATAGGTCTTCCAAACCCTAAAGCGAAACCGTGCCGCAATCCCGAACATGAGACAGATGTAAACAATTTGGGCCAAAATGGCAGCGATAAACACGGGCGCATAGGCCTGGAGCGTATGAGCTAAAATTCCATCTCCCGCCATCTTTACCATAAACCCGAAGATAAAGAGGGGGACAATCGGAATGAACATCCTTTTCAAGAAAAAGTCAGCGCCTTTTTTCAAGAAAGCAGAAACCTTCATGGCCGTCTTGTTTTTAAAATAAAAGAAAATGCTCCCTATCACGATACCACTGATCAGCGCATAATTATTGGGGATTTTTGGGAGCTTGAAACACCCGAAACTTTGCAATCCGCTGGCTGGAATCTCGGCATTCACGATCTTCATGAAGGAAAAGCACCCAAGGCCTAACTCGTAAGCATAGAGAAGGCTTAAAAAGTTAGAGATCACCACAAAGGCGAGTACCGAGAGCAGAAAGACGATGATGTTATTCTCGAAATTAATCAAACACGCAAAAAGATAACTGAAGATAATAAAGGGCAAGAAAAAGATCAGTATTTCCTGAATCTGAACACTTATGGTATAAAAAATACTGCGATAGAATTCAGGGATCATGTGCCCAAACAAGAGGGCGATCAAAACAGAAACCCCCAGCTGGGTAATTAAATTAAGGCGAAATTTGAATGCCATCTCTTTTCCCTATTTATGAACCACAGGACTCATAAAATACATGAGAGGGATCTTTTCATAAGTTGGGAAGAGAATCAAACAAATATTTAAATACCTTGCTTTTCTCCGATGAACGGTTTGATCAACTCCTCACGCAAATTCTTGAAAGCCCCTCTAAAACCAGGTAAGGTTCTCTCAACATCGATGCAAAGTAAATACATGAAAAACAAATCCTGCTTGCCCTTGATCCTCTGTATTTTGGATGGGTGGGGGCATAAAAGAGATTCCAAGACCAATGCCATTACTCAGGCCGCGACGCCCACGTGGGACCGGTGGGAAAAGACATACCCAGAGGTTTTATTAGACGCCTCGGGGCTCGCGGTGGGGCTCCCCAAGGGTCAGATGGGGAATTCGGAGGTGGGTCACACCACCATCGGCACGGGTCGAGTGGTCTTGCAAGATTTACCCCGTCTTCACGAGGCGTTTGAGACAAAAGAAATCAACAAAAATCCATTTATTTTAGGACTCATTGAGACGCTTAAAAAATCGGGAAAAACCTGCCATCTCATGGGGCTTTTTTCTTCCGGCGGCGTGCATAGCCACAAAGACCATTTTATAGGGCTCATCAAAATCTTGGGCTCCGAAAATATTACCGTACGGCTCCATCTTTTTTTGGATGGTCGAGACACGCCCCCCCAAAGCGCCTTAGAAGATCTGAAATCTTTGGAGGCCATCCTTAAATCATACCCCACCGTCAAAATCGCCACCCTCATGGGCCGCTTTTATGCCATGGATCGAGACCGTCGGTGGGACAGAACCCAAAAGGCTTACGAAGCATTGGTGGGTGGCAAAGGCACCTCCACCTCAAACCCCCTCAGCACACTTAGAGATTTTTATGGACAAGGTATCACGGATGAATTTATCCCCCCCCTCATTGTGGAGGGATATAGAGGGATGCACCCCGAGGATGCCTTCCTCATGGTAAACTTTCGGGCCGATCGTGTGCGCCAACTTTTGGATGCGCTTGTGGAGCCTTCTTTCACCGCTTTTCCTCGATCCACCCGCCCCCTTTTCTCCCATAAAATCGGCATGAAAGGATACTCTCAAACCCTCGCACACGAGTTGGAGGTTTTGTTCCCCTCCGTCTCGCTGAAAAATACATTGGGAGAAATTTTATCCGAGCACCATTTGAGACAACTGCGCATTGCGGAAACGGAAAAATATGCGCACGTCACGTTCTTCTTTAATGGGGGGAAAGAAACCCCTTTCCAGGGTGAAGATCGCTCTCTGATTCCATCGCCCAAAGTCAGCACGTATGACCAAAAACCAGAGATGTCTGCCCAAGAATTAACGGATACGGTGATTGCCTCTCTTGATCAGAACAAAGCAGATGTTATTATTATGAACTATGCCAACACGGATATGGTGGGGCACACGGGGAAAATAGAACCCACCATCAAAGCAGTTGAGATGGTGGATCACTGTTTAAGTCAGCTGGAGAAAGCCGTTCTGAAACACGGCGGCTCATTGTTTGTGACCGCCGACCATGGAAATGCCGAAATGATGTATGACAATAAAACACGTCAACCTCACACCTCACACACCACTAGTTTGGTACCGTTTATCTGTGTGACCCATCACCCGTACAAGGCACTGAGAACTCACGGGGCACTGGCCGATGTGGCCCCCACCGTGTTATCCTTTTTAGACATTCTGGCCCCCCATGAAATGACTGGCGAACCCCTCCTTGAGAAAGAAAAGAACGCTTGATGCTGTGCCGCTTTTCCATTGCTTTTCTGGTTCTTTTTTGGGTTAGCCTTGCATCCTCACGCACTTTGGAAGCCGATCTGAATCAGGTGGCCAAAGAGTGTCGTCACTCTGAAGCAGAAGTGGCACGCCTTGAAGCGGATTTGGGCGATGTTCAATCTCTCTATTATGAGAAGACCTCTCACCTTCTCTCCCAACAAAAAAAGATTTCCCGCCTTATTCTGCTGCTCCGAACGTTAAAGGCTGAGGCACCCTCGCACATCATTCGGTCGGATGAGCAGAGCCCCCATGTGCTACGGAATTTTTCCATTTTCCAATGCTATGTTCGCGCGCTCCACAAAGAAATGCAGACGCTGCAAAAAGAGCTTTCTGCCCTCAAACAAACGAAGGAACAAACCTCTCAAAGAAAAGCAGAGCTGAATGAAAAGCTCGCCACGTATCAGAAAAAATATGCCCACCTTGAAGACTTGCTGCGACAAAAGAAAAGTCAAATCCAGAAGACACTGTCTCAGCGCAAAGAAACAGAAGACAAAGCCCAGAAGTTGGCCAAAAGATCCAGCTCCATTGCGGATCTCATCAAGCATCTTGAAAAAGATCAGACGTCTTTTAGAAAGCCCTCCGCCGTCCCAACAATCTCTTTGTTGTCACCCACTCAAGGCCCCATTATTACCCCGTTTAATCAAAAGACATCCCAAAACCCGGATGGCTCAGGGGTTGTGTTCAGAGCCCGTGCAGGATCCCATATTTTGTCGCCCGTGAGTGGGAAAATCTTATACGCCGGCCCCTTCCGCCGGTACAATAAAATTCTCATCATCGGATTCCAGAAAACCTATTCCTTGCTCTTAACAGGGCTAGACCGATTAGACGTCTCTGTGGGGCAAGAGGTCCACGCGGGAGACCCCCTTGGGCTGCTCCCAACAGAGGACAAAAACTATCTCTATCTCGAATTACGCAATCATGGCGTGCCCATCAAACCCCATATTTTGAAAATTTAACATGACACCTAAACTCTTTATTGCTCTTCTCTGTCTTTTTTCTCTCTCCTCCTTTGGCAACTCTGAGACCTATCGCCAGCTCAAACTTTTCGACGATGTCTTTCGCTACGTGCGCAGTGAAAGCGTCCGTCCTGTTTCGGATGAAACCCTCATCGAATCCGCCCTTCAAGGTATGATGAGCCATCTAGATGATAACTCTACCTATATTTCGCCCGAGAAATACCAAGACGTTCTGAACAGTTTAAAAGGCCAGTTTGGGGGCATTGGCATTGAGTTTACTTTGCTGGATGGCAAAATTGTGATCCTCAGCCCCATTGATGATTCTCCCGCTTTTGAAGCGGGATTATTGGCAGGTGATGAACTTTTGGAAATCGATGACGAACCGGTGGTGGGCCTGCCGCTTTTCGAGATTCGGGATAAGATCAAGGGACAGGTGGGCGAGCTGCTCTCCTTAAAGGTGCGCCGCAAAGAAGCAGTGATGGCGTTCAAACTCCGGCGGTCAAAAATCAATCTAAAAGCATTGAAATGGTCCCTCACCCACGATATTTTATTTGTGCGATTGTCGCACTTTAACGATAAGATTGGGCGTCATCTCCACGACCTGCTGAAGGCACAGAAAAGGCCCCTGAAAGGCGTCATCCTGGACCTCCGTAATAACCCCGGGGGTATATTGGAAGAGGCCTTAGAAGTCACCAATCTTTTCTTATCCAAGGGCAAAATCATCTCCATCAAAACACGGCATCCCAAGAATGACAAAACGTACTATGCGGACGGAAAAAAAAGCGCCCTGCTGAATACCCCCATTGTGATCTTGATGAATGGTGGGACTGCGTCTTCTGCCGAAATCGTTGCTGCTGCCCTGAAGGATCATAAACGAGCCCTCTTGGTGGGCGAAAAAAGCTTTGGAAAAGGATCCGTCCAAACCATCCTCCCCATCCCTCCGGGATATGCGGCCATTCAGCTGACAACGGGACTGTACTACACGCCCTCCGGTCAATCGTTGGATAAGCAAGGCATCGTGCCCCATATCCTTTTTAAAGACACAGGGACGCAGCCCAAAAAACCAGATTTGATGAAAGAAAAAGCGGTTCAACTCATCCTCTCGAAGGCACCCCTAAAATGAAGCCTCTGGTTTTTTTACACTGTGCGTCTCCGGTGGTTGCCAAAGCTCTTACTGATTATTTGGCACCAGATTTCAGAATCACAGAGAATCCAAAAGATCCCGCTCTCAAGGCCATTATTTTTGATGCTATCCCCGCGGCGGTTATTAAAAAATACCACGAAGAACATCCCCACGCGATGCTTTATATCCTCGTCTCCCCCTCCACAAAAATACCGCCCTTCCCTTTTCCCGTGCGGGTGCTCGAGCGTCCCGTTTCTTTAAAAGTACTCAAAGCCCATTTAGCAGAACCCCTCAGCCCCTCTATTTTGACCCTGGGTGAGTTTAAACTGTATTTAAATAATCGTCGCCTCGTGCACCCGGACGCCACCAAAAATTGTATTCTCACAGAAAAAGAAACAGAGATTCTGGCCTATCTTTATAAAGCTCATCCTGCTGCGGTCAGTCGAGACATGTTGCTGAAAGACGTCTGGAAATATACGGAAGGCGTCACCACCCACACGCTGGAAACGCATCTCTATAAACTGAAACAAAAGATAGGGCTTGCCTCTGGAGAGAATCTGCTGAAGACAACTGATGAAGGATATTCCCTTAATGTGTAGATGGCTTCGCTCTTTCTTCAAAGACGATAAAGAGGGGCTCTCCTTTTTATCTTAACAATGCAAAAGTAAGGACAATGTTACAGCGCCCGTAGGAGAATAAAAAATGAAAAAAGTTTTTTGGATCAATCCGTATCAAGCAAGCTTAGACACCAAAATCGTTTCTGTCACCGGAAATGAGGTGTTGCTGGAAGAGACCATCGCCTTCTCTTTTTCTGGGGGACAAGAAAGTGATCGGGCGACCCTGAATGGTCTTGAGATTTTAGGCTCTCGCATGGAGGGAACCCGCATCTACTATACGGTGGGGGAGAATCATCCCTTTACCGCCGGCCTGGCGGTGCAGATGGCCATCGATTGGCCGCGTCGATATAGGCTCATGCGCCTCCATTTTGCCGCGGAGCTGATTTTGGAACTGGTCACTCGAAAGTTTCAGTTAGAGAAATTGGGCGCCCATATCTCTGAAACCAAAGCGCGCATAGATTTTAGATTAGAGACAAACATCTCAGCAATTTTTGAAGACCTCTTAACGGAATTTAACAAAATCATCGAAAAAGATTACCCCATTCTCACCGACTTTTCGGACCGCGACACCCAGCGGCGTTTCTGGAAAATCGAAGGGTTTGCCGAGGTGCCTTGTGGCGGCACCCATGTGAAATCCACCAAAGAAGTGGGGTTTGTGTCTTTAAAAAGGGTTCGACCCGGAAAGTCTTTAGAGCGCATCGAGATTCGGTTGGTGGAGGATAATGTCTCATAAAAATCAGAGATATCTATTTTGTTTAACGGCCTTCTTTATTTGTAAAAATTCCTTTTTCATCCTATCTGAAAATATTTGTTGTACCATCTATTTTCATGTATGATCCTTTCATTCAAAGGTTGATAGTATGACAATATTTCATTTAGCCATTCCCTCGGATAACTTGGAAAAATCAAAGATTTTTTATGAAGGAATATTAAATCAACGGGCAGGGCGAGAATATGATGACTATGTGGTGTTTAATTTTTTTGGGCACCAACTTGTTTGTCATTTAGATCCGAGCAGCATTGATAAAGAGGTCAAAATGTACCCCCGCCATTTTGGAATCATTCTTAATAAAAAAGAAGATCTTTTGAAACTTTACGAAAATTCCAAAGAAAAAAACGCTTCTTTTTATGAAGACTTATTTGAAAGATTTACAGACAAACCGGGCTGGCACTGGAGCTTTTTCTTAATTGATCCTTCGAACAATCTGATAGAATTTAAATATTATCAGCATGCGAAGCAAGTTTTAGAAGCCCATGCTTAGTCTATTCAAAAACCACTGCAGGAAAATTATTCTCACACTTTTTTTTGGTGCATAGCGGGCTTATTATGAATAACTCTGCCTTATGGTCCCCCACCGCTGCGTTCCTTCAGAAAACCAGAGTCCACGCTTTTCTGAAATATCTGCACGACACAGAAGGTGTGTCATGCGACTCTTATGACACGCTTCATCAATGGTCTGTCAAGAATATGGCAACCTTTTGGAAAACAGTTTGGGGCTTTTGTGACGTGAAAGGCCACATCGGACCAGGCCCGTTTTTAGAAAACGAAACCGATATTGAGAAGGCCGTTTTTTTCCCCACGTCCACGCTGAACTTTGCAGAAAATCTCCTCCGAAAAACAACGAACGAAACGGCCATTGTGTTTTGGGGGGAAGACCAAGTGAAGCGCTCTCTCACCTTTATCGATCTTCAAGACCAAGTCTCTTGCCTCATTCAAGCGTTCAAACAAAGGGGCCTCAAAAAAGGAGACCGTGTGGCAGGTTTGGTCCCCAACACCCCCGAAGCCATCATTGCCATGCTGGCCACCACAGCGCTCGGGGGTATTTGGGCGTCTTGCTCTCCCGACTTTGGCGTGCCCGGCATCCTGGATCGGTTTCACCAAATTCAACCCAAATTTCTGATTGTTGCGGATTACTATCTCTATCGGGGAAAACATCATAAAATCACAGAGAAACTGGGCGCCGTTCAAAAAGGACTGTCCTCTTTAGAAGAAACAATTGTGTTTTCCTATGGGGGGGAGAAAACACCTGAGATACCCCCTCACGCGACGCCCTGGTCATCCCTTCTAGAGGCGTACCACCCCCAAGACATTGTCTTTGACAGATTCCCCTTTAATACGCCGGCGTTCATTATGTTCTCGTCGGGCACAACGGGTGTTCCCAAATGTATCCTCCATGGGGCGGGAGGCACGCTTCTGCAGCACCTCAAAGAACATCAACTTCATTCTGACATTCGCGAGCATGATCGGGTTTTTTATTTCACTACGTGTGGATGGATGATGTGGAATTGGCAAGTCTCAGCACTGGCCTCAGGCGCCACGCTGTTGCTGTATGATGGGTCGCCTGCCTGGCCGAACATCCATATTCTTTTTGATTATGCCGAGCAAGAAAAAATGACCCTCTTTGGGGCCTCTGCCAAATACATTTCTGCCTTGCAAAATGAAGGCGCCTCCCCTCTAACCACCCATGATCTCTCAGCACTCAGAACCATGACGTCCACAGGATCTCCCCTCCCGGCGGAAGGATTTGAATACGTCTACACACACCTTAAAAAAGATATGCTCCTCGCCTCCATCTCCGGCGGGACGGACATCATTTCATGTTTCGTCCTGGGCACACCTTTGAAACCCGTTCATCGAGGAGAAATCCAAGCCGCAGGTCTCGGAATGAATGTTAAAATTTTCAATGACAAGGGGCGGTCCATCACCCAGAAAAAGGGCGAGCTTGTCTGCACCCAGCCGTTCCCCTCACGCCCGCTCGGGTTTTGGAATGATCCCGACGGTCAAAAATATCACGACGCCTACTTTGATGACTTTAGAAACGTCTGGTGTCATGGCGATTTTGCAGAAATCACAGAGCATAAAGGGTTCATTATTCATGGGCGGTCAGACACGGTGTTGAATCGAGGCGGCGTCCGTATTGGGACATCCGAAATTTATCGCCAAGTGGAACAATTGGAAGAAGTTCTAGAAAGCATCGTGGTGGGCCAACCGTATCAGGGCGACATCCGCATCCTTTTGTTTGTGAAATTAAAAGATCAACACACCCTGGATGCCCAGCTGATCGGCAAAATTAAGCATCAGATTCGCTTTAATACCACCCCGCGCCATGTACCGGATCTTATTTTTCAGGTGCCAGATATCCCCCGCACAAAAAATGGAAAACTTGTGGAACAGGCTGTTGCGAGCGCCTTGCAAGGCCTGCCCATCAAAAACAAAGAAGCCTTAGCCAATCCGGAATCTCTCTCTTTTTTCACAAATCTTGAAGAATTAAGGGGAGAGTGATAGGCTGATCCCAAACAACCGGGGTTTCATGACAGCATGCCATTCACATTTTAAATTGAGCGACCTTTCAAAAGATAAGAACGCTTTGAAGCGTTTGGCAGCGTACGCCTCTGTCTCTGTGTCCTTTATTCTGATCGGTGCCAAAGGCTATGCCTGGTACACGACGCACTCCATCAGTTTGCTCTCCAGCCTCGTGGACTCTGTTCTTGATTTCATCGCCTCGGTGATTAACATGATTGCCATTTATTTGGCCGTGAAACCGGCTGATGAAGAACACAAGTTTGGACACGGCAAAATTGAGGCTCTCTCTGCCCTATTTCAATCGATTACCATTATTTTATCAGCCGCTTTTGTATTGAAAGAAGCCATAGAACGTCTCATCTCTCCCCATCCCCTAGAACGCCCTTTGACCGGCATCATCGTGACCTGTATTGCCATCGTCTTGACGTCTGCCTTGGTACGATTCCAGAGTTATGTCATTCACAAAACCAAGTCTATCGCCATTTTGGCGGATTCCACCCATTACAAAGCAGATCTGTATCTCAACTTAGGCGTTCTCTTTTCCATTGGAACTTATATTCTCTTTCAGTGGCAGTATGTGGATATTCTCTTTGGGACAGGCATTGCTCTTTATATTATGTTCACCGCGTACACCATCATTGTGTCCGCCTTTAAAGTGCTGCTTGATAGTGAGCTGCCCCTGCCCGATCGCCAGAAAATTTTAGACGTCATCGAGGCGCACCCAGAGGTGGGGAAATGTTGCCATTTAAGAACACGTACGTCTGGCCAGGAAGAGTTTATCCAAGGACATTTGATTATGAAGAAAGAAGTGTCCGTGGAACAAGCCCATCAAATTGCCAAAGAAATTAAAAAAGAACTTCTCAGCCTCTATCCCCATGCCGAGTGTCTTTTCCAAGTTTTACCCCACACCCACCAAAAGGATTTCCATGAAAACTGCTGCGACTAACACCCTTCCCCAACCCAGTTTACTCTCTAAATTAAAAAGTTATTTTTTAAGTGGTCTCCTTGTCTCAACACCCATTCTTCTAACCATTTATTTGGTGGCCTGGGTGGTGCGGATTATTGATGACATGGTGCGCCCCATCATGCCAGATTCCCTCTCCCATCTCTATGGATATTTCCCGGGCTATGGCATGATTGTGACCCTCGTAGGCGCCACGCTCGTGGGGGCTTTGATGAAAGGATTCTTGGGTCGATACTTTATGAATCTTAGCGAAAAAATTGTCTCGCACATGCCCATCGTCCGCAACATTTATGCCACTCTTAAGCAAGTCTCCCAGGCCGTCTTGGACAAAGAATCTTCGTCTTTCCGAGACGTGGGTCTGATTGAATATCCCCGACGGGGCATTTGGACATTGTGTTTTGTGACGGGCGTCACTAAGGGAGAGATTCAGGAAAAGTCCTCTGACGAAGTTGTGAATGTGTTCATCCCCACAACGCCCAACCCCACCTCTGGGATTCTGCTGTTTGTGCCCAAAAAAGAAGTAAAGATTCTGGAGATGTCGGTGGAAACAGGCATCAAAATGGTGATGTCCATGGGGGTCATTACCCCTCCCTATCGCAAACCCAAAGAGGCAGACAAATCGTCTAACGAGAAAAAGAAGAAATAAGCTCCATATGGGGAGACCACAAGAACTGGTCCACTAGATGGGTTTCGTTCATCTTGTATCCACTTTTCACCAGCAAGTGGGCGTCGCGCGCAAAGGTGTTGGCATTACAAGAAACCATGAGGATGGTTTCTATTGAAGATCCCATCAATTGTTTAATTTGGTTCACGGCCCCCGCGCGCGGCGGATCAAGAATCACCGCATCATACGCTTTTAACTCTTCGGAGGACACGGGGTATTTAAATAAATCCCGCTGAGTTGCGCGGAGAAGATGGGGTAATTTATTATGTTGGGCAGAAAGATTCAGATATTGAACGGCTTTCAAATCCCCGTCGAAGGCCTCCACAGCCGCGTGCCCTGCCAGCGGAAAACTAAAAGTCCCAAGGCCAGAAAATAAGTCAGCCACTCTTTTCGCCGATGGGGGCAATAAGGAAAGAACAATCTTCACCATATGCGCTTCGGCGGCTTCACTGGTTTGCAAAAAAGCATGGGGCGGGAATAAAACGGACACACCCGAAAAATCCACGTGGGGAGAGGCTTGATGCACCAACAACTCTTCGCCCTTGGAGGATTGAGCCATAAGACGGATGACCTGATGCTGGATCGCCCAGGTAGTCAACGCCTCTATTTGAGAAAGAGAAAGCTTTTTGGGAGATTCAAAAACGATGGCCCCCTCAAACCCATTCTGCACTTTGGTGAGGAAGATATTGGCCTCTTCTTTTTCCATCAGGCACGATCGCAGCGCTTCTTTTAAAGGCGCCAAAAGATGATTAAAGTCAGGCAATAAGAGAGGGCAATGATCAATATCCAAAACCTCGTGACTGCGCCTTTGATGATAACCCAATAAAATTTTAGTCTGTTGTTTGGTGACCTTAAAGTTAATGCGGCGGCGCACACCTGGCCCAAAAACAACGGGATCTAAAAGAGGTGTCTCTAGCTTGTGCGCCTGAAAAGCCTCTGCCACTAATTCTTTTTTGTACGCCTTGTAAAACGCTGGATCCAAGTGCTGAAGCTGACATCCTCCACACCGACCAAAGTAAGGACAGGGTGGCACTTGACGATGGGGGCTAGTGGTGACAATTTTCTCCAGCCGTCCCCGTCGGACAGCACTCCGCACACTGGCGGGATCAAGGGAGACTTCCACCACCTCACCGGGCAGAACAAAGGGCACCAAAACAGTCTCACCGCCCTCTGTCGCAGCCATGCCTTCGCCACTGCTGTTCAGCTGGGTAATGGTGACGCGTAGGGGTTCAACGTCTTTATAGAATATAAGACGCCCCAATCTTGATGAAAAAAGAGTTGGGTTTTTTCTGCACATCCACCGGTAGGCTGCCCTGTGTGGAAAGCCCTCGTTGATATCGGAAAGAAGACCGGATCACCCAATGGGATCGGACAAACGCATCCACCCCCACTTCTGAAATTAAATCCGTTGTATGGAACTCTTTATTTTGGGTGCTCGTTTGCATTTTATAGTCAGAATAGGCGGCACCCAGTCCGACATAGGGCAAGAAGTTATTTTGAATCAGCTGGCCAAACCGAAGCACTCCTTCCACCTGGTTGTTTTTCTCCACCCGTTGCCCATTTTGTTTGAGAGAGAACGTATCATGAGAAAGGCCGACCTCGCCCCCATAATATAAATCCGACAGGGTCACATGGCCATACCCGAACAGACCACCCACCATCAAATGGTTCTGCCTATAGCGCTGATTCGTCACCCCTATGGTAGTGCGTCCAACCGCCAAAGCAGGCCCAAAGTAAAACCCTTTAAAGTCCCCCACAAAGGAAGGGGGATCGGCAAGAGCAACCGTCGCAAGTGTCGCCATACCCATTAAAAAAAACTTATTCATTCTAAAAATCTATCATTCCCCTACACCTAACGCAACCTTATAGACCTGAAAGGGAAGATGAAGTGATTGTTCAGTTGCCCAAAATCCATATTTTATCTAAACTGTGTTTTACAAAACTATTCTAGATAGGTCATTAAAATAAAAGTGCTCTTTTTTATCTCCTTCCTTCTTATGCTGGGGTCTGGCCTTGCTTCTTGGTCCACTACTTTACAATCTCCCAAACCATTATCTTGCCAAGAGTCTTTTGATTTAGCCATCCAGTCTCTGAAAAAAGATCGCCCGCCGCTGTTGCCGGATCAGAAAGCCTGCCCCCTTGAATACAAAACAGCGGCGTGGGTTCAATATACCCGCCATCCTGGTCCTTTTGAAGAGAGGGTCCTTTTTCTAAAAGAAAATCCTTTTTGGCCTGACGCAGAGAAAATCCGAGAGATGACAGAGCAATCCATCAATGCCACAACCCCCGACAAAACGGTGATGGTATATTTCAATGCCTATCCACCCCTGACTTCCAAAGGCGCGCTCATTTATGCCAACCTATTGCTCAAGACAACCCCCAAGAAAACAGCTCTTCCTAAAATTGAATATCTGTGGATTCATACCGACTTTAAACCCAAGGATGAACAGGCTTTTTATCAACTGTTTAAGCCCTATCTATCTGCAGAAACCAACCATAAGCGTCTTGATCGACTCATTTTAGACGGCAACTATTATGGGCTGAAACAAATGAAGCCATATATTTCTAAAAAGAACCGCGCGGTGGTGGATTTTGCCATCAATCTCATTCAAAAGAAAAGCCAGTTTCGCCTCAAATGGGCAGGCGTCCCCCCCCATTTCAAACAATATCCTGGACTCACCTTCCAATATCTCAAATGGTTGCTCGCAAAGAATCAAGATGACACCGGCTTAAAAGTGTTTGAAGAGGCGGTGGCCTCTGGGACTTTTGAGGGCTATTCTGATCTACTGCAACGATACCGAAACTATTTCGCCCGCTACTTTTTGCATCGTCAAGACTTTCAAAAATCATATGCCATTTTTGAAAAGTATCCGATTTCTCCTGAAACACTCAAAACTAAGGTGGATTATACAGAAGGCGAGTGGCTCGCCGCCTGGATAGAGCTCAGAAAACAACAAAAACCAGACACAGCTTTCAAGCGCTTTGAGGGGCTTTATGATTTTGTCTCGACCCCTCTCAGCAAATCCAAAATGGCCTATTGGTGTGGACGCGCGCGCGAGGCTTCCGGAAACGAATCTGATGCCGAATCATGGTACCAAAAAGCAGCCGAGTTCCCCCACACGTACTATGGTCAAATCTCCCTTAAAAAACTGGGCAAATCCATTACTCTTAAACTCTCCAAGACTCCCAAACCAGTCACGTTGACCGAGCCAGAATCAGAGCTTATTCATGCCCTCAAGTTGCTGGCCCCTTATGGATTTGCTTCAGAAAAAGAAAAAATACTTTTCTATCTGTCTAAAAATGGACAAAAAGATATGGGTGAGTTTTTGGTTGAGTTTTGTCATGAAGTGAACATGCCTCAGCTCGCCGTTATTGTGGCTAAATTCATGGGCCAAAAAAGCCCAGTCCTCATAGAGAAAGCATATCCCACCCTAAAACTGTCTCCAGAAAGCCTCTCTCATCCCTTCGTGGATGAGGTGCTCATTCATGCCATTATCCGTCAGGAAAGCAACTTTAATTCTCGGTCCATTAGTACGGCAGATGCCCGCGGCTTTATGCAGCTGGTGTATACAACAGCCCGGAGAATCGCCAAGAGATTGGGCATTCCGCTCCGCAAAGAAGATTTGACACGCCAACCCCACAAAAATATTGATATTGGAAGTGTGTACCTCTCGGGGATGCTAAAGCAATTCAAGGGCAATTATGTTGTCGCTTTAGCGGGCTATAACGCGGGCCCTCATAAGGCGGAAGAATGGGTAAAAGTTTATGGAGACCCAGACTCAAAAGAG
The DNA here is from genome assembly GCA_001767855.1 of Alphaproteobacteria bacterium RIFCSPHIGHO2_01_FULL_41_14. Lineage (NCBI taxonomy): Bacteria > Pseudomonadati > Pseudomonadota > Alphaproteobacteria > Alphaproteobacteria bacterium RIFCSPHIGHO2_01_FULL_41_14. The sequence continues at coordinate 343,642 of MEMF01000002.1, read as the reverse complement.
GCAGATCTCATTGACTGGATTGAAAGTATTCCTTATGGTGAAACCCGCGGGTATGTTCAACGCATTACCGAGACTTTGCCCATTTATGCCCAACATTTGGGCAAGAAAAGTCTGTACCCCCAGCACATTAACCGTCTTAACCGTCACGAAAAAAGGAAATGATTATGCTCAGAAATACACTGAATGCCGCCATGAAAGAATCCATGAAGTCAGGAGACAAAGAACGCCTGTCTGCCATTCGCTTGATTCTCGCCAATGTAAAACAAAAAGATATCGATGTCCGCGTGACCGGCAATATGGAAGGTATTTCTGATACTCAAATCTTGCAAGTCCTCCAAACCATGATTAAACAAAGACGAGACAGCATTGATCTTTTTGACAAAGGAAATCGGCCAGATCTCATCGAAAAAGAACAGGTGGAAATTGCTGTCATTGAATCCTTTCTGCCCCAACAAATGACCGACGCAGAAATAGAAACCGCCATTCGCCAAGCCATCCAAGAAATGGCAGCTAAAACTCCCCAAGACATGGGCAGAGTGATGGCCTGTCTCAAAGACTTGTATGCGGGCAAAATGGATTTTGGAAAAGCATCCTTGCTTGTGAAACAGAAACTGATGTGATGTACCCACAATCTCTTTTAGCTGAAATTAAAAGACGACTTACCCTTTCAGAACTCATTGGCAAAACAGTTCAGCTGAGAAAAAAGGGGCACGAGTACCATGGGCTATGTCCTTTCCATCAAGAAAAAACTCCTTCTTTCACCGTCAATAATGGGAAAGAGTTTTATCACTGTTTTGGATGTGGTCAGCATGGGTCTGTGTTTGATTTTCTCATTCACCAGAACCATCTCACCTTTATCGAAGCGGTGAAACACGCCGCAGAAATGGCTGGGGTTACCCTGCCTCGCCTCGCCCCCTCTCATCCAGAAGAAGATCAAACCAAACAAACTCTGGAACAGATTTTAGAACATGCCTGCCAATTTTTCGAACATCAATTAGCTTCTCCTGACGGAAAGGAAGCTCTGAACTATCTCCTCCGCCAAAGAAACCTGGTGCCCGCCACTCTCAAAAAATTTCGCTTGGGTGTTTCGGCCTCCAGCGACAAAGGTCTGTTGACCCATCTTTTAGCCAAAGGACACACCCTGGATCAAATTAAAATGGCGGGACTGCTGAGTGAATGGGATGACGGCAGTTGGCATGATAAATTCCGACATCGGATCATGTTTCCCATTCTAGATCGCAAAAGCAAAGTCATTGCCTTTGGAGGGCGCCTTTTGGGACCCGGGGAACCCAAGTACCTAAACTCACCGGAAACCCCCGTTTTCCACAAGGGGCATACTCTCTATAATTGGCCCCACGCGCAGCAATCTGCCCAAAAAAAAGACCCTCTGGTGGTGGTGGAAGGCTATATGGATGTGATCAGTCTTGCTCAACATGGGTATGAACGGGTGGTTGCCCCTTTGGGAACGGCCCTCACAGAAGAGCAAATTCAATTGCTGTGGAAACTGTGTGCCGAACCTGTCCTGTGTTTTGATGGGGACGAGGCAGGCCAACGGGCGGCGAGACGGGCAGCAGAACGCGCCATTCCCTTTCTCAAACCTGGGAGGTCGCTGTCTTTCCTCACCTTGCCCGCCTTCGAAGATCCCGACACCTTCATCCAAAAAGAAGGCCTCGCCCGATGGTACGCGCTTTTTCAACAAGCTCAACCCCTCGTTAATCTCTTATGGGAAACAGAAATCCGCCACTATCTGCGGAAAACACCTGAAGAAAAAGCGCTGCTTGAAAAAACATTGGAAGATTTTTGTCTCCAAATTCAAGATCCAGCTGTTAAAAATTATTACAAACAAGAATTTAAGAATCGTCTCTTTCTCTGGAACGCACCCTCCAAAAGAACCTTTTCTAAGTCTAAACCCCTTTCTCCTAAAAAAATTGACGTTATTTTGATACAAGAGCGTATTTTACTGGCCAGTATTTTGCTGAATCCGGCTTTGGAAGAGCACATTCACGAAGAGTTTACCTTACTGCAGTTTCAAACCCCTGCCCACGCAGACATACAAAAAAAAATAATAAATTACTTTTCTGAAAATAATACTCTTGAAAAAGAGACTTTGACCTCTTATCTGATAAACTATGGATACGAAAAGACGCTGCAAACCATCTTGGCGACAGATCTTTTTATCCATGCTCCTTTTCTTAGGCTTTCAACTCTAGATCTCATTTTGGAAAGCTGGAACCAAGTGCACCAATTATATGGGCAAAAACTAGGGGAGAAAGAAGAGCTCGAGCATGCCAAAGAACGATTGCGTACAACTCTTTCTTCGGAAGAATGGCAACGTTACAAACGGCTGAAAGAAAGCTTTGTCTTAAGCGATGAGCAGAAGGAAGAGTAGCCTCTATTTTATTGATGCGACTTATGTCGTTTATGATATGATGGAGGGCTCTGATAGGGACAACTGTAGATTATAGGTGAGATAATGAGCAAATTTACGACAGAGATCGTGGACAAAGAAATGACTGATTTTCAGGACGAAGAACTTCTAGCCTCTTCCAAGGAAAAAATGGCAGCTGACTTGAAAAAACTCATCGATGATGCTAAAGAGCGTGGATTTGTAACCCAAAAAGAAATTAACCGTATCGTTGGAAAAGGCAAAAAAAACGTCTCCGAAGAGATGATGGATTCCATTCTTGAAACCTTTGCTGACATTGGCATCGATATTACCACAGAAGACAACGACCGATCCACAGACGCTGATTCGGCTGAAGAGGAAGAAGAGGAAGTCGTCGACGAGCTGGATGCTCCCGTTAGCAGCGAAGCTTTGGTCACAGGTGACCTGGGAGGACGCACAGATGATCCTGTACGCATGTACCTCAGGGAAATGGGATCCGTTGAACTGCTCTCCCGCGAAGGGGAAATTGAAATTGCCAAACGTATTGAGGGAGGCAAGGAACTTTTAGCGAACTCTCTTTACGCCAGCCCTCGCACGGTCGCCGCCATTTTAGAATGGGCAGAGGCTTTGAAAGAAGGAAACCTTCTTCTGCGCGAAATTATCTCCCTTGATACCCCTTACGAAGAAACCATTAATTTCGAAGAGGAAGGTGACCCTCTTGCCGCAACTTTGATCACAGAAGAAATTGAAGAAGAGGAAGAGGAAACCGAAGTCGAAGAAGACTCTGCCAAAGAAGAAGGTGGTTCTTCCCTCGCTGCCCTTGAAGAGGCTTTGCTCCCCAAAGCTTTGGAGCTCTTTGATCAAATCAAAAAGCTTGATAAGAAGATGCACAAGATTCGTCTCCAGAGGAATCGGGCTCGGAAAACAAGGGAAGCTGTCCCTGCCAAGCTGGAAAAAGAATACGAAGAATACAAACAAGAAATGGTTCGATTCATTCAAGACCTTCGGCTCAGCAATGCGCGCATCGAAGGGCTTACCACCGAGCTGCATGAGTTTAATAAAACAGTGACGGCTGATGAAACAAAACTCTTAAAGTTTGCAGAAGAAGCAGGCCTCAAACGAGAAGCCTTTATGCAGGTCTACAAAGATCAAGAATTGGACGCTCTTTGGCTAGAGAACCTGAAAACCAAAAGTGAAAAGTGGTCTACGTTTGCCACCAACAAAGAAGTGATGGATTTGATCCGCACCATTCAAGAAATCCCCTCTATTCTAGAGCTTTCTCTTCTAGAGTTTAAGCATTTGGTCGGCCGTGTTCAAAAAGGCGCTCGTCAGGCCAGTCGCGCGAAGACAGAAATGATTGAGGCAAACCTCCGTCTGGTGATTTCCATTGCGAAAAAATACACCAACCGAGGACTTCAGTTCTTAGACCTTATTCAAGAAGGCAACATTGGGTTGATGAAAGCGGTGGACAAATTCGAATATCGTCGCGGCTATAAATTTTCCACGTATGCCACCTGGTGGATTCGTCAGGCCATTACACGTTCCATTGCCGACCAAGCGCGCACCATTCGGATCCCCGTTCACATGATCGAAACCATCAACAAGCTGGTACGCACGTCTCGGCAAATGTTGCACGAAACAGGCAAAGAACCAACCCCAGAAGAGCTTTCTGAAAAACTGGCCATGCCTTTGGAAAAGGTTCGGAAAGTCTTAAAGATCGCCAAAGAACCCATTAGTCTTGAAACCCCCATTGGGGATGAAGAAGACAGCCATCTCGGCGACTTCATCGAGGATAAAAACTCCATTATCCCCATTGATGCGGCCATTCAGTCTAATCTTCGCGAAGCCACGACCCGCGTGCTTTCCTCTCTGACGCCACGGGAGGAACGTGTGTTGCGCATGCGCTTTGGCATTGGGATGAATACAGACCATACCCTCGAAGAAGTGGGCCAACAGTTTTCTGTGACACGCGAACGTATTCGACAAATCGAAGCGAAAGCTTTGCGCAAATTAAAGCACCCGAGCCGCTCTCGTAAGTTGAAAAGCTTTCTTGAAAGTGAAGGGCTTCCGTCTAAAGAGTAAGCTTTTTACTTGACGTGATCTTGTAATTGAGTAGTGTCTAAAATAGAGTTGTTCTACGGGGGCCTGTAGTTCAGTTGGTTAGAACTCACCGCTCATAACGGTGCTGTCGTAGGTTCGAGTCCTACCGGGCCCACCACCAATCACCCCCTTCCGATTTCAAAAACATTCATATTTTTGTAATCTTTTGAGTAACCGCCCCAACAAAAAGCCGATATGCCTTGCGCTGTTCCTTTCTGTAAATGTATGGAACAGCCAGAACAGTTTTACATTCCGAGCAAACCAAATCTGGTAGTTGACTTATCGAGAGCTTTTGAAAATTTTCTAAATTTTTCGGCGCAAAGATTCTGTCTAAATAAAGCCGTTTTAATAGCCCGGGACCGTCTTTCTGATAAACAAGTATTTTTGCGCCACAATGTTCACAAAAAACATTTAAAAAACGAGAGTATCCTCCCCTCGTTTTGCGATATTGATCTGATTTGAACTTAAGCGTCATCCTGAACTCCAGAGAAAAAGATATTTACAAACATCTTTAAACGAGATAGCATTAAAATAACAGGGGTAAAAACCATGAAACAAAATGAACCAATTCTAAAAATTGTCAAAAGATCTCTCTCTTTTACTTTTAAAAATATCATTCCTTTTCTGAAATGCTGGGCCGTACCCTTTTTGGTTTCAAGTATTTTCTATGCGTTAAGCTCTTATTACCTCACATCTACTCATTGGTTTGTGTCAGCCATCGTCGCCATTGTCAGTGTGGCCATCAATCTTGTGGCAGCGTCCGTTTGGGTGCCCAAGTGGATCAACTTCTATGAATCTCCCAAAAAAGGGATTAAGATTTTTGCTTTCGAAGAGACCAATAAAGAATACCTTCAAAGATCAACCGTGTTTTTGGTAGGTGTCGCTCTTCTTCTCTTCTTCGGCGTGGGGATCTCTACCCTTGTTGGACACTATTCCAGCATCTTTGGAAGCGTGATTGCGTGCGTGTCTATGGCAGCGGTCTTTTATATCTCTTACCGGTTTTCCTTTATCTTGCCAGCAGCGGCGCTCGGAGAAAAAATCACGTTTATGGATTCTTGGCGCCAATCCCGTGGGTTTTCTTGGAAATTCCTAGCGGTGGTTTTAACGCTTACCTTCTTGATAAACTTGCCTTTCATCCTTATGGGACTCTTTTCTATTTTGATGTATCAGATAAAAATCGGGATGGGAATTTTTGGGCCTTTCACTTTACCAGGAACCTTGCTCATGGTTTTTGCGAACATCCTTTTGTTCGGAGCCTTCACCGTCGCATGGACCGATTTCTACAAGATGATCCGCAAAAAATAATTCTTTTTGGGACTCCCAGATAACTAATTCAGATAAAACAATGGGTTTTTAATGATTTTGATTAGTTATCTGAGACAGTTCCTAAAAATATTAGTAAAAACTATCCTATACCTTATCTTTTTGGAAAACATTTTTATTTTTTGTATTTTTCTTGCAGCACAGCTTCTTTGGAAAGGAGCTTTTGCGTTCTTCCATTTTCTTAGGAAAATTAAAAAAAACTAGGGACTATCCCAGATAACTGTTTAAAAAACATCTATTAAATAGTCCCTATTCCTCTCTCATTGTTGGATTTTTAAGCACGTTATTTTTGCGCGAGCTTTAAGCGTAGAGCTCTTTTAGCTGGATTTACATTATATCTTATCTCTTCTAAGATCTCCTTATTTCCTGCCCTAATTTGCGCTATGCACGTTCTTATGATTTGTTTATCTCTTTCACTGTTCATTACGGACAAAGAATCTCTCAGTCTTTCAAGAACTTCCCCTTTTGTAAAATACATATCATTGTCGCTTGTTTCACTAAAGCCTAGAATAACCTTTCTAAATGCAAAACCCGATAGTCCGTCCAACCACCCTCCTCCCAAGCCTGGGGTATGAGCCTTTAAAGAATAATCCTCCTCATCTCCCAAAGAATTTAGGTGCAAGGAGCCTCCATTAGAAAAAAAGGCCTTAAGCTGTGCTTCTTGAACGTTTTCCGGAATACCTGTGATACTCTGCCAATCAATCTTGTGAGGGGCACCGTTGGTATATACTATAAACTCCCCCTCTTTAAAGGTAAGAGTAACCTGGCCTTTCAAGTGAGACCTAACCGGCAGGGTTTCTTCCTGCATGTCAAAACCTGCAGCCATGGCAGAGGAAACAATTATAAAACTTAGGGATGTAGTTATCATGATTTTTTTCATATTTTCCTCTTTAATTAAACTTAGAGTCCAAACTATCCTATGTTTTTTTAGTACACAAGTTGAAAGTGATATAATTTTTCATCTGATCGTCGGCTAAATAAATAAAAACCTCAAACAAAATCCTTTTGGGGTTGAAGTAGCTACTTCAACCCCTTATTTTTTTCTCCAACCCGACTTTATACGGGGCGCCTGAGGCGCCCGTCTTCTATCTCCAGTACATCATCTGCCACATGTTCCACAAAATCACGATCATGCGACACAAATAAAACCGTTCCTGAATACTGGCGCAACATCTCGGCCAGCACATCTTTGCTGAGCATATCAAGGTGATTGGTGGGCTCGTCCATCAGAATGAAATTCGGCAGTCGCCCAAAAATGCACGCAAACACAAGACGGGCGCGTTCTCCTCCTGAAAGAACTTTTGTTTTTTTTGAAAGATCATTGCCTTTGAACAAAAAGGCTCCCAGGAGGGCTCGCAACTCTTGTTCTGTTAAGGCAGGATTCTCTGCACGCAAGGTGGCTAGAACCGTTTCTTGAGATTTAATTTGTTCTGCTGCTTCTTGCGTATAGAATTCTATTTTTACTTCTGTACCCAGAGTGACCTGTCCTTTTAAGGCAGGAATCATTCCAGAAATTGTTTTAAGAAGCGTGCTTTTTCCGATCCCATTTGCCCCAATCAAGCCAATTTTCTGACCCCGCATCAGGTGTAAAAAGACATTCGACAAAAGAGGCTGGGTATACCCTATGGTCACCCCTTCCATCTTTAAAATTTCTTTTCCACCTTTGGGATAGGCCAGCTTAGGCAAATGAAAGGACCGTGCTTCCTCTTCCACAGAAATAGTCTCTAAGGAGGCATCAATACGCTGAATCATTTTGATACGACTCTGGGCTTGCGCTGCCTTGGACGATTTGGCCCGAAATCGGTCCACAAACTTTTGCATGTGTTGTTTTTGGGTCTCGAGTTTCTTAATGGAGGATTCTTGTCCTGCTTTGAGCAACTCACGTTGCTTTAAAAAAGAATCAAAGTTCCCCTTGTATTCACGCAGTTTTCCTTTGTGCAAATGCACCGTAATGGTGGAGAGGCTATTCAAAAACACGCGGTCGTGGGAAACAAATAACAAGGTTCCCTTAAAGCTCATCAAATAATTTTCAAGCCATTCAATGCTGGGCAAATCCAGATGGTTGGTTGGCTCATCTAAAATAATGAGATCAGGGTCAGAGATCAGGATCTTCGCGAGCTCCAGACGCATGCGCCACCCCCCTGATAATTCTTGGGGATTTTGCTTGAATCCGCCTTCCTTAAACCCCAGCCCAATGAGGATCTTTTCAGCCCGCCCTTCGATCTGGTAGCCGCCATTGACTTCGTACAGAGCCAAAGTTTTCTCATAGGCGTCAAAGGTTTCTTCCGAATAATGGGCACCCATCTCTGTCAAGCACTCTTCCATCTTCTCCCGATAGGCATATAAGTCTTTGTGCCCCGATAAACACTCTTCTAATAAGGTACTCTTGGGGTGTTCATTATAAGATTGGGGCAAAAAGGTCAGTCGAAAGTTTTTAGGGGTAATGACTTGCCCCTCGTCCGCCTCGTCAAGGGCGGTTAAAATATTTAAAAGCGTCGTTTTGCCTTGCCCGTTGGCCCCAATCAGGGCAATCCGTTCTTTTTCGGGAAAGTGATACGTAACATGTGAAAGCACTTGTTGGTCGGCATATTTTTTAGAGATTTTTTCAATACGAATCATAGAGCTGTTCCTTAATAAATAATAATGGGTAAAAACCGCGCTATGGAAAACATAAGGTGAGTTGCGCGGCATACAAAAAAATGTATGCCGAAGCTAGGCTGTGATAACAGGTAATCCCGTTTGTAAGGCAGAAACGATAATCATGGGCTCATCGTAAAATAAATATGGCAGCTGTGCAAGGAAAAACGCACTTTTCCCTTTCCCTTTCTTTATC